>NZ_JBVLTJ010000007.1:0-290170 GCF_055597585.1 Streptomyces sp. AMJ-169
GAACCGGGTGACGTCGGGCCGCCCGGTCACCGAGAGGGAGCCGAAGGTGGAGCCGTGGTAGCCGTGGAAGTGGCTGAGGATCTTCACCTTGCCCGGCCTGCCCTGGCTGCGCTGGTACAGCCGGGCCAGCCGCAGCGACGCCTCGACCGCCTCCGAGCCGCCGCTGACCAGCTTCGCCGCCGTGATCGACGCCGGCGCGAGGTCGACCAGCCGCTGGGCCGCCTCCAGCGCGGGGCGGTTGGTGCCGTGCAGCGGCGGGTTGAAGGGCAGGGTGCGCAGCTGCTCGGCGATCGCGTCGGCGATCGGCGCGCAGTCGTAGCCGAAGCAGGTGACGAACACGCCGGACATGCCGTCGAGATAGCCCTTGCCGGCCGTGTCGTGCAGCCGGATGCCCTTGGCCGACTCGAAGAGGATGGAGTCCTCGGAGTAGGGGACTTCGAAGCAGTAGGAGGAGAGGTCGGCGGGCCAGCCGCCGGAGGGCGTGTGCGATGCAGGCATGGCATTCTCCCGTGGGGGGTGAAAGCAGGGGTGAATGGTGCGGCCGGGGTTCAGGCGCCGGCTGTCGCCGTCAGGAGGTCGTGGACGCGCAGTCTGCGGTCGGGGGAGAGCAGCTCGAAGTAGCCGAGCCACACCGGGGTGAGGATGCCGCGCTCCAGGATGTCCTTGGCGATGTCCACGATCACCGGCAGTGAGTGGGCCAGGAGCAGCGGCATCAGCAGCGCCTCGGCGCCGGGCGCGAGCGCGCCGCCCGCCCGGGCGGCGGCGAGGAACGCGCGGGCGCAGTCGGCCTGCCCCGCCGGGTCCGCGATCCGCCCGGCCGTCTCCGCCGTCCAGGCCAGATCCAGCAGGGGGTCCCCGACGTGCAGGTTGTCGAAGTCCAGCAGCGCCAGCGCGGTGGGCGGGGCGGTCCCGGGGGTGAGCAGGACATGGTGGTAGTGCAGATCGCTGTGGACGACGGCCACCCGGTCGGCCGGAACCTCCCCGGCCCGCCGCATCAGCTCCGCGGCCCGTACGACACCGCCGAGCGCCTCGGCCGCGGCGCGCCCCCAGTCGTCGTCGCGCTTCTGTGCCAGCGGCAGCAGCCGTTCCTCCGCGTCGCGCAGGGCGGTGGGCCAGTGCTCCTCCTCGACCAGCCGGGGCAGCCGCAGCGGGGCGAGGCCGGCGCGGACGTCGCCGGGCAGCCGGTCCAGGGCGTCCCGCAGGCGCAGACCGGCGTCGGTGACGGCCGCGGCCTGGACGGGGGTGAGGGCCTGGGCGGCGATGCCCGGGGAGCGCGGCAGCAGTTCGCAGACCAGGCCGTCGCTCCACACACTGGAGTTGCCCGCGACGTCCGGCACCGCCTCCACCACCGGCACGCCGTGGTCGCGGCAGTGGGCCAGGACCTTCTCCTTGAGCGGGTAGAACGCGGGCGGGCGGGCCGCGTCCGGGTTGAGCTGGACCTTCAGGACGTGCCCCGCGCCCTCGGCGCCGACGTGCCACAGCCCGGCGGTGTGGCTGAGCGGGCCGCCCGGGCCGACCGTCAGGGGCCGCAGGGGAAGATCGGCCCAGGCGGCTCCCCAGCGGGTGCGCAGGAGCCGGGCGACCCACGGCCGGGTCCCGGGCACGCCCTCGGATTCTCGCGCCACGTTGCTTGCCTCCTCGCCGTGTGAGGTGTCTTTCTGAGCGGCCGGAATCCGCTTGGAGCGATCTCCATTCGAGCAGCGGGCGATGTCGTGCGACTGTCCTGCGGACGGATCCCTGTGTCCTGGCTGTGTCTTCTCTGTGCCGCAGGGGGGTTGGTGTTCCGTCTGGAGGAAGTCGCCGGAGACAGCGGGAGGTGCCAGATCCGTCCGCTGTCCGGCGCCGGACGACCTCGTGCGGGCGGCCCGCTCCGGCCTACCGTGACGGGGTGAGCGACGAGACGACCGGGCGGGTCCTGGTGCTGGTACTGCCCGAGGTGAACCTGCTGGACCTCGGCGGCCCTGTGCAGGTGTTCGACGCCGCGGCCCGGTTGGGCGGCGGCTACCGGCTGGAGTACACCGCCGAGACGGACGCGCTGCGCTCCGCCCAAGGGCTGCGGCTGGCGGGACTGACACCCCTGCCGGCGTGCCGGGCGGACGCCGGCGACCTGGTGCTCGTACCGGGCCCCCGGCTGACCGGATCCGACCGGCTGGTGTCACCCGCCGCGGTCCGCTGGGTGCGCGAGGCGTACGACGCGGGCGCCCGGGTGGCCTCGGTGTGCAGCGGCGCCGCGGTCCTGGGGGAGGCCGGGCTGCTGGACGGCCGGGCGTGCACGACCCACTGGTCGCTCATCGCGGCGATGCGCGAGAGATACCCGCGCGCCCGGGTCCGCGACGCCGCGCTCTACGTGCACGACGGACGGGTCAGCACCAGCGCGGGCATCTCCTCGGGGATCGACCTCGCGCTGTCCCTCGTCGAGCGCGACCGGGGCCCGGAGCCGGCGGCGGCGGTCGCGCGCGAACTGGTGCTGTATCTGCGGCGGGACGGGGACGCGGCGCAGATCAGCCCGTTCCTGCGGCACCGCGACCACGTCCAGCCCGCGGTGCACCGGGTGCAGGACCACCTCGCGCAGCATCTCGACGCCGCCTTCACCCTGGCGGAACTCTCCGACGTCGCACGGCTGTCCCCGCGCGGCCTGACCCGGGCCTTCACCGCGGCCACCGGCCTCACCCCCTTCGCCTACCAGCGGCGACTGCGGCTGGAGCGCGCCCGCACCCTGCTGTCCGGCACCGATCTGCCGGTCGACGCGGTCGCCCTGCGCTGCGGCTTCAGCGACGCCCGCCAACTGCGCCGCGTGGTCACCGAGGCATTCGGCGTCCCGCCCTCACAACTGCGCTGAACCGCCCCTACGAGGGCCGACGGCACCACGCCGCCGGTCGACGCCCGGATCATGGAGATATGTCTTGTCCAGAGCAAGAACACGCCAGGCACTGCGCCGCACCGGCTGGGCACTGCTCGGTACGACGCTGTCTGTCGCGGCCTTCGCGGGGATCGCCTTCGCCGGGGTGAGCGCGTCGATGGCCGACAGCTTCGCCGCCGCCCCCGCAGCCGGGAAGCGGCCGGCCGCCCGGCCGGTGCCGGACGACCGGATCACGGTGGCGGTCGCCGTCAGCAACGCCGGCTCCGTCGCCACCGACGTACTCGCGCCCTACCAGGTGTTCGCCGAGTCGCCGGGCATGTTCGTCTACACGGTGGCCGCCGAACGCCGTGTCGCCGCGCTGTCCGGCGGCGCCCATCTGCTGCCCGACCACACGCTGGCCGAGGTGACGGACGGCGCCGTGCCGGAGCCCGACGTGGTCGTCGTGCCCGCGGTGACCGACCCCGCCGGCACGGGCGAGGAGGCCCTGCGCCGGTGGATCGTCGAACGCCACCGCAAGGGCGCCCGGATCCTCGGGGTGTGCGCGGGCTCCGAACTGCTGGCCGCCGCCGGCCTGCTCGACGGCCGCAATGCCACCTCGTTCTGGTCCAACATCGGCTCCCTGGAACGCGGTTACCCCGACGTCCACTGGAAGCGCGGGCAGCGCTACGTCGAGGACGGCCGGGTGACCACCACCGCGGGCGTCACCTCCGGCACCGTGGGCGCCCTGAAGCTGGTCGAGGAACTCGCCGGCAAGCAGGAGGCGACCCGGATCGGCACCGGCCTGTCCTACCCCGGCTGGACCCCGGACGGACCGACCTCGATACCGGCCAACCACCTCGCCCCCGGCGACCTGCCGTACGCCCTCAACGCGGCGTTCCCCTGGCTGCGCCCCACCACGGCCGTCGGCCTGGTCGACGGCGTCGAGGAGATCGACGCCGCCGCCGCCTTCGAGGCCTACGGCGGGGTCTCCTTCGCCACCCGGACCGTGGTGGTCGGCGCCCGCGACACCGTCACCACCCGCCACGGCCTGGTCCTCGTCACCCGGCCCGCGCAGGGCGGCGCCCAGGGCGCGGACCGCTTCGTGGTGCCCGGCGTCGAGAACGCCTCCGGCGTCGGCGCCCCGCTGCGCGACTGGGCCCGCCGCAACGGGCTCACCCCCGAACTGCCCGGCGGCGGACGGAAGTCCGGGGAGTTCGGCTTCGATCCGGTGCTGCGCGACCTCGCCGCACACGGCGACCGCCGTACGGCGCTGGTCACCGCGAAGTTCTCGGAGTACCCCTCGGCCCACCTGGAGCTGACGGGCGCGGCGTGGCCCTGGCGGTCCACCGCGCTGGCCGCGGCGGCGGTGCTGCTGAGCGTGGGGGTGGGGGTGACGCCGATGGGGGTGCGGCGGGTTCTGCGTGGACGCCGTGAGCAGAGCGCTCGCACGTGAGCCGGTGATCCGGCGGCTGATCAGCTCAGCGCGCCCGCACGGAGCTGATGTGCCGTCCACCAGGAGGCGATGCGGGCGCGGGAGCCGTGGTCGAGTTTGGCGAGGATGTTGCGGACGTGGAAGTCGACCGTGCGGGGGGAGCAGCCGAGGGCGGAGCCGATCTGGCGGTTGGTCATGCCTTGGGCGATCAGGGCGGCGACTTCTTGTTCGCGGCGGGTGAGGGGGGCGTCGTGAGGCTGGGTCCCGTGACGGGTGTGGAGGTCGTCGGCGCGCGGGTCGCCTGAGGGCAGCGGGGTGCCGGTGACGGTGAGCGGTGAGCGGGCGTCCGACGCGGTGATCCACGCCAGCCGCTCGACCAGCCTCGGTGTCCCGCTGCTGTGGCCGAGGCTCCGCAGCGCCGACAGGGTCAGCTCCCTCGCCTCCCGTGGATCGTCGAGAGCCCAGGTGCGCCGGCCCAGGATCGTCAGCAGGAAGGAGTAGTTCCACCGGAGGCCGCGGACCTCGGCCTCCGCCAGCGCGCGCCCCAGGGTTTCCGGGGCGCGCGGGTCCTCGCCGAGGATCTGTACGACGGCCAGCGCGCAGCTCCAGACGGCCGCGCCGTCACGGTCGCCCAGCGCGGCGTGCTCCGCCACCGCCTGCTCGACCAGGCCGACGGCCTCGGCTAGCCGGCCCCGGAAGAGCGCCGAGACACCGAGGTGCCCCCGCACCCGGGCGCCCAGCGCCAACTCGCCCAGCCGCCGGGCGAGTTCACCGGCCTCGGCCAGCCGCCGGGCCGCCGTCGGCAGGTCGTAGCGGGCCTGTGCCAGGGCGGCGGCGGCCAGCAGCGCGCGTGCGCGGGCCGGGGTCGGGCGGGGCGCCTCGGCCAGGGTCCGGTCCAGGTGCCGCCGGCCCTGGGTGAGGGATCCGCTCGCGATCCAGTGGTGTTCCAGGGCGGCGGCCAGGGAGAGCGCGGCTTCGGCGTCGTTGTTCTGGGAGTGCTGGGAGTGCTGGGAGCGCTGGGCGTACTGAGAACCCTGAGGGCCCTGGGAACTCTGGGGGCGCTGAGAATCGTGAGAGTCCTGAGGGCCCTGGGAGTCGTGAGAACCGGCGGCGTCCGGCCAACTACCCCCGGCGTCCGGCCAACTACCCCCGGCGTCCGGACAAATGCCCCCGGCCTCCTGCGGAGCGCCCCCCGCACCCGATCCGGCGTCCCCTATACCCGATCCGGCATCCCCGGCGCCCACCCGCTCCAGCGCCGCCAGCAGATTCCCGTGCTCGGCCCGGAACCACGCCAGGAACTCCCCCTGCCGAGGCCCGGACCAGTCCGCGTGCAGGCGTTCGGCGCGCGCCCGATAGAAGTCACGGTGCCGCCGCACCAGCAGAGGCAGCGCGCCGGAGGCCGCCAGCCGCTCCCCGCCGTAGTGCCGGACGCTCTCCAGCAGCCGGTAGCGGGGCGCGCCGCCCGCGCCGGGAGCCTCCACCAGGGACTGGGCGGCCAGCCGGTCCAGCACGTCGAGCACCTCGCGCTCGTCGAGCCCCTCGCCCGCGCACACACTCTCGGCCGCCTCCAGGGTGAAACCCCCCGCGAACACCGACAGCCGGCTCCACAGCAACCGCTCCTGCGGGCGGCACAGCTCCCAGCTCCGGTCGATCGCGCCGCGCAGGCTGCGCTGCGGCCGGGCGGTACGGGCGCCCGCCGTCAGCAGCGCGAACCGGTCCGCCATCCGCTCCGCGACCTGCTGGACGCTCAGTGTGCGCAGCCGGGACGCGGCCAGCTCGACCGCCAGCGGCAGCCCGTCCAGCTCCGCGCACAGCCGCTCGACGACGGCCCGGTCGGCGCCGGTGACCTGGAAGCCGGGGCGGAGCGCGGCCGTCCGGTCGTACAGCAGCTCGGCGGCCTCGGCGGGGCGCAGGGGCGGGACGGGGAAGGCGTGTTCGCCCGGCAGGCCCAGGGTCTCGCGGCTGGTGGCCAGGACGCGCAGCCGGGGTGCCGCCGACAGGAGGTCCAGGGTCAGCCGCGCGCAGGCGCCCAGCAGGTGTTCGCAGTTGTCCAGGACCAGCAGGGCGTCCCGTCCGGCCAGCTGCGCGGCGACTCGCTCCGGCCAGGGCCCGCGATCCTGGTCCGGCAGGCGCAGCGCGACCGCGACCGCGCGGGCCACGGCCGACGGGTCGTGGACCGGGGCCAGATCCACCAGATAGGCCCCGCCCGGAAAGGTCCCGGCGGCCTCGAGGGCCAGCCGGGTCTTGCCCACCCCGGCCGTCCCCGTGAGGGTCACCAGCCGTGCCGTGCCCAGGAGCCGGCGGATCTCCGGCAGCTCCCGCCGGCGGCCCACGAAGCTGGTGAGGGAGGCGGGCAGGGCTGTGTTCACGTCCGTTTCTCCTGGGCGCACACGCGACTGCGGTCGGACACCGGGTCAGGCGGCCTCGCTTCCGGCCGTCCGCCGGGGGCGGCCCGGCGACTGGTGCGTCGTCCACCAGGCCGCTATCCGGGCGCGGTTGGCGCATCCGAGCTTGGCGAGGACGTTGCGTACGTGGCCGTCGACGGTGCGCCGGGACAGTTCGAGAGTGGCTGCGATCGCCCGGTTGGTCATGCCCTGGGCCACCAGCGCGGCCACTTCCCGTTCGCGGCGGGTCAGCGGGTCCGGGACCCGCCGGGGGGCCGGGTCTTGTGTGTTCTCCCGCGCGTTCAGGGCCTGTTCAGCGGCTGCGGCCGGGGTGTCGTACCAGCGGCCGGCGGCCAACTCGGTCCGGTACCGCTTCGGGCCCAGCGCCCGCAGGGCCGCTTCCTCGCAGCGGGCGTGGTGGTGCGCCGACCACGGACCGGACGTGACGCCGGCGTTGTCCCGCAGGGCGGCGGCGGAGCCGAGCAGCCGGGCGGCCTGCCGGAAGTCGCCGTGGGAGGCGGTGGCCCAGGCGAGCAGTTCCACCATCGCGGCGGCGCCCCTGAGGTCGTCGAAACCCTGGTGGCTCTCCAGCGCCGCCCGGCTCAGGGCCAGGGCCGTCGGCTGGTCGCCGCGGTTCCAGGCGTCGCGGGCCAGGGTCCGCAGCACGTGGGCCCGTACCAGGCGTTCCCCCCGCGCGTCGGCGAGGGCGAGGGCGCGGCGGCCGGCGTGGGCGGTGTCGGGGTGGCCGAGCCGGCTGAGGACGCGGAGCAGGTGGAAGAGCGCGACGAGGAGACAGGGCGCGTCGCCCGGTCCGGTGCACGCGGCGACGGCGGCCTCGTACTGGGCGCGGGCGGGCTCCAGTTGTCCCCGGAGCTCTGCGGACCGGCCGCGCAGGGTCAGGAGGTCGGCGTGTTCCTCCGGCGGGTCTGGCTGTCCGGGCAGGGGCAGGAGGTGCGCGTGCTCCTCCGCCAGCCAGGCGTCGGCCGCCTCCGCGTCGCCCTGGAGCAGCGCCGTCCAGGCCGCCGCCCGCAGCGCGCGGGCTCGCTCGGGGGTGGGTTCGGGCGCCGCCGCCAGCGTCTGTTCGAACTGCCGGCGCCCCTCGCCGAGGAAGCCGCCGGCGCACCAGTGGAAGCGCAGTGCGGTGACCAGCTTCAGGGTGGCGCGCGGATCGTCGTGGAAGTCCAGTGCCGCGAGCAGATCGCCGTGTTCGGCCCGCAGCCGGTCCAGCTCCGCCGCCTGCCCGGGGCCGCACCAGCGGGCGGCCATCCCCTGGGCGAGGCCGAGGAAGAAGTCGCGGTGCCGGCGCCGCAGCCGCCGCTCCTCCCCGGACCCGGCGAGACGTTCGCGCCCGTACCGGCGGACGCTTTCGAGCAGCCGGTAGCGCCGCTCGCCCTCAGGGCCGCACAGCAGGACGACGGACTGGGCGGTGAGCCGGTCGAGGAGGCCGAGCACCTCGGCGCGGGCGACGCCGGCGCCGGAGCACACCTCTTCGGCCGCGTCCAGGGCGAAGTCGCCGGCGAAGACCGTCAGCCGGTGCCACAGCACCCGCTCGGCCGGGTCGCACAGGCCGTAGCTGTGCTCGACGGCCGCTCTCATCGTGCGGTGTCTCGGCGGCCCGGTCCGGCTGCCCCCGGTGAGGGACGGCAGCCGGTCCGTCAGCTGTTCCACGGACAGGGTCCGCAGCCGGGGCGCGGCCAGCTGGACGGCGAGCGGGAGTCCGTCGAGCCGCGCGCACAGGCGCCGGACCGATGCGGGGGGCGCGGCGTCGAGCCGTTTCACACCGTGGAACTCCGCGGCCCGCGCCCGCAGCAGTTCGACGGCGTCCTCCTGCGGCAGCGGGGCGACGGTGAGGACGTGTTCGCCGTCGACGCCGAGCAGATGGCGGCTGGTGACGAGGACGCGTATCCCGGGCGCCATCTGGAGCAGGGTGCGGGCGAGTTCGGCGCAGTCGTCGGCGAGGTGTTCGCAGTTGTCCAGCACGATCAGCGCCCGGCGGCCGGCCAGCCGTTCGGCGAGCCGGCCGTGATCAGGGACGCCCAGGGCGGTCGCGACGGCCCGCGCCACCGTGGAAGGCCGCTGGACCGGGGCCAGGTCGACCAGCCACACCCCGTCGGGGAACTCCTCGCGGACGGCCGAGGCCGCCTCCAGCGCCAGCCGCGTCTTGCCCACGCCGCCGGGGCCGGTCAGGGTGAGCAGCCGTGCCGCGCGCAGCCGCGCCCCGATCTCGGCGGTCTCCCGCCGCCTGCCGACCAAGCCGGTCAGGGCGGGGGCGGTGGGGAGATTCCCGGTACGCGAGACGGTGGCTGCCATCGGGGTTCTTGCTCCTGGCCTGGTGAAAGTACGGGGTCGCGGCCCTGTACCGGCACCTCGTGAAAGTGCTTCTGGCGCCGGGGCGGGTCCGGCGAGGAAGCTGCCTGACGGGAGAGTTGTTTGAAAATTAACCCATATGGGCGTCCCTGGAGCGCCGGGCCCTGCCGCTTCCCGCAACTTCCCGTGATCTGTGACGTTCCGAGAAAGATTCAGGTACCAGACATGAGCGACCGGCTGGACTTCAGTCTCACGCAGCTGCTGTATTTCGTGACCATCGCCGAGACCGGGAACATCTCCGAGGCCGCGGCCAGGCTGCACGCCTCGCAGTCCGCCGTCTCGTCGGCCATGCAGCGGCTGGAGCGCCAGCTGGGCAGCCAGTTACTGCTGCGCCGGCACGCCAAAGGGGTGGCGCTGACGCCGAGCGGGCGGGTCCTGCTCGACGACGCCCGGACCGTCCTGCGGCAGGCCCGCACCCTCAAGGACCGCAGCAGCGGCCTGCGGGACGAGACCACGGGACAACTGGACGTGGGCTGCTGCCACTCGCTCACCCCGTTCGTCATCCCGCGCACCCTCGCCAGGCTGGCGAAGACCCACCCGGGGCTCAGGGTCGACGTCCATGACACCACCAGCCCTGCGGAGCTGATGCTCGACGGGGTCTGCGAACTGCTGGTGACGTACAACTTCACCCGGGTCGACGGAGGCAGGTTCGTCGAGCTGGCCGTACCCCCGCTCTACGCCCTGATCTCCCGCGAGCACCCCCTGGCGGCAGCGGAAAGAGCCTCCCTCACGGAACTCGCACGGGAGACCCTCCTGATCCCGGACCTCCCCGCCGAAGACCCCCACTTCGCCTACACGAGGTCGCTCTTCGACGGAGCCGCAACGCCGATGCCCAGGATCATCCGTACGACGGGACGGGAGGCGGTGAGAGAACTGGCCGCCGCGGGCGCGGGCTTCGCCCTCACCCACCACCGCCCGTCCTTGGACGGCGGCGGCATCGCGCTCCTGGAGGTCGCCGACCGGCGGCCCCATCTCTCCATAGGGGTGACGACGATGACGGACGTGGCGCCGAGCCAGCGCATGGTGTCTTTCGTCAGCGCGCTTCAGGAGACGGTGGGGGAGATCTACGCGCCGGCATCCGTACCGCGGCCGGCCGGTAGCCGGATGTGAGGGCTGCGGTGAGCCTCGCGCCGGAGCCGAGCACCTTCCGCATGCACAGCACGGGACATGAGCCGGCCCGCGCCACCTGAGATCCCAGCCGGCTGACGCGGGACGGGCCGTCCAGGACCCGCACCCGAGCGGCGCGCACGGCCGGCAGATCCCGCCCCCGGGCGGCCCGGTGAGCAACTCCGGCTCCCGTAGCGCCTGTTCCGAACCGTGCGCGCCGCAGCTCGCAGCCGCCGCCGATATCCGCGACCCGCGAGAAACCCCGGGAGCGAATTCGGCGGTTCTTTGCGGTCCGGTGGATTCATTCAGCCGATTCGGACGACTAGGAGTCCGGTTTAGCGGCGTGGGCTCTGCACCCCCGGGGCGAGCGCGGAACCGCCCTGACCTGCTTCGATCTGTGGCAGGCCGCTGCTCCCGCCGCAAAGGGCCCCCGTCCCGCGAAATCGGAGAGAAACAGTCATGCAGACATCGGAACCGTCCCCACGCCCGGGCAACCTCCCGTCATTGACGGGTGTGCGAGCTCTCGCGGCCCTCTGTGTGCTGATCACCCATATCGCCGGACTTTTCCCCGGCGCCCCCAAGGTGCTCATGACGATCGGCCCGGTCTCGCTGACTCTCTTCTTCATGCTCAGCGGATTCATCCTGGCCTGGGTCCACGATCCGAAAGACACCCTGCCGCTGTTCTGGCGCCGGCGCGTGGTCAAGATTTTCCCCAACCATCTGGTCACCTTCGTGATCACCCTGGCCCTGATGTTCCTCGCCGGTGTGTCGATCAAGGCGATCAACACACTCCCGGTGCTTTTCCTGGTCGAGCCCTGGGTGCCTCATCTCGACACCCGCGGCGGGCTGATCGGCATCAATGTGCCGACCTGGTCCCTCTGCTGCGAGATCGTCTTCTACCTGGCGTTCCCCTGGCTGATCCGGATCATCGGGCGCATCCGTCCGGAACGGCTGTGGGCGGTGGTGGCCGGCGTCACCGCGGCGGTCTTCCTGGTCCCGTTCGCCGCCGTGCTGCTGCCGACCGAACCGGCCACGACATGGGATCCGACGATCCCGGAATGGCACAGCTGGTTCGTGTACAGCTTCCCTTTCACCAGGATTCTCGAATTCATTCTCGGCATTCTGATGGCGCGTATCGTGATGACCGGAAAATGGATTCGGCTGGGTATCCCAACGGCTTTCCTCCTGGCAGCCGTATGCGTAGTGATCCAGTCCTACCTGCCCGGTATATTCCGCATTTCCGCCGGGACGGCCGCGTTCCCGATCGCCCTGGTCGTCGCGGCCCTCGCCGCCGCCGACGTGCGGGGGGTGCGGACGGCTTTCAGCGGCCGGACCGTGGTGTGGCTGGGAGAACTCGCGTTCGCCTTCTACATGGTGCACTGGCTGGTCATCCAGTACGGCCCGATCGGCGCTGTGCACGTCACCGGCGGATTCGCCTCGTCCCCGACGATGTGGCTGGTCCGCATACCGCTGACCATCGCGCTCACGTTCGCCTTCGCCGTGGCCCTCCACACGCTGGTCGAACGCCCTGCGGTACGGCGCTTCAGCCGCCCGGCCCGCCGCAAGGAACAGCGGGTCGAGGCCCCCGAACCGGTCGGCGCGCGGTGACCCCCCACCACCCGGCGTCGACTTCCCCCTGCGAGAGCCCCTGGAGCTGTCCCCCATGACGAACGCCCCTGTCACCGCTGTCCCCGGATTCCCCGTCACCCGCCCCGACTCCCGCCCCCTCGACCCGGACACGGCCTACGCCAGGCTGCGGGCCGAGGAGCCGATATCGCGGGTGCGCTGCCCGGCCGGCATGGACGCGCGGCTGGTCAGCCGCTACGAGGACATCCGGGAAGTCCTGGCGAACCCGACGCTCAGCTCCCGCGCCGCGGGCTCCGACCACATGCTGCCGTCCTACGACCCGCGCGAGCCGCTCCCGGGATTCATGATCCAGCTGGACGGCGCGGAGCACTCACGGCTGCGGCGGATGCTGCGCGGCGCGTTCACCGTACGGCGGACGGAGGCGCTGCGGCCGTACATCCAGAAGATCACCGACGCGCACATCGACACGATGCTCACCGGCTCCGGCGCCGACCTGGTACGGGAGTTCGCCCTGCCGATCCCGGCCCAGGTGATCTGCGAGCTGCTCGGTGTGCCCTACGGCGACCACGCGGCCTTCCAGCAGGACAGCCAGACGCTGATGAGCTTCGAGGAGGACGAGGTGACCCGCGCCGCGGCCGACCGGCGGCTGAAGGACCACCTCGGCGAGCTGATCGAGCGACGGTTCGCCGAGCCGCGGGACGACCTGCTGAGCCGGCTCATCGCCCGCGGCGCCGCGAGCGAACGGCCGCTGACCGTCGAGGAGCTGTCCACGCTCGGCGTGCTGCTGCTGGTCGCCGGACATGAGACGACCGCCAACATGATCACCCTCAGCACGCTGACGCTGCTCCAGAACCCGGCCTGGGCCGCCACGCTGCGCGCCGCGCCCGAGACGATCGGCACCGCGGTGGAGGAACTCCTGCGCTACCTGTCGGTGATCCAGTTCGGTCTTGTCCGGTACGCCACCGAGGACACCACCGTCGGCGGCACCGAGGTGAGCGCGGGGGAGTGGCTGGTCGCCGCGCTCCCCTCCGGCAACCGGGACGAGAGCGTGTACCCGGACCCGGACACCGTCGACCTCGGCCGCAAGGCCCGCACGAACCTGGCCTTCGGGTTCGGCGCGCACCAGTGCATCGGCGACCACCTGGCCCGCATCGAACTCCAGGTCACCCTCTCCACCCTGCTGCGCCGCCTGCCGGGACTCCGGCTGGAGAAGCGGCTCGGGCCGTCGGACTTCAAGCACAACGACATCGTCTACGGCCTGCGCAGCATGCCCGTCCTGTGGTGACAACGCCTCACCCGCCGGCCCCCACCCCATGAAAGGCATCCGTATGGCACGCCCACCCCTGCCCGCTTTCCCGACCGAGAGGCTGGACTCCCGTCCTTTCGACCCCGCCGACGTCTACGCCAAGTTGCGCGCAGACGCCCCCGTGGCGCAGGTGCGCTGCCCGGCCGGGATGGACGCGTGGCTGGTCAGCCGGTACGAGGACATCCGGGAGGCGCTCGCGAATCCACGGCTCAGCTCCCGCGGCGCGGGCGTCACCCACATGCTCCCGTCCTACGGCGTCCCCGAGCCGCTGCCGGGCTGGGTGTTCCTGCTGGACGGCGCGGAGCACACCCGGCTGCGGCGGATGCTGGTCGGCGAGTTCACCTCGCGCCGGGTGGAGACACTGCGGCCGCGCATCCAGAAGATCACCGACGACCGCATCGACGCGATGCTGGCCGGTTCCGGCGCGGACCTGGTACGGGACTTCGCGCTGCCCGTCCCGTTGCGGATGATCTGCGAGCTGGTCGGGGTGCCGTACACCGACCCCGAGGCGCTGGTGCGGGACAGCTATCTCCTGGGCAACACCGCCACGGACGACAGCGTCCGCCAGGCGGCTGGAGAACGGCTGATACACCGGGTCAGTGAAGTGGTCGTGCAGCGGCTCGCCGTGCCGCGGGACGATCTGCTGAGCCGGCTCATCGCCCGCGGCAAGGAGACCGAACGCCCGCTGACCGTCGAGGAGTTGGTCAACCTCGGCGTCCTGCTGCTGGTGTCCGGCCATGAGTCGACCGCCAACATGATCGCGCTGGGCGCCCTGGCGCTGCTGGAGAACCCCGGCGTGTGGGACCAGTTGCGCGCCGAGCCGGACACGGCCGCCGCGACCGTCGAGGAACTGCTGCGCTACCTGTCGGTGATCCAGTTCGGGGTGCCCCGGTACGCCACCGAGGACGTCACCCTCGGCGGGCGGACGGTGAAGGCGGGGGAGTGGCTGGTCGCCGCGCTCCCCTCCGGCAACCGGGACGAGAGCGTGTACCCGGACCCGGACGCCCTGGACCCCGGCCGGCGGGCGCGTACCCACCTGGCGTTCGGCTACGGCCCGCACCAGTGCGTCGCCCAGCAGCTGGCCCGTGTCGAACTCCAGGTCGCGCTGTCCACCCTCGCGCGCCGGCTGCCCGGACTGCGGCCGGCGAAACCGCTGGAGCACTTCGATTTCAGGCGTGACGACCTCTCCTACGGGGTGCTGAACATGCCGGTCGAGTGGTGAAGAGCGGCCTTGCCGCATCGCTTCATCCGATGCACTGCATCGAGAAAACGAGATTTACCGCTCCAGGCGGAGCACAGCAGAATTTCTTTCGTGATTGCTCGTTCCAGTGAATAAAAAGAGGAGTGGAACCTCATGGTCACCGAAGAGCTGGCGGGCAAGCGGGCCGTGGTCACCGGCGGCAGCCGAGGGATCGGCGCCGCCATCGCCCAGAACCTGCTCGACGCCGGCGCCCGCGTCGTCATCGGCGCCCGCAGCACCGACGAAAGCACCCCGTCCGGCGCCGAGTTCGTGAAGGCCGACCTCAGCACCCCCGAGGGCGTACGGGCGTTGGCGGACAGCGCGCTCGAAGTGCTGGGCGGGGTGGACATCGTCGTCAACAACGCGGGCGGGGTCCGCTCCTTCCACCCGGTGCTCGACCTGGAGGAGGACTGGCAGTACACGGTGGGGCTGAACTTCCTCTCCGCCGTCCGGCTCAACGCGGCCCTGGTGCCCTCGCTGCGGGAGAGCGGCGGCGGTGTCGTCGTCCATGTCTCGACGACGGCCACCATCGCGGCGTACCCGATGCTGTACCACTACGCCGCCGCGAACGCCGCCCTGGAGACGTACAGCCGGGGGCTGGCCGCCGAGCTGGCGCCGGACGGGATCCGGGTGGTCTCGGTGTGTCTGGGGAACGTGGAGACGCCGGCCTCGAAGGCGGCGCGCGGGCAGATCGTCGAGTACCTGGGCGGCGATCCGGCCAGCGCGGACCTCGACGGGCTCGCGGCGCAGTGGGCCTCGGAGATCCCGCTCGGCCGGCTGGGCGAGTCCCAGGACGTCGCGGACGCGGTGAGCTTCCTGGTCTCGCCGCGCGCGTCATGGATCACCGGCAGCAACGTCGTCATCGACGGCGGGAAGACCGCGGGGCTCGCCTGACCGCAGCCGCCGCCGGCGTCCCGTCCGGGGAATCACGCACTCTCGGCATGAGGCTGAGCGGCGCTCAGCGTGTGACACCTGGTCGGGTCGCCGGCGCAGGGGACCGCGGTGCCGTGGGCGAGGATCTCCCAGGCGAACCCGACGATGCCGGCCTGGAGCCGGGACTCCACGTCGAGTTTGGCCAGTATCTGGGCGACGTGGGCCTTGGTGGTGCGCTCGGTGATGGCCAGCTGGGTCGCGATGGCCCGGTTCGACGACCCCTTCGCCAGCATCCGGAAGACATCGAGTTCACGCTCGGACAACAGCGGCACGCGCGTCAGAGCGGCGTCCCAGACGTCGTGATGGACCAGGACCGCCTGCCGGCCGGTGACGAAGTGCTGGGACGTGATCAGGAGTTCTGTGCTGCGCATGTGTCCTCTGACTGATAGGCGGTCGTCTCATGGGGTGAGCGCACGCTGGGCAGATCGATTCCCGGCCGGCCGAATGACGCCGCGCCGGGTGGATTTCGGCCACTTCCGGCGGCGTACTCGTATGCGGCCCGACAGAGGCGTGGCACATGCGCGGAATTTCGCGGCGCACCTTCGATATTCCGGACCGCGGCTAAGGCGCGGGTCCGACGTCGACGCCGGAAAGGAATTGCGGTGCGAGCAGCGTAAGGGGTCTGGCTCCCCCACCCACGATGATCCCCCCGAACATCTCGATGGAACGGCATCCCGAACGAAAGGCGAGCGATGCGCACACGGGTGGGCGACCTCTTGAGGTCGCTTCCTCACATTAAGTTACCCGGTGCCTACCGGATTGAGCAATGCCGGATCCGGGATCCGAGACGAGTGGCTGCATTTATGCGATGAGGCTTGAATTCACGCGTCATCCGGCGAAATACGGGAGAGCGCCCGGAGGTGCCTCCGGGCGCTCTTCGGACACGTGCGGACGGGGTTAGGGAACGCCGGCGAGCCGCAGCAGCGCCGCCGTGCCGGCCGCCGCGAGGACGACGACGAGAAAGGGCGCCCCGCGCCAGGCGAGCACCCCGCCGACCAGGACCCCGAGCCCCCGGGCCGCGCCGGCGAAGCCCTCGCCCTCGGTGAGCGCCGCCGTGGCCGTCAGCGCGGCGAGCAGGACGACCGCCGAGGCCTCCAGCAGCTTCTCGGCCTGTTTCGGGAAGGTGACCTTCGCCCGCAGGGCGGGGCCGGACAGGCGCAGCAGGAAGGTTCCGGCCGCCAGGGCGGCCATCGCCGCCAGCGCCGGCAGCAGGGGAAAGGTGCCGCTCATCGCGCCGCTCCCTCGAGGTTCTTCGTCCGCAGCAGCGGCAGTGCGGCCAGCGCGGCCAGGACCGGCAGTCCGGCCGGCAGGAAGGCGGTGAGGGCCAGCGCGACCGCCGAGCCGACCAGCGCGGTCCGCCGCAGTGCCCGGTCCTTCAGCGCGGGCAGGATCAGGGCCAGGATCACCGCGGGGAACATCGCGTCCAGGCCGAGGGCGTCGGTGTCCTTGACGACGCTGCCGAGCAGCGCGCCGAGCGCGGCGCCGACGGGCCAGCAGGCCAGGATGCCGAGGCCGCAGGCCCAGTACGCGGCCCGCTTGCGGGCGATCCCCTCCTGGGCGAGGGCGAAGACGACCGTCTCGTCGTTCATCAGATGCGTGCCGAGCAGCCCGCGCCAGCCCCGCCCGAGCACATCGGGCACCGCCAGACCGAACGGCAGATGGCGGGCGTTGACCAGCAGACCCGCCGCCAGCGCGGCGATCGGACTGCCCCCGGCGGCGATGATCCCGACGAAGAGGAACTCGGACGACGCCGCCAGCACGAGCGCCCCCATGACCACCGGGAACCACCAGGGAAATCCCGAGGTGACCGCGATGGCTCCGTACGACAGACCGATGACCCCCACTGCCAGGCAGACCAGGGCGATGTCGCGCAATGGCCCCTTGCCCAGCGTTTCCCATAACGTACGCATGGCGTTTATGGTGAACACCCTGGACGGTGTTCGTCAAGGCGAACGATTGACCATTGGAGCGAACGCGCGTGTCCGATGCCGCCCCCAGCCTCAAGCCGCCCCTGGCGGTGATCGCCGCCTCCCTGCGGGCCGAACGGGTCCGGGCCGGGCTCTCCCTCACCGAGGTCGCCCGGCGCGCCGGGCTCGCCAAGTCCACGCTCTCGCAACTGGAGTCCGGCACCGGCAACCCCAGCCTGGAGACGCTGTGGGCGCTGTGCGTGGCCCTGGAGATCCCCTTCTCCCGGCTGCTGGCCGCCTCCCGTCCCCCCGTCCAGGTGATCCGCGCGGGCGAGGGACCGGGCATAGGCGCGGCGCAGAGCGACTACCGGGCCACCCTGCTGGCCGCCTCCCCTCCAGGGGCGCGGCGGGACGTCTACAGCATCGCGGCCGAGCCGGGTCCGCAGCGCTCCTCCGCCCCGCACCTGCCCGGCGTCGTCGAGCACGTCGTGATCAGCGCGGGCCGGGCCCTGGTGGGCACCGCCGATGAACCGGTGGAACTGCACCCGGGCGACTACATCAGCTACCCGGCCGACGTCCCGCACGTCTTCCGGGCACTGGAGCCCGGCACCCGCGCGGTCCTCGTCTCGGAGCACTCCTGAGCGCACGGCCCCGCCTCAGTGCCCCATGCCCCAGCCGCCGTCCACCGGCAGCACGGCCCCGGTGACGTAGGCGGCCTCCTCGGAGGCGAGGAAGCGGACCGCGGCGGCCACCTCCGCCGGCTCCGCGCCACGCCCCAGCGGCACCCTGTCCAGCACGGCCGCGCGCTGCTTCTCGTGCAGCGCCCTGGTCATGTCCGTGTCGACCATGCCCGGCGCCACCACGTTGCAGGTGACCCCGCGCGCGCCCAGTTCACGGGCGACGGACCGGGCGAAGCCGACCAGACTCGCCTTCGACGCCGCGTAGTTGGCCTGCCCGGCCGCGCCCAGCAGGCCGACCGCCGAGGAGATCAGGACGATCCGGCCCCGCCGCGCGTCGACCATCTCCTCGGCGGCCCGCCGGACCACCCGGAAGACGCCCGTCACATTGGTGTCCAGCACGTCCGTGAAGTCCTTGTCGGCCATCCGCAGCAGCAGCCGGTCCCGGGTGATGCCGGCGTTGGCCACCAGCACCTCCACCGGGCCGTGCGCCGCCTCCACCTCCTCGAACGCCCGCTCCACCTGCGCGGAGTCGGTGACGTCGCAGGTGACAGCCAAGCAGCCCGACTCTTTCAGGGCGGCCGGCGGTTCACCCGAGCGGTAAGTGATCGCGACCTTGTCCCCGGCATCGGCGAACGCCCGCGCCACGGCGAGGCCGATCCCCCGGTTCCCCCCGGTCACCAGAACCGAACGGCTCATGTCCTCCACGCACCTTTCTGCACTTCCGGCCGGTCAGGCGAGCTCGTGGACCCAGCCGAACGGGTCCGGCAGCGAACCGTCCTGAATCCCCGTCAGCTCCGCGCGCAGCCGCTCGGTGACCGGGCCGGGCGAGCCGCCGCCGATCGTCCAGTCCCCGTCCGCGCTCCGGACGAAGCCGACCGGAGTGATCATCGACGAGGTGCCGCAGGAGAACACCTCGGTCAGCGCCCCCGACTCCGCGTCGGCCCGCCACTGCTCCACACCGATCCGCCCCTCCTCGGCCCGGTGGCCGAGCCGGTCCGCCAGCGCCAGCACCGAGTCCCGGGTGACGCCCGCCAGCAGCGTCCCCGACAGCCGCGGCGTCACCAGCCGGTCGCCGTAGACGAAGAAGAGGTTGCTGGTGCCCATCTCGTCCACCCAGCGGCGTTCCGCCGAGTCCAGCCAGACCACCTGGTCGCAGCCCATCTCCCGGGCCTGCGCCTGCGCGACCAGCGTTCCCGCGTAGTTGCCGCCGCACTTGGCCTCGCCGGTGCCGCCGGGGGCCGCCCGGATGTAGTCCTGGGAGAGCCACACGGTGAGCGGCTTCGCCCCGGCCGTGAAGTAGGAGGCCGCGGGCGAGGCGATCACCATGAACCGGAAGGCGGCGGAAGGGCCGTAGAAACCGATGGCCGGCTGGGTGGCGATCATGAAGGGGCGCAGATAGAGGCTGTGCCCGGGACGGTCGGGGACCCAGTCGCGGTCGGCGCCCGCCAGCAGTTCGAGCGCCTCGACGAAGGTCTCCTCCGGCAGCGGCGGCATCGCCATCCGCGTACACGAGCGGTTCAGCCGGGCCGCGTTGGCGTACGGGCGGAACGTCACCACCGTGCCGTCCCGGCGCCGGTAGGCCTTCATGCCCTCGAAGACCTCCTGGCCGTAGTGGAACACCTGGGCCGACGGGTCGATCACCAGCGGCCCGTACGGGTGCAGCCGGGCGTCGTGCCAGCCCCGCTCCCGTGTCCAGTCGACGCTGATCATGTGGTCGGTGAACACCTCGCCGAAGGCGGGCGACTCCATCAGGGCCGCCCGCTCGGCGGCCGGCCGGCGGTCGGCGGTCTCGGTGGTGAAGCTGATCGTCATGGGTGCGCTCCGAGGCAGGAGATCCGGGGTTTCGCAGGTCACAGGGGGATGTTGGCGTGCTTGCGGGACGGCTGGTCCGTGTGCTTGGCGCGCAGCATCCGGAAGGCGCGGACGAGCAGCGCCCGGGTCTCGACGGGGTCGATCACGTCGTCGACGAGGCCGCGCTCGGCCGCGTAATAGGGGTGCATCAGCTCGGAGCGGTACTCCTTGACCAGCCGGGCCCGCAGCGCCTCCGGGTCGTCGGCCTCGGCGATCCGCCGGCGGAAGATGACGTTCGCGGCGCCCTCGGCGCCCATCACCGCGATCTCGTTGGTGGGCCAGGCGTAGGAGAGGTCGGCGCCGATCGAGCGGGAGTCCATGACGATGTACGCGCCGCCGTACGCCTTGCGCAGGATCAGCTGGACCCGCGCCACCGTCGCCTCGCAGTAGGCGTACAGCAGCTTCGCCCCGTGCCGGATCACCCCGTCGTGCTCCTGGTCCACCCCGGGCAGGAAACCCGGCACGTCCACCAGGGACAGCAGCGGGACGTTGAAGGCGTCGCAGGTCCGCACGAACCGGGCCGCCTTCTCACTGGCCTTGATGTCGAGCACCCCGGCCAGCGCGAGCGGCTGGTTGGCGACGACACCCACCACCTGCCCGCCGAGCCGGGCCAGCCCGCACACGACATTGCGCGCCCACCCCTCGTGGACCTCCAGGAAGTCGCCGTGGTCGACGATCTCCTCGATCACCCGGCGCATGTCGTACGGCAGCCGGCCCTCGGCCGGGACCAGGCCGAGGAGGGCGTCGCCCCGCCGCCCGTCCGGGTCGGAACACGGGACGGACGGCGGGTTGTGCCGGTTGTTGGACGGCAGCAGGGACAGCAGATACCGGACCTCGCCCAGACAGGTCCGCTCGTCCTCGTACACGAAATGCGCGACACCCGACAGCTCCCCGTGGACGTCGGCGCCCCCGAGATTCTCCTGGGTGACGTCCTCGCCGGTGACGGCCTTCACCACGTCGGGTCCGGTGATGAACATCTGCGAGGTGCCGCGGACCATGAACACGAAGTCGGTCAGGGCGGGGGAGTACGCCGAGCCGCCCGCGCACGGGCCCAGGATCACCGAGATCTGCGGGATCACCCCCGAGGCCCGCACATTGCGGCGGAAGATGCCGCCGTAGCCGGCCAGGGCCGAGACACCCTCCTGGATGCGCGCCCCGGCACCGTCGTTGAGCGAGACCAGGGGAGCGCCCGCCGCGATGGCCATGTCCATGATCTTCTGGATCTTCTCGGCGTGCGCCTCGCCCAGCGCCCCGCCGAAGATCCGGAAGTCGTGCGCGTACACGAACACGGTGCGGCCCTCGACCGTCCCCCAGCCCGTGATCACACCGTCCGTGTGCGGCCTGCGGTCCTCGATGCCGAAGCCGACCGCCCGGTGCCGGCGCAACTGCTCGACCTCGCTGAACGACCCCTCGTCCAGCAGCACGTCGATCCGCTCACGGGCCGTCAGCTTGCCCTTGGCGTGCTGGGCCCGGGTCGCCCGCTCGCCCGGACCGCCGCGCGCGCGTTCCCTGGTCGCGTGCAGATCGGCCACCCGCGCCAGGATGCCGGGCGGCTGCTCCGCGGAGTCCTGCCCGACCGTCATCCGTTCCCCCTCCGTCCGGCGGCCACGGAGTCGTCCAGGACGACCGCCCGGCACCGCTGCCGCTGCGCGCCCAGCCCCGCCACCTCCGCCTCCACCACGTCACCGGCCCGCAGGTACGGCTGGTCGGGGCGGCCCAGCGCGACGCCGCCGGGCGTCCCGGTCAGCACCACGTCACCGGGGTGCAGCACCATGCACTGGCTCAGGTACCAGAGCAGGTGGGACACCTCGAAGACCATGTCCGCGGTGGACCCGTCCTGCATCACCCGGCCGTTGACCCGGCAGGCCAGCCGCAGCCGGCCGGGGTCGCCCGCCTCGTCCGGGGTGACCAGGTACGGGCCCAGCGGACTGAACGACTCGAAGGACTTGCCCTTCACCCACTGCCCGCCGCGCTCCAGCAGCCAGCTGCGCTCCGAGACGTCGTTGCCGGTGGCGTACCCCGCGACATGGCCCGGCGCGGACGCCGGGTCCGGCAGGTACTGCGCGCGCCGGCCGATCACCACGGCCAGCTCGACCTCCCAGTCCGTCTTCTCCCCGCCCGGCGGCAGCAGCAGGTCGTCGTACGGGCCGACCAGCGTGGTCGGCGCCTTGCTGGACACGATCGGCTCGGCCGGCAGCTCCAGGCCCGCCTCGGCGGCGTGCGCCCGGTAGTTGAGCCCGATCGACAGCAGATGCCCGCCCGGCCGGACGGGCGGGCCGACCCGTCCGGCCGGGTCGGCCGCCGGCAGCCCGGCGCCCTCCCGCGCCAGCCGCGCCGCCGTCTCCCGCAGCGCGCCGGGGTCCAGCGCCGCACCCGTCCAGTCCGCCACCCACGCGGACACATCCCGCACGACACCGTCGGGGCCCACCGCGCAGGGCCGTTCCTCGCCCGGCGGCCCGATCCGCAGCAGCCGCATCAGCCGGCCGCCGGGGTCGGCTCGAGGTACTTCTCGAAGAAGCGGATCTCCTCGTCGGTCAGCCGCCGGGGCCGCCCGGCCCGGTAGTCGAACGGCGCCATCACGGTCGAGGCGGTGGCGTACACGGTGTCGCCGTCGCGGACCACGTAGTCGATGGCCACCGTCGCCGACTGGAGTTCGGACACCCACATCTCGATCTCCACCGGCTCGTGCCGGTGCACCAGTTGACGCCGGTAGCGGATCCGGTGCTCCACCACCACCGACCCGTCCCGGAAGAAGGCGTCGCCGTCGGTCGGAGCCATCCGGAAGATGAAGTCGACCCGCGCCTCCTCCAGATGACGCAGGAAGGAGACGTTGTTGACGACGCCGTAGACGTCCATGTCCGACCAGCGGATCGGGCAGAAGTAGCTGTGCCTCGCCATGGCGCTCAGCTCCCCTCGGCGACCGCGGCCGGTCCGAAGGCGCCGGTGAACCGCTGGAAGGCGCTCACGTAGTCGTCGGCGGCGATCGGCGCCCGCAGCAGCTGCGGCGAGAGGTTGAAACCGCCGATCAGGGCGTCGGTGTACGGCCGCAGCCGCGCGCACAGCGCGTCCGTCTCCCGGGGCAGCCGCTCCACCTGCCCGGCGGTCAGCACCCCGCGCGCCAGGTACCAGCCGGCGTCCCGGCGGATCTCGCTCAGCCCGTACAGCGCGGCCAGCAGGCCCAGCGCCGTCCGCGCGGACTCGTCCTCCAGCGCGTCGGCCGCGGCGGCGAAGCACTCCAGCGCGGTCCGCACCCCCCGGGTCCTGGCCATCTCCAGGCCGGTGTTGACGGTGTCGTTCCACGCCTCGAAGTACGTCCGGCCGCCGGAGTCGTCCGCCATGGCCGCGGCGGCCTCCCGCAGCAGCTCCGCCTCCCGGTGCCGTACCGCCGCCACCAGGAACGACAGGTCCCCCAGGTCCCGTCCCGCCGGGTCGGGGGCCGGGGCAGGACCGGCGTCTTCGCCGTCGCCGTACCGCGCGATGATCTGCCCCGCCGTGGTGGCCAGCAGCACCTGGTTGTCGCCCTCCGCGGTGACCAGGCCCTGGAGCAGCGACCCGTAGTCCGCGATCCGGTTCGCGGAGAAGATGCCCTGCGCACCGCAGCGTTCACGGCAGACGGCGACGACGTCGGTCATCTCCCAGGTGGACAGCGCCTTGGTGATCGACACCAGATGGTTCAGCTCGGCGGGGACGGCATGCGCCGCCGTGAACTCCCGCTTGGCGTGGTTGAGCAGCAGCGTCATCGCGTACGTCCGGGCCAGCGCGGTGTACAGCGCGAGCTGGTGGCTGCGGTACTCGATGACCGGCAGGTCGCCCCGGCCGGGCGCGTTGCTGAGCCGCTGGGCCGCGAACCGCAGCGCGATGTACACGCTGGCCCGGCCCGCGCCCGTCGCCGCGCTGGACACGCACAGCCGGCCGGGCAGGATGCGGCTCATCGCGCGCAGGAACCGCGTGCGCCGGTTGCCGGACGCCGGGCGGAACACGCCGTCGGCGTCGAAGCCGCCCATGTCGCCGTGGAGCAGCTGGCGGCGCGGGACCCGCACGTGGTCGAACCAGGTGAGGCCGTTGTCGAGGCCCTGCACCGGCTTCTCCGGGCACGGCGCGGCGTGCACGCCTTCGCACAGTCCCTCCCCGTCGCTGATCCGGACGAGGAACGGGTACACGCCGTGGTCCTTGCCGTCCGCCTTCAGCCGGGCCATCACCACGGCCAGCTTGGGGACGTCCTGGAACCCGCTGTAGGACATGTGCTTCTGCGCGAGGGCGTCGGGCGTGTTCAGGACGAACGTCTCGGTCGCGGGGTCGTAGACGGCCTCGGTGCGCAAGGCGGCCACGTTGTTGCCGTAGCCCAGCTCGGTGGCCATGTACGGGCTGAAGGAGTCCAGCCGGTCCAGTTCGTCGGACAGGTCCTTCAGGTCCGCCCGGTCGCCGTGCTCCACGACCGTGCCGAAGGCCAGGTTGTAGTGCACCATCAGCAGCGAGAACGTGGAGACGTCCACCAGCGACGGCCACTCGGCCAGCGCGAACAGCCGCCACGGATCGGCCAGGATCTCCCTCGGACGTTCCAGCGCGGCGTGCACGGCCCGCGAGCGTGCGTAGGCCAGCTTCCCGGCCTCGGTCATGGTCAGCCCTTCGCGGGCGTCGAAGACGGGGTCCAGCAGCAGCTCGTGCAGGTCCTGGTGCGTCTGCTCGTACCTGCCGTCGAAGAGCAGCCGGGACAGTTCGGCGGAGGCCGACGAGGTCATGTGTGGGTCCTTCGGTGGGGATCCTTCGGGGGGTGCTTCGAGGGGTGCTTCGGTGGGGTGCTTCGGTGGGGTACGAGGGGACCGGCCGGGCGTCAGGCCGAGGCGATCAGCAGGGCCGCGTTCTGGCCGCCGAAGCCGAACGAGTTGCTCAGGGCCACGTCGACGCGGGCGTGGCGCGCCGCGCCGTGCACGACGTCCACCTCCACCCGCGGATCGACCTCGGAGGTGCCCGCCGACGGCGGGATCACCCCGCGCCGCACGGTCAGCGCCGCGAACGCCGCCTCGATGGAACCGGCCGCGCCCAGTGGATGCCCGGTGACGCCCTTGGTGGAGCTCACCGGCACGTCCGGGCCGGCCACCCGGTGGATCACCCCCGCCTCGATGACGTCGTTGAGCGGGGTCGAGGTGCCGTGCGCGTTGACGTAGCCGATGTCCCGGCCGCTCAGCCCGGCGTCCGTGAGCGCCGCGCGCACCGCCAGCTCGGCGCCCTTGCCCTCCGGGTGCGGGGACGTCACATGATGCGCGTCGGCGGAGGCGCCGTACCCGATGACCCGGGCCACCGGCCGCACACCCCGGGCCCGCGCGTGCTCCTCGGACTCGAGTACGAAGACTCCGGCGCCCTCGCCGAGCACGAACCCGTCGCGGGCCGCGTCGAAGGGACGCGACGCGGTCCCCGGGTCGTCGAGCCGCCGTGACAGCGCCCGCATCCGCGCGAACGAGGACAGGTACAGCGGCGTGATCGGCGCCTCGGCGCCGCCGGCCACGACGATGTCGGCCAGCCCCGACCGCAGCAGTTCACGGCCCAGACCGATCGCGCTGGCCCCGGCCGCGCACGCCGTACAGGGCGCCGAGCACGGCCCGTTGGCCCCGATGTCGATCGCCACCTGACCGGCGGCCATGTTGAGCAGCCCCATCGGGAGGGTCATCGCGGAGATCTCCTCCGGCCCCTCCTCCAGCAGGATGCGGTGCTGTGCCTCCAGCGTGGCGGTGCCGCCGGCGCCGGAGCCCAGGATCACCGCCACCCGCGAGCTGTCCGCCCACTCGCCCGGCACGAGCCCGGCCTGCTCCAGCGCCTCGCGCGCGGCGGCGATCGCGAACTGGGAGTAGCGGTCCCACTGCCAGGCGGTGCGCCCCAGAGAGCCCGGGACGAAGCCGGGCACCCTGCACGCCATGGTCACCGGCAGGCCCGCCAGGTCGGCGTGGTGCGCGGCCGTCGGCCGGCCCTCGACCACGCGCTCCCAGCTCTCCTTGACGCCGACACCGGCGGGCGTCACCAGCCCGATGCCGGTGACGGCGGCAGCGAAGGCGGTCATCGGACCGCGACGCCCTTCTTCTCGACCAGGGCGACGATGTCGGCGACCGTGGCGATCTCCGACAGCTCCTCGTCGCTGATCACGACACCCAGGCGCTTCTTCAGCGCGGTGGCCAGCTCGAGCTGCGACAGCGAGTCCAGATCGAGGTCGTCGAAGGTCGCCTCGGGCACCACCGCCTCGGCGTCCAGATCGAAACGGGCGACGAAGACCTCGACGACGGAGTCGTGGACGGAACTCATGATGTCTCCTTCTGGAGGGTTGTAGAGAAAACGGTGGCTGCCGTCAGTCGACGGGCCACGCCTGGAGCTGCGGCCACACGAGCGTGGTCGAACCCCAGGACAGACCGGCTCCGAAGGCGGAGAGCAGCACCCGCTGGCCCGCCTTCAGATCCCCGCGGGCGGCGTAGTCGTTCAGCAGCAGCGGCACGGACGCGGCCAGGGTGTTGCCGACCCGGTCGATGTTGACCGCGACCCGCTCCCCGGGAAGCTCCAGCTCCTCCGCGACCGCGCGCACGATCCGCACGTTGGCCTGGTGGCCGGCGAACCAGTCGACGTCCGCCGCGGACCAGTCGGCGCGCTTGAGGGCCGCCCGCGCCGACTGCGTCATCCGCTCGACGGCCTGCGTGTAGAGGGGACGCCCCTCCATCCGCAGGTACCAGTCGTCCGCCGGCACCGTGTCGTGCCCCGGGCCGCCGTCGGCGGAACGCTGCCGGGAGCCGCCCGCCGCGATGGCCAGCAGGTCGGCCAGCGCGCCGTCGCTGCCGAGGTCGAACGGCCCGAGCGCGCCGGGCTCGTCCGGCTCCCCCCGGCCCAGGACGACCGCGCCCGCGCCGTCGCCGAAGATCGGCGCCGTGGCCCGGTCCCGCGGGTTCACCAGGGTCGTGAACGCCTCCGAGCCGATGAACAGCACGGTGTCGGCGGTGCCGGCGGCGATCAGACCGGAGGCGGTGGCGAGCCCGTACAGGAAGCCGCTGCACGCCGAGGTCAGGTCGAACGCGGCCAGCGGTCCCAGACCCAGCCGCGCCGCCACCTCCGGCGCGACCGCCGGGCAGAGCCGCTCGGGCGAGGTGGTCGCCACGACCACGGCGTCCACCCCGGACACCTCGGCCGACCGCAGGGCACGCGCACCGGCCTCGACGGCCAGGCTCCCCGTCGACAGGCCGCCGGAGACGAACCGCCGCTCCCGGATGCCCGTCCTGGTGCGGATCCACTCGTCGGTGGTGTCCAGCGTGCGGGAGAGGTCGTCGTTCGTGACCGTCAGGGGCGGGAGGAAGCCGCCGATTCCCCTCAGCACTGCCGTCATCGACTCACCCTCCTGAGGACCGCGGACATGGCCTTGAGCTGACGTCGAGCAAGGCTGCCCGAAGCCTCGAGTGCCGTTCAATTGGCCGTTGGTACAGGCGCCGCAGCCTGTACCAACGGCCAATTGAAGGGCTGCCGTTCCGGGTGCCAACCTCGCCGGGGTGACCACGACACCGACTGATCTCGCAGGGCTCCTCCCCGCCGGACGGGTGATCACCGACCCCTCCCGCATGGCGTCCTTCGCCCACGACGAGGCGGCGGGCGCGCCCTACGCGCTCCCGGCGGCCGTGGTGCGGCCACGCGACACCGCCGAGGTGGCGGCCGTCGTGACCTACTGCGCGCGGCACGGCGTGCCGGTGGTGGCCCGCGGCGCCGGCACCGGGCTGTCCGGCGGCGCCAACGCGGTCGAGGGCGCGGTGGTGGTGTCCTTCGCGGCGATGGACCGGGTCCTGCGCATCGACCCCGACGAACGGCTGGCCGTCGTGCAGCCCGGCGTCGTCAACGACGATCTGCGTGCCGCGTGCGCCGCCAAAGGCCTGTGGTACCCGCCCGATCCGGCCAGCGCCCCGTGGTCCACCATCGGCGGGAACGTCGCCACCAACGCGGGCGGACTGTGCTGCGTGAAGTACGGCGTCACCCGGGACTACGTGCTGGGCCTGGAGGCGGTCACCGGCCGCGGTGACGTGGTCCGGCTGGGGCGGCGCACCGCCAAGAGCTCGGCCGGGTACGGACTCGCCGGTCTGCTGGTCGGTTCCGAGGGCACCTTGGGCCTGGTCACCGAGGTCACCGTGCGGCTGCGGGGCGAGCGCGCCCCGGAGCACACCGTCGTCGGCTACTTCGCCGACCTGCCGGGCGCGGGCCGGGCCGTCGCCCGGGTGGTGGCCTCCGGTGTGGTCCCGAGCGCGCTGGAACTCGTGGACCGGTTCTCCCTGCGCGCCGTGGACGAGTGGAAGAACATGGGCCTCGCCGACGGCGGTGACGTACTGCTGCTGGCCCGCTGCGACGCGCCCGGCGCGGTCGGCGGCCAGGAGGCTGACACCGTGCTGGCCTGCTTCGAGTCGGCCGGCGCCACCTGGAGCGCGCGCTCCGCCGACCAGGCCGAGGCGGACGCCCTGTTCGCCGCCCGGCGCCTGGTCTACCCCGCGCTGGAACGCCTGGGCCTGGTGCTCAGCGAGGACGTCTGCGTCCCGCGCAGCCTCCTGCCCGAGATGCTCACCCGCCTGGAGGAGATCGCCGCGCGGCACGGCGTGCACCTCGCGACGCTGGCGCACGCCGGGGACGGGAACCTGCATCCGATGCTGGTCGTGCCGCGCGGCGACGAGCGGGAACTCGCCCGGTGCCGGGGGGTGTTCGAGGAGGTCGTGGACCAGGCGCTGGAGCTGGGGGGCACGGTCACCGGTGAGCATGGGGTGGGGCTGCTGAAGATGCGGGGGCTGACGGGGGAGCTGGGGGCGGGGGTGCTGGATCTGCACCGGGGGATCAAGAGGGTGTGGGATCCGGCGGGCATCTTGAACCCGGGCAAGGTCTTCACCGCCTGACCCCGGCCATCGGACCGGACGCTCGGTGCGATGCCCCGTCTCCTACCCTCAGCGCGCGGCTCGCGGTCTTGGGACGGCTGCTCAGACTTGCCGCCCCGGTTTGTGACTCCAGCGCGATGGGTCCGGGCGCGCGATTGTGTTGACTGCTCACCGAATCCTGCTGGACGTGCGGGTTTCGTGGACCAGGTCACGCACGGAACGGTGGTCACGTGGGCACAGAGTCAAAGACGTACCAACTGGGCATCCTGGGTGCCGGCGTCATGGGTTCGGGCATCGCGGCCCTCGCGGTCGGGCACGGGGTGTCCGTGGTCCTCGTGGACACCGATCCGGCGGCGCTGGCGCGCGCGGAGGCCGCGGTCGCCCACCAGGTGCGGCACGCCGGCCTGCTCGCGGCGCTGCCCGCCGGGCTGCCCCGGGGCGGCCTGGTCCTCAGCACCTCTCCCGAGGACCTCGCCGGTGTCACGGCCGTCGTCGAGGCCGTCACCGAGGACTTCGCCGCCAAGACGAAGGCGCTGGCCGCCGCCGCCGGGGCGGTCTCCGCCGGCACACCGCTGATGTCGAACACCTCCGGGATCCCCGTCGACGAACTCGCCGCCGGCCTGCCCCGCCCCGGCGACGTCGTCGGTACGCACTTCATGAACCCCCCGTACCTGATCAAGATGGTCGAGGTGAGCCGGGGGCCGCGCACCGCCGACGCCACCCTTACGACCACCGAGCGGCTGCTCACCCGGCTCGCGCGGCAGCCCGTGGTGGTACGCGACGCGCCCGGGTTCGTCACCAGCAGACTGCTGCACCCGATGATCAACGACGCGATCAGGGTGGTTGCCGAGGGCACGGCCTCGGCCGAGGTGGTCGACCAGCTGATGCAGGGCTGCCTGGGCTTCCCGACCGGACCGCTGCGCACCGGCGACCTGATCGGCCTCGACAACCTCGCCGACGCCCTCACCGCCCTGTACCTGCGGACCGGTGACGAACGCGGCAAGCCCTGCGCGCTGCTTCTGGAGAAGGTGCGCGTCGGCGACCTCGGACGCAAGACGGGCCGGGGATTCTACGACTACGGAGAGGGCATGAAGTGAGCGACACGGAAGCCGCCTTGGCGGACGAGGCGGAGATCTCCGCCTCGCTGACGCGCTATCTCCACGAGAGGCTGAAGGTCGCGGTGGCGCCCGACGACGACCTGTTCGCCTCCGGTCTCGCCAACTCGATGTTCGCCATGGAACTCGTCGTCCACCTCGAGCAGACGTTCGGCGTGATGATCGAGGGCCAGGAACTGAAACTCGACAACTTCCGCAGCGCCCGGTCCATGGCGGGACTCGTCACCCGGCTCCGCACGGCATGAGCGCCGCCGTCACCGTGGAGACCGGCGAACGGGCGCTGATCGCCCGGCTCGTCGGCGACCGGCCCGGAGCCTGGGACCTCGCCGGGGAGATTCCCGTGACGGTGCTGCGGGAACTGGGCCGGCAGGGCCTGCTGTGCGCCCAGGTCCCCGAGCGGTACACCGGACGCGGGTACACCAGCGAGCGCAACGGCGAGCTGACCGCGTACGTGGGCAGCCTGTGCAGTTCCCTGCGGAGCGTCATGACCTCCCAGGGCATGGCCGCGTGGACCGTCCAACGGCTCGCCGACGCCGGACAGCGCCAGGCCTACCTGCCACAGCTGGCCGCCGGCCGGCTCGCCGCGGTCGCCTTCAGCGAGAGCGGGGCGGGCAGCGACCTGTCCGCCATCGGTACCCGGATCACCGAGGACGGGGACGGGGTGGTGGTCGACGGGGCGAAGGTCTGGGTGACCGGGGCGTGCTACGCCGACCTGGTGCTGGTCGTCGGCCGGTGCGGCGACGGGGCCGGTGTCGTCGTCGTCCCCGCCGACGCGCCGGGGGTACGGATCGAGAAGGTCGCCGATCCGCTGGGCTGCCGGGCCGCCGGACACGCCGCGGTGCGGCTGGACTCCGTCCGGCTGCCGTCGTCCGCGCTGCTCGGCGGGGGCGGGCAGCCGCTGCCCCTGCTGGTCACCACGGCGCTCGCCTACGGCCGGATGTCCGTGGCGTGGGGCTGCGTCGGCATTCTGCGCGCGTGCCTGGACGCGGTCTCCGCGCACGCCCGTACCCGGCGGCAGTCCGGTAGGCCGCTGGCCGAGCACCAGCTCGTCCTCCGGCACCTGGCCGAACTGCTGGTGGCCGAACAGTCCGCGACCCGGGCCAGCGAGCATGCCAGCCGCTGCTGGGACGCCGGCGCCCCCGACCAGGTCACGGCGACCGTGCTGGCCAAGTACGTCAGTGCGGGACACGCCGTCCGGGGCGCGGCGTCGGCCGTACAGGTCCTCGCCTCGGCCGGGGCGACGGACGGTCATGTGGTGGCCCGCGCCTACCGCGACGCGAAGCTGATGGAGCTCATCGAGGGCAGCAGCGAGATCTGCCAGCTGATTCTCGGGCAGCACGCCCTGTCCCGTTGACATGGACCCAGGAACGAGGGGAGACGTGATGTCCGGCGACACGCCGCCGTTGGTGAAGTGCCTGGTGTGGGACCTCGACAACACCTTGTGGCAGGGCACGCTGCTGGAGGACGCCCAGGTCCGCTTCGACGAGGCGGTACGGGGCGTCGTGGAGCGGCTGGACGAGCGCGGCATACTCCAGTCCATCGCCAGCAAGAACGACCACGACCTCGCCTGGCGGCGGCTCGAGGAACTGGGCGTCGCCGACTACTTCGTTCTGCCGAAGATCGGCTGGCGGCCGAAGTCCGAGTCGGTCCGGCTCGTCGCGCAGGAGCTCCGGTTCGCCCACGGCGCCGTGGCGTTCGTCGACGACCAGCCGGCCGAGCGCGCCGAGGTGGCCTTCCATCTGCCCGAGGTCCGCTGCTACTCGAACGAGCAGGTCCGCTTGCTCCCGGACCTGCCGGAGTTCACCCCGGCCCGCACGACCGCCGACGCGCGCCACCGCCGTTCCCTGTACCAGGCCGGCTTTCGCAGGCAGGCCGCGCAGGACGATTTCCAGGGCCCGGACAGCGACTTCCTGCGCACCCTGGACATGGAACTGCGCGTCGGCCACGCCAGCGCCGAGGACCTGGCCCGGGTCGAGGAACTCACGTTGCGCACCAGCCAGATGAACGCGACCGGTGTGCACTATCCGGACCACGTGCTGCGCGGGCTCATCGACGACCCCCGCCACGCCGTCCTCGTCGCCGGCCTGACCGACCGGTTCGGGACGCACGGTGCGATCGGCGTGGTGCTGGTGCGGACGCAGGCGCGGGTGTGGCACCTCAAACTGCTGGCCACGTCCTGCCGGGTGGTGTCCTTCGGGATCGGCGGCGCCCTCCTCAACTGGCTGATCGGCCAGGCTCATGAGGCAGGCGTGCACCTGGTCGCCGACTTCCGCCGGACGGACCGCAACCGGATGATGGACGTCACGTACCGGCTGGCGGGTTTCACCGAGGCGGACTGTTCCTGCCTGGGACACCTCGCACCGGGTCCGCAGGACGACGGCGTCGTCCGGCTTCACCTCGTCCCGGAGCGCAGGGCGGTCCCGGACACCATCAGGCTCGTCGCCCCGTCCCACCTCGCCGGCCGCTGACGTCCTGCGGACGCCCGGTCCCTCATCGCGCCCGGCGGTGAGGGACCGCCTTCTGTGTGTGCTCACCAGGTGTCGTGGGCCGGCAGGGGGGAGTTGTCGGGATTCCAGTCGAGGGAGGTGTCCTGCTTGAGGATGCGCAGATAGAGACTCTGGAGATCCGGGCTCGGCTCGTGGCCGAGCCGTTGCACGAGCGCGATCCGGACGCGGCGGTAGAGGGCCAGGGCGTCGAGCTGCCGTCCGCATCGGTACAGGGCCACCATGCACTGGCCGGTCATGCGTGCGTGGGGGGCCCGGACCTCGGTCAGGGAGACCAGGTCGGCGACGATGTCACGATGCCTTCCGCAGGACAGCGCGATGTCGAAGATGTCCTCCAGCACCGTCTGGCGCCGGTGTTCCAGGGCGCGCAACTCGGGCCAGGACATGCCCGACTCGGCCAGGTCCTCCAGTACCGGCCCCCGGGAGAGGGCCAGGGCCGTGGTGAGGGCGCGGGTCGCCGTGACCGGGGATCCGGCGAGGTAGGCCTCCCGGGACTGGCTGATCAGGGCGAAGAACCGCGTGCAGTCGAGCCGCTCGGGGTCGACGTGCAGCGTGTAGCCGCCCTTGCCGGTGACGAGTTCCAGCCTGGCGTCGGAGACGGAGGTGCCGGACAGCAGGGCGCGGAGCTTGGCCATCGCCTTGTGCACCATCTTGCCCGCCGTCGCGGGCGGGCTGTTCCGCCACAGGGCGGTCACGAGCCGGTCGGTGCTGACGACGCGATTGGTGCGCAGAAGCAGCACCCCGAGGGCTGTGCGCTGGTGGGTTCCGGCAAGGACGATGGGGGTGTTGTTGGCTACCACTTTCAACGGACCGAGTATAAAAAAACGCATTTCTTGCTCTTTCGGCCGTAAACATCCTGATGGTTTTGAGTGCCGTAAGTATTTCTCCCTCTTGCGGCGATTCTACTTCCCGTTCATCCCCTTGCGGAAGGTTCTCACTCCGGTTACCAGCTGGTTTCGCCAGTGTTTTTCATTTACTTTACTGAGCAGTCAGTCTCATTGCGGCGGAATGATCACGAAAGTATTTCCCGGGACGTGTGAAATGGGCCGGCGCCGCTGAAGATCACCCCCGAGTGCGACGGCGCATGGTTCAGCACCCACAGCCCGATCAGCGTGGCCAGCGTGAAGACGACGGCGACGACCACGGCGAGGACGAACCGGCGCCGGCGTTCGCGGCGCCGCCACTCGCCGCGTGCCGTGCGGTAGGCGTCCGGGGCGCCCTGTATCCCCTCGGCGAAGGCGGCCAGCGCCTCGGCCAGCTCCCGCTCCGTGCGGTCCGGGCCGGTGTGGCTCATCGCCGGGCCTCCATCACCTGGGTCAGCGCGGCGAGGCCGCGCGCGGTGTGCGTCTTCACCGAACCGCCGGAGATGCCCATCGCGGCGGCGATCTCGCTCTCCTTCAGCCCGAGCCAGTGCCGCAGCACGAGCGCCTCCCGCTGCCGGGCCGGCAACTGCTGGAGCGCGCCGATCAGGACGCGCTGGTCGTCCCGGAGCAGCGCCGCGCTCTCGGCGGAGACGACGGTCTGCGCGGGCGGGCTCTCCACATGCCTGCGGGCGACCTGGAGGTGCCTTATCCGCATCCGGGTGAGATTGCAGACCGTGGAGCGCAGATAGGCCTCCGCCGCCCCGGCGTCCCTGAGCCGGCGCCACTTCCGGTAGATCTCGTAGTACGCCTCGGCCACCACGTTCTCCGGATCGTCCGCGCCGAGCAGCATGGCCAGCCGCAGCATCGAGGCGTAGTGCAGCTCGAAGAGCCGGGCGAGTTCGGACTCGCGTTCCAGCTCCGCCGGGTCGGCCGGCACAGGGGTCAGGGGCTCCACGCGCGGCTCGGGCACCGGAGCCGGGTGTCTGTGTCTCATGGCTGGTTCGCTTCCGTCTCCGGGCGCCGCCTGAGGGTCAGGCGGGACGGCAGGTCGGTCAGGTCGGCGCCGCGCGGGACGCCCAGACGTTCGAGGAGGGCGGTGCCGGCCACGGCGACCGCCAGGTTGAGCAGGAGCGCGGCGAGGCCGGCGTAGACCTCCAGCTGCCCGAAGCCGAGGGCCACGACGGAGGAGAAACCCTCGCGCACGACCAGGAGGGTCCCGGTCAGCATGCCCACGCCCCAGCCGGCGAGCAGCGCCCGGGGATGCAGCCGCCCGGTGAACAGCCCGACGGCCACGGCCGGGAAGATCTGGAGCATCCAGACCCCGCCGAGCAGCTGGAGGTTGATCGCGTCCTGGTCGCGGAGCCCGAACACGAACGCGACCGCGCCCGCCTTCGCGATGAGCGACACGGCCTTGGCGACACGGACCTGCCGTTTGGGCGTGGCCGTCGGATGCAGGTACTCGACATACACGTTGCGCACGAAGCCGGTGGCCGCCGCGATCGACAGCACGGCCGCCGGGACCAGCGCTCCGACGGTGATCGCGCCGAACACCAGCCCGGCCAGTGGCCCCGGCATCAGCTGGCCGACCAGCATCGGGACGGCCGCCTCGGCCTCGCCCGCCGGCGCCCGGACCCCGGCCGCGAGCGCCGCGACGCCGAGGAACCCGCACAGCGCCAGCAGCCCCGTCCAGGCGGGCAGCGCCACCGAGACCTTGCGCAGGGTGTCCGGTCCGTCGGCGGCGAACCCCGCCGTCAGGACGTGCGGGTACATGAGCAGGGCGAGCGCCGATCCCAGCGCGACGGTGGCGTACGCGGGCTGCTGGGACGGGGCCGGCAGCAGCGCGGAGCCGCCGATCCGCAGGGCCGCCGCGTCGAAGACGGCACCCGGGCCGCCGAGCCGCTCCAGCACCAGCCAGGTGACCGCGGTGAGCGACACGAAGACGGCCACCGCCTTGAGCGCGGAGATCACGGCGGGCGCGCGCAGCCCGTGCCGGTAGGTGGCCGTCGCCAGGCCGGCGAACAGGGCCACCATCACCAAGTCCCCCGCCGCGCCTCGCGGATACACCCCGCCGGCAGTCAGTACCGCCTGGATACCGAGCAGTTGGAGTGCGAGGTAGGGCATGGTCGCCAGGATCCCGGTCAGCGCGACCACCAGGGCCAGCGGCGGTGACCCGTACCGTCCGCGCACGAAGTCGGCGGCGGTGACGTAGCCGTGCCGGCGGGCCACCGCCCACAGCCGGCCCAGCAGCACGAAGGCGAGCGGGCAGACGAGCACCGTGTACGGCACCGCGAAGAACGCCGCCGCGCCGTTGCCGTACACCAGACCCGGTACGGCGGTGAAGGTGTACGCGGTGAAGATCGTGCCGCCCAGCAGGAACCAGGTCCACACCGGGCCCAGCCGGCGGTCGGCCAGCGCCCAGCCCTCCAGGGACGGCAGCCGGTCGCTGGGGCGCAGCCGGCGCGCGGTGACGGCCAGCAGCGACGCGCCGCCGAGCACGGCGAAGAACGCCACGGTCATGGTGGCGTCGGCCATGGGTCACCGTCCTTGGTGTGCCTGCTCCCTCGCGCAAGAGTTGCGCGGCCGGCCGCAACGGAGGACACGGAACGGGCGGGAGTTTTTTCTGGGATCCGCTGTCATCCGGTGCCGCGGGAGCGGCAACTCTTGCACGGACCGACAGCGAGCAGGAGAGGTTCGCGGGTCCGATGTCACACCCGTCGAGGTGAGGAGCCGCCATGCCCGCAACCACCCCTGAGCCGCCCGGGAAGCGGCGGACGTCCCCACGGTCGATCGCGCTGTGGATCACCGTCTCCCTGCTGGGCGCCGTCGCCTGGGGGGTGCTCGCCCTGACCAGGGGCGAGCGGATCTCCGCCGTCTGGCTGGTGGTCGCCGCGCTCGGCTCGTACGCCATCGCCTACCGGTTCTACGCGCGGTTCGTCGCCCGCCGGGTGCTCGAACCGGACGACCGCCGGGCCACCCCCGCCGAACGCCTGGAGGACGGCGTCGACTTCCAGCCGACCGACCGCCGCGTGCTGCTCGGCCATCACTTCGCCGCCATCGCCGGCGCCGGGCCCCTCGTCGGGCCGGTGCTCGCGGCACAGATGGGCTATCTGCCCGGCACGCTGTGGATCGTGGCCGGGGTGATCTTCGCCGGCGCCGTGCAGGACATGCTGGTGCTGTTCCTGTCCATGCGCCGGGACGGCAAGTCGCTCGGCCAGATGGCCCGTGAGGAGATCGGCCCGGTGGGCGGAGCCGCCGCCCTGATCGCGGTGTTCGCCATCATGATCATCCTCCTCGCGGTGCTGGCCCTGGTCGTGGTCAACGCCCTCGCGCACTCCCCATGGGGCACCTTCTCGGTCGGCATGACCATCCCGATCGCCCTGTTCATGGGCCTGTGGATGCACCGGATCCGGCCCGGCCGGGTCGTCGAGGCCAGCGTCATCGGGGTGGCGCTGCTGCTCCTGGCCATCGTCGGCGGGCGCTGGATCCAGGACTCCTCCCTGGCCCACGTCTTCACGCTCAGCCCGACCGCGCTCGTCCTGTGCCTGATCGGCTACGGCTTCGTCGCCTCCGTGCTGCCCGTGTGGATGCTGCTGGCCCCCCGCGACTACCTCTCCACCTTCATGAAGATCGGCACCATCGGGCTCCTCGCGATCGGTGTGGTCGTCGCCGCGCCGCGCCTCAAGGCGGACGCCGTCAGCGAGTTCGCGGCCTCGGGCACCGGCCCCGTCTTCGCCGGCTCCCTCTTCCCCTTCCTGTTCATCACCATCGCCTGCGGCGCCCTGTCCGGCTTCCACGCCCTGATCTCCTCCGGTACGACACCGAAGCTGATCCAGAAGGAGTCGCAGGTCCGCCTGATCGGCTACGGCGCCATGCTGATGGAGTCGTTCGTCGCGATCATGGCCCTGATCGCCGCCGCGACCCTGGAACCCGGCCTGTACTACGCGATGAACGCCCCCGCCGGACTCCTCGGCACCACCGCCGAGTCGGCGTCCCGGGCCGTCGCGGACCTCGGCTTCACCATCACCCCCGACCAGCTCACCCACGCCGCGAACGCCGTCCAGGAGAAGACGCTGATCGCCCGCAGCGGCGGCGCCCCGACCCTCGCCGTCGGCATGTCCGAGATCTTCTCCAGCGTCCTCGGCGGCGCCGGGGCGAAGGCCTTCTGGTACCACTTCGCGATCATGTTCGAGGCGCTGTTCATCCTGACCACGGTCGACGCCGGCACCCGGGTCGGCCGCTTCATGCTCCAGGACACGCTCGGCAACGTCTGGAAGCCCCTCGGCCGGGTCGACTGGAAGCCCGGCATCTGGCTGTGCAGCGCTCTGGTCGTCGCCGCCTGGGGCTACTTCCTCCACACCGGCGCCACCGACCCGCTCGGCGGGATCAACCAGCTCTATCCGCTCTTCGGCATCGCCAACCAGCTCCTCGCGGCGGTCGCCCTCACCGTCTCCACCACGGTCCTGATCAAGTCCGGGCGGCTGCGCTGGGCCTGGGTCACGGGCGTTCCGCTGGCCTGGATCACCGCGGTCACCTTCACCGCCGGCTGGCAGAAGATCTTCTCCGGCGACCCGAAGGTCGGTTTCTTCGCCCAACGGGCCCAGTACGCCGACGCCCTGTCCGCCGGAGAGATCCTCTCCCCGGCCAAGAGCATGGCCGACATGCACACCGTCGTCACCAACTCCACCGTCGACGGCGTCCTCATCGGCCTCTTCCTGGTGCTGGTCGCCGTGGTGCTCGGCAACGCGGCGGCGGTCTGCGTGCGCGCGGTACGGTCCGGCGTCCCGATGCCGACCACCGAGGCGCCGTACGTCGAGTCCCGTATCGACGTACCCGGCCCGCCCGCCGAACCGCTCGCCGGAGTCCGCCCGTGACCGTCCGGCGCTGGGCGCGCGCCGTCCACTGGTATCTGCGCGAGCTGACCGGGGAGGCGGAGTACGACCGCCACTGCCGGCGGCACCGGCGCCACCACCCCCTGGCACCTGTACCGACCCGCCGCGAGTATCAAGTGCTGCGTGCCGCCCGGCAGGAGAGCCGATCGCAGGGCCGCTGCTGCTGATCCGGTCAGGGGCCGGAGGGCGCCGCCCCTCCGGCCCCGGCCGTGCGGGACGGTTCTTTCAGGGGGTGCGTTTACGGGCGAGCGTGATTCCGTCGGCCATGGGCAGGAGCGAGAGGTCGACGCGCGGGTCCTGATGGAGGAGGGCGTTGAGCGCGCGTATGGCCGTGGTGTCCTCGTGCCGGTCGGCGGGGTCGGCGACGCGGCCGAAGAGGACGGTGTTGTCGAGGACGATGAGCCCTCCCGGTCGCAGGAGCCGGAGGGATTTCTCGTAGTAGTGGTGGTAGCCGGCTTTGTCGGCGTCGACGAAGACGAGGTCGACGCTGGATTCGCCGTGTTCGTGGAGGAGGGCGGTGAGGGTGTCGCGGGCGTCGCCGATGCGGACGTCGATGAGGTGGTCGACCCCGGCGCGTTTCCAGTAAGGGGCGGCGTAGCGGGGCCATTTGGGGTTGGTGTCGCAGGTGATGAGCCGGCCGTCGGGGGGCAGGGCGCGGGCCAGACAGAGGGTGGAGTAGCCGGTGAAGGTGCCGATCTCGACGATGGTGCGGGCTTGGACGAGTGCGGCGAGGAGGCCGAGGAGCTGGCCTTCCTCGGGCATGACCTGCATGGTGGGTCCCATGGGGAGTTCCCGGGTGTGCGAGCGCAGGTCGGCGAGGACGTCGTCGTCGCGCAGGGAGACAGCGCGGACGTAGGTGAGCAGTTCTGCGGAGAACTCCGCCTGGTCTGCCACGGGTGGATCCTTCCTCGGGCTTCTTGTACTCTTTCGAGATTTACGCGGTCCTTATAAGCGATGAAAGAATTATTAATTCCTCGGAGTGCGGGTGTGACGCTTGACACGATTGCCGCATGATGTTGGTGGTTATCCAGTTGTGTAGTGACCTGGGGGTCTGGCGTGCGGACGAGAGGTGCTTGTATCTTCAAGTTCATGGCGTGTGTGAAGCCGAGAACGGGAAGGCGGAATTATGGAATTCCAGGTCCTGGGTTCGCTTCGAGTACTCAGCGGCAGCGATGAGATTCCACTTCCCGGAGTGAAGGGGCGTGCCGTACTCGGATATCTGCTGCTGCACCCCAATCAGGTCGTTTCGAGCAGGGCGCTGACCGCCGCGCTGTGGAACGGAAGAGAGCCCGCCTCCGCCCGCAAGATTCTCCATAATTCCGTGATGCAGGTACGTAAGACGCTTTCCGGTCATCCGGCCGACCGGAACGGGACCGCGGTGGAACTGCTGACGCGGACTCCGGGGTATCTGCTGAAAGTGGGCGAAGAGCTGATCGACGTCACGCGTTTCGGCTCGCTCGTACGGCGTGGCCGCACCTTGATGGCCGAAAGCATGCCGGAGCGGGCCGCGGCCGCCTTCCGGCAGGCGCTGGACCTGCGCCGCGGGGAGGTACTGGCGGACCTGGTCGAGGCCGGCGTCTCGTGGCCCGAACGGGACGCCGTCGAGAACGCCTGCCTGGACGCCTTCGAGGACTACGCCGAGGTGGAGCTGATGTGCGGCCGGCACGAGGAAGTGCTGGTGGAGCTCCAGCGGCTGACCTCCGCCGAGGGGCGGCGCGAACGGCTGCTGGGCCTGTGCATGATGGCGCTGGTCCGCTGCGGCCGGCAGGCGGAGGCGCTGGACATGTACGAACGCCGGTGCGTCGTACTGGAGCAGACGTTCGGCGTCGAGCCCGGCCCCGAACTGCAACGGCTCCACTACGCGATCCGTACCCGCGACCCCGTTCTGCTGCTGCCCGGCGCCGGTTCGGGACGGCCCCTGGCCCGCGGCCTGCTCACCCCTTCGAACCCCGCGCCCCGGCAGACCGCGCGGGACGCCGGGCAGCCGCGACCGCTCCCCGGTCCCGGCGCCGCGGCACCGGTTCCCGAACGCACCGAGCGGGTGTCGACCGAGCGCAGACAGGTGGTCATGCTCCAGCTGAGGGTCCTGTGGCGGTGGGCGGACCTCGCCGCCTTCCCCGAGTCCGTGGACGAGAAGCAGGCGCAGATGCACACCGCGGTCCAGGAGGAGGCCGGCCGGTTCGGCGGAACCGTCCTGTCCCGGATGGGAGCCGACTGGCTGGTCGCCTTCGGCGCCGACTCCTGCCGCGGCGACGACCCGTACCGCGCCGTCCTCTGCGCGCTCGCCCTGCGTGCCCGGTTCACCCAGGGCGACCACCACGCCGGGATGTTCGACGCCTTCCCGGGGACGGACGGCGGAGTGCTCGTCGTCGTCGCCTCGGGGCTCTCCCTGGTGCGCACCAAGGGGGACGGCGGGCCGCCGGCCGTCACCGGAACGGCCGGCGAGATGTGCGCCTTCCTGCTGCCGTACGTCCAGCGCAACGAGGTATGGGTCTGCGACCGGACCCGACAGGCCACCGAGACCAAGGTCGTCTACCAGCGCGCGCAGATCCAGAGCGTGGTGTGGCACGCGATCGGCGTCCAGCCCTACGGCCACGACCTGGCCGTCTCGCAACCGACGGTCGGCCGCGACCGGGAACGAGCGCAGCTGAACGCGGAGCTGGACCGCTTCCTCGGCGGGACCGGATCCCGGCTCGTCTCCATCGCCGGGCACCCGGGTACGGGCAAGACCCACCTCGCCGCGGAGCTGCTGCGCACCATCAGGCAACGGCACGCCCACGAGCCGACGCCGCCCATCGTGCGGCTGCCCGCCGTGCTGGACGACTGGGCCCTGGCACACGCCTTGCGCGAATGCTGCGGCATCGCAGCCCAGGACCCCCAGGACGTGGCGCGGGCGAAACTGGGCCGGACGGCCGTCGACGCGGCCCGCACACCGGACGAGGCGGACCGCACCCGCGCCGCGCTCCTCCCGCTCCTGGAACGGATGCCGGGCCGCGACCGCGCCGGCGGGGGCACCGCCGACCGGACACAGGCCCTGATGACCCTGATGGAGTCCCTGGCGCTGTCGCGCCGGCTCGTCCTGGTCGTCGACGACGTGGAGTTCGCCGACCCCCTGGTCCTGGACTTCGTCGAACGCCTGGCGGAACCGTCCGGCGGCGCCTCGGTGTTCGTGGTCGTCGACGCCCACTGCGAGGCACGCGAGACCCGGCCCTCCTGGTTCGGGACCCGCCGGTACGGTACGACGGTCACGGTGCCGCCTCTTGCGGACCGGCACCTGGAGACGCTGTGGGACCATCTGCTCGGCCACGCCGACCTCGTCCCCCACCCGGTGGAGGACACCGCCGTCCTGGGCGAACTGCTCACCGGGCTGCGCCGCGTGCTCGTGCCGGTGTGCGAGGGCGTCCCCCGGATCGCTCACGACTACATGCGGCTGATCCGCGACGCCTTGCGGCCCGGCGGCCGGGTCACGGTGGACGACCCGCACGCCGAACACCTCGTCCAGGCCGTACCCCCCACCCTGCGGTGGCAGTCCGAGGCGGCGCTGGACCGGCTGCCGGGCGCACTGCGCGGCACGCTCCAGGACGCCGCCACCGTCGACACCGTGGTCTGGGCCGAGGCGGTGGCGGCGGCGGGCGGCCGGGACCCGGAGGAGGTCCGCGCCGATCTCGACGACCTGGTGCGCCGTGGGTTCCTGTCCGTCTCGGACGGTGACACGCCGTGCCGGCATCCGCACTACGCCTTCCGTGACGCCGTCGACCGCCATGTGGCCTACGCGCGCATCCCGCTCCAGGCACGCGCGGAAAGGAGCGCCAACTACGCGCTGTGGATCGGCGGGCAGAGCCCCGGACAGCGGGCGGAGTTCCTCCTGCACCGCACCTGGAGCGCGGGACCGTCCTTCCCCGAGCCCGGCGACGCCGCCACCGGTCCGCGGAAGGCGGACGCGGGCCCGCCCGGCCACCAGACCCTGGACGACCTGCCCCGCTGGTACCCGAACCAGCTGCTCCCGCTGGTCGAGGGACTCAGGGCGCTGCTCTCCCACGGCCTGGAGCTGGAGACGGCGTGTCTGCTTCAGCACGGCGCCCCCTGCCCCACCTCCCCGTAGAGCCGCCGCCAGTCGACGGACAACCCGTGCACATAGGCGTCCGCGAGCGCGGTGACGAAGCGCCGCATGCCCCCCTCGCCGCGGCGCAGGCTGGCGAGGAGCGACACCGCGATCCCCGCCTGGTCGGCGGTCGCCTGGAGGCCGAGGTTGAGCACCGGCTGCGGACCGCACTCGACGAACGTCTCGTAGCCGTCCGCGAGGAGCGCCGAGACGGTCTCGTGGAAGCGCACCGTCTCCCGGAGATTGCGGTACCAGTAGTCGCCGCCGAGTTCGGCCGGGTCGATCCGCCCGGCGGTGACACTGGAGTAGAAGCCGACGCCGGCGTCGCATGGGCGGGTCTCCTTCGACAGGCGCAAGACCTCGTCCCGGATCGCCTCCACATGGCCGGAGTGGGCGGCGAAGTCGACTCCCGGCAGCCGCCACCGCAGGATCCGGGCGGCTGAGAGAGCCGACTCGAACGCGGTGAGCGCCTCCAGGTCACCGGAGACGGTCAGGGCGCCCGGACCGTTGGCGGCGGCCACCCACAGCCGTCCCTCCTGACCCGACAGCAGGTCCCGCACCTGCTCGTCGGAGGCCATGATGGTGACCATGGCCCCGTTGCCGCGGATCGCGTGCAGTGTCCGGCTGCGCAGGGCGACCAGCCGCGCCGCGTCCTCCAGCGAGAGCGCTCCCGCCACGTGCGCGGCCGCGATCTCGCCCTGGGAGTGACCGACGACGGCGGCCGGCTCGACCCCGAACGAACGCCACAGCGCGGCCAGCGACACCATGGTCGCGAACAGCACGGGCTGTACGACGTCGACGCGGTCCAGCGGCGGCGCGCCGTCGCAGCCGGTCAGCACCTCCTCCAGCGACCAGTCGACGTGGGGTGCCAGCGCCTGCTCACAGGCCCGGACGCGGTCGGCGAACACCGGCGCCGAGCGCAGCAGGTCCGCGGCCATCCCGGGCCACTCGGTGCCCTGACCGGGGAAGACGAACACCGCCCGGCGGCCCGCCCCGCCCGTACCGGTGAGGAGGTTGGGTGCCTCTTGACCGGAGGCGAGCGCGTCCAGTCCCGCCAGCAGCCCTTCCCGGGTGTCGTCGACGACGACCGCGCGCTCCTCGCCGGACGTGGCGCCGACGGCGATCCGCGCGGCGATGCCGGTCTCCGCCGTGGCCGGATCCGACCGTACCTGCCTGCTCAGCCTGGCCGCCCGAGCGGCCAGACCGGCGCTGGTCCTCGCCGACAGTGCCCAAGCCACCGGTACGGAGGCAGAGTCCTTGCAGCCGGCCTCATGGCCCATGGGGTTTTCCGTTCCGTCGCAGGGGCGTGCACCTGGCCGTCCGCATCACCTGCCGCGGAGTCTAGGTAACACCGGGCAACCCCTGGCTCATCGTGGGGTATGAGTTACTCGGGTGACCAGTGAGACTCCGCAATTACCCAGTGATTCCGTGGCCTCGGAAACCGGGTGATAGCGTTTGGATCACTGAGCCGTGATCATGGGCGGACCATTTTCTGAGTATTGCCACCGGCTTGCGGTGATGTTATTCCGCAGGTGAAATGGAAGTGCTGGAGGATGCGTTGTGATACATCTGCTGCGCCCCCTTGACCAAGAGGTATTGAATCAGTCGGCCGTCAGCACACTACTGCTTGACCAGGCGATTTCCGTGGCGGGCCCGACAGCGGTGGGCTGGGCCGTGGAGAAGAGCCGTGTTCTGGTCGACCGGGTTTCCGCGAAGCGTGATTTCGGGGATCTCGGGTCACGCATCGAACCTCGTCTGTTCGAGGCGGTCTCCCTGTGGGGGCTGCTGCGGCTGGGCGGTCTGAGTACCCTGCCGGAAAATTTGAGAAGCGAAATCAGCGACACGGTTCGCAAGGTTGTCGAATCCGGCATGAACGTCGACGCGCTGCTGCGCTGCGTACGCTTCATCCACGCGGAACTCATGCAGGAGTTCTTCGACTCCTGCTCCGCCACCCTGCCCATGGCGGAGCGCCCGGCGGCGATGCAGCGGCTCTCCGCGGAGCTCTTCGACGGCATGGAGCAGCTGGCCGTGTTCGTCGGCGAGGAGTTCGCCGAGTGCAAGGCGCGCTGGCTCGCCGGATTCGCCCGGGGACGGATCTCTCTCGTCAACGCGATCCTGGAGGGCCACCCGGTCGACCTGGCGAGCACGGTGCAGCGCCTCGGCTACGACCTGACGCTGCACCACGTCGCCCTGATCCTCACCTGTGAGGAGCCCGTACCCGACCGCGTCGGCGGACTGAAGGACACGGCGCTGAACCTGCTGGAGGCGGCCGGCTGCTCCTCCACGCTCCTGCTGCCCGTCGGCACCACCCGGCTGTGGGCCTGGGGAGGCCGCAGCACCGCCCGTCCCACCGCGTTCCGGCGCATCGAGAAGCCGCTCGCGGTACCCGCCCACATCCAGGTCTTCTCCGGACTTCCCGGCGACGGCATCGCCGGCTTCCGCCAGTCCCACTTCCAGGCGCGCGCCTGCGAGCCTCTGGAGACGGTGGGGGAGACCCTGCCCGCCGGCGTCCACGACTACGGCGCGCTGGAACTCCTCCTGCTGCTCGGCAACGAGAAGGCGGCGACGACGGACTTCGTCGTCCGTGAACTCGGCCCGCTGGCCGCCGACGACAAGCCCACCGCCGCGCTCCGGGAGACGGTCCTGTGCTACCTGGAACAGGAACGCAGCGTGGCCGCGACCGCCGAACGCCTCTACGTCGCCAAGAACACCGTCCTGTACCGCGTCAGGAAGGCCGAGCAACTGCTCGGCAAGTCCCTGCGCGAACTGGGCGAGGACCGGCTCCGGCTGCACAGCGCGCTCTACCTGGTCCACAAACTCGGCACCACCATGCTCATCCGCCGGGACCAGGACGCGCAGCCCGCCGCCACCCGCAGCCGCAGGTCCGCCTGACCGCGGCGGCCCGTCAGCCTTCGCGAGGCGCGCCGCCGCTCACCCTTCGGAGATGCTGATGGCCCGGACCGGGCAGGCGCGGGCGGCCTCCCGTACCAGCGGATCTCCGCCGCCGTCCGCACGGCCTGGCAGCAACTCGCTGAGACCGTCGTCGTTCTGAGTGAAGACGCCGGGTGCGGTCAGGGCGCACTGGGCCGCGCCGACACAGGCGTCCTGGTCGATCTCGATATGCATGTCGGCCAACCCCTACCAGGTCACCGGAAGTTCGAGCATTCCCTGAATGGTGTCGCCCGGCTTGAAGGGGATCTCCTCCGCGGGCGCGGCCAGCCGCAGACCGGGCAGCCGCTCGAAGAGCGTCCGCAGCGCGATCTCCATCTCGGCCCGCGCCAGGTTCTGCCCGAGACACTGGTGGACACCGAAGCCGAACCCCAGGTGCTGACGGGCCGGCCGGTGCCAGTCCAGCACATCGGGGTCCGTGAAGGTGTCGGCGTCGCGGTTGATGAGGGACGGCGTGAAGACGAGCCCCTCGCCGGCCTTGATCGTCGTACCGGCGATCTCGATGTCCTCGGTGGCCAGCCGCAGGAGTCCGTCCGCGATGGACAAGAACCGCATCAGTTCGTCCACCGCGGCGGGCATCAGGGACGGGTCGGCGCGCAGCTCGGCCAGTCGCTCCGGGTGCTGGAGCAGGGTGAAGGTGCCGAGCGAGAGCATGTTCGCCGTCGTCTCGTGCCCGGCCACCAGCAGAATGAACGCCAGGGCGACCAGGTCGGCCCGCTCCATCGCCCCTTCGCGCAGCTGCGAGTCGATCAGGTCGTCGAGCAGTCCGGCACCGGGCGTCCGCTGTTTGCGGTCGATCAGCTCGCCGAGGTACGCGTCGAGTTGGGAGCCCGCGTCGAAGGCGTCGGCGGGCAGGCCGCGCGACATCCTGCGGCACTGCGCCTCGAAGAACTCGTGGTCCTCGTACGGGACGCCGAGCAGCGAACAGATCACCATCGACGGCACGGGCAGCGCGAAGGCGCTCACGAATTCGGCCGGCGGGCCCTGTGCCACCATCGCGTCGAGCAGCCCGTCGACGGTCCGCTGGATCTGCGGCCGCAGTTCGGCCGTCCGCTTGAGTGTGAAACTCGGGATCAGCGTCCGCCGTTGGGTGTTGTGCTCGGGATCGTCCACGCCGCACACGGTCGGACGGCGGTCCCGGACGCCCGCGGCGAAGCGCGGGTCGGGAATCGGGAAGCCGTCGCGCCATGCCTCCACGGACACGCGCGGGTCGACCATCAGTTCGCGGGCCACGGAATGGCCGGTGACCGCCCACACCTCGCGGCCGTCGAACAGGGTGATCCGCGCCAGCGGCCGTGGCAACGACCCGAAGGCGGGGGGCGGTTGATAGGGGCAGGTGCGGTCCTGGGGAAACGGCAGAGCGGCGGATCGTGTCATCGATGACCTCGCATGCGAAGGGTCCTCCTACCGTCGTCATTAGATCCCCGAACCGGGCCGGCCGATCGCGCTGGAGTCACAAACCGGGGCGGCAGGTCTGAGCAGTCAGCCCAAGAACCGCGAGCCGCGCGGGCCCGGCCGGGGTCACTTCCCCCAGAGTTTCCGGTAGGCCTCGCGATACCCCTGCGGGTCCCAGGAGGACTCGCCGCCGGCGTTGTCGGCCGTGGTGATGTGGACCGGGGCGATGTAGCCGCTGGCGGGCTCGCCGGCGAAGGCGCGGTTGAACTCGTCGACGATCTGCCAGCCCTGTTCCGAGAGCGGTTCGGGGACCGTCGCCGACTGGAACTCCTTGCTGCTGATGCGCTGGAAGGCGGACGGGTCGCCGTCACCCGCGCCGATGCTGAACGGGGATCCGGCGCCCTGTCTGCCCGCCGCCCGCAGCGCCGGCGCCGCGTCGGCGAAGTAGAGGTCGTTGATGGCGACGGAGTTCGTCCACCTGGTCCCGTAGCGGGACAGCAGCGCGGACACCTCCTGGGGGGTGCGGCTGCTGGCGTCGGCGAGGGGGATGTTGGACGTGGTGAGGACGTCGACGTCGGAGCAGGTGGCGAGTTCCTTCACGATCAGGTCCGACTTGCCCTTGGCGAACGGGATGGAGGCGTCGGTGAAGACCACCACCCCGGCCCGGCCGTTGGACTGGCTGATGACCCAGTCGGCGCTGATCTTCGCGACGTCCTCGACCTTGGTGGTGATGTTGCTGAAGAGCTTGGGGCTGGTGCTGGGGCCCGGTGCGTCCACGGCGTGCCAGCCGATTCCACGGCTACCACGGCTCCACCTTCGGCTCCCTCTCGGTGACCGGGCGGCCCGACGTCACCCGGTTCGGACCCGGTCTGCCGGGCACCGTGCACGTGTGGCCGCCGGACTGCCTGGAGGAGTTCTGGGACGTGGGCCCGGACGAGGCCCAGACCCTCGCCGCGTCGATGATCGAGCGGACCGTCGAGGCGGAGGGCCCCGACTCGATCGCGGCGATCGTCATCGAACCGGTCATCCACCTGCGGGGCATGGCCATCCCCTCGGCCGGCTATCTGACCCGGCTGCGGGAGATCTGCGACCGGCACGACATCGTCCTGATCTTCGACGAGATCGTCACCGGCTTCGGCCGCACCGGATCGCCGTTCGCCGCGCAGACCTTCGGCGTCACCCCCGACCTGATCTGCGCCGGCAAGGGCATCTCCGGCGGCTACGCGCCGCTGGCCGCCGTCCTGATGTCCGAGCGCGTCGCGGCCGTCCTCAGCGAGGCCGGCGGCCCGCCCGCGTTCGCCCCCTCCCACACCTACTCGGCGAACCCGCTCGCCTCCGCCGCCGGCGCCGCCGCGCTGCGCCTGTTCACGGAGGGCGACTTCACCACCCGCGTGAACACCCTCGCCGACTACGTCCGCCCCCGCCTGGAGAAGACGGTCGGCGAACGCGGCACCCTGCGCGCCGTCGGCCTGCTGTACGGCGTGAAGCTCGCCCCCCGCGCCGACGGCCGCCCCGTCGAGGGCGTCGCCGTCGCCCGCGCCTGCCAGCGGCGCGGCCTGATCATCCGCGGCCAGGACGACTGGCTGGTGATGGCCCCGCCGTACGTCACCACCGAGGCCGAGGCCGACGAGATGCTGGACATCCTGGGCGCCGGCCTGGACGAGGTCTGCGGGACCGCCGGATGAGCGGCCGGGCCGGCTCCCAGCCCTTGCGGCCCACGCTGCGCAGCCTCGTCGACGAACCGGCCCGCGCCGCCCTCGACCGGCTGACCCCGCCCGAACGCGACCTGGTCGCACGCGAACTCGCCGAGCTCGACGGCGGCGGCTACGAGGGCCCCCTCGTCGAGTCGCTGCGCAAACTCGCCGCCGCCGTGCCCGAGCGGGCCTACGCCGACAGCGCGGACGTCCTGCTGCGCATGCACGAGATCGCGGGCGCCGGCAACCATCAGAGCTGCCTGTCGTCCCTGCCGCTGGTGCGCGCCTGCTTCGACCTCGGGCTGGTGCCCGACGACGGGCAGGAGGCGGACGCCGAACTCGTCGTGGGGCGCGGTCACATCGCCCCCAGTTTCTACGCCGAGCACTACGTCCGCGGCAGCTTCCCGCTGGCCCCGCTCACGACCCTGCACCAGGGCGGGCTGACCGGCGTCGTCCACCGGGACCTGGGCTTCCGCAACACCATGCGCTACAGCCTCGGGGTCGGTCTCGCCCAGGCCGTGAGCCTCGCCCTCGGTCTCGCCGAGCGCGGGGACGACCGCAAGGTGGTGTGCCTGGCCGGGGACGGCGAACTCCAGGAGGGCGCCGCCTTCGAGTGCCTGCGCTTCGTCCACGAGCACGGCCTCGACAACTTCGTCCTGGTCGTCGACGCCAACGGCAAGGGCATCGAACCCCTGCCGAAGGAACTCAGCCTCGGCTATCTGCGCAGCTATCTGCCCCGGGTCGAGGAGACCGACGGCCAGGACGCGCACGCGGTGCGGGACGCGCTCGGCGCCCTGCTCAAGGCGCCGGGGCCGGCGGCGCTGGTGTGCCGCACCCGCAAGGACAACCACAGCTTCGCCCCGGCGGGCGCCCCCAAGAAGACCCCGTCGTTCGCGGGTACCAGCGGGCGGATGCTCGCGGCCTACCGGGACCGCACCGGACGCGCCATGAAGGTGTTCACCGCCGACATGGCCGCCCGCTTCGGCCTCAAGGGCCAGGTGCCCTACGTCAACACCGGGCTCGCCGAGACCCTCAGCGTCGGGCTCACCCTGCACCTGGCGGAGGCGGACCTGAAGGTCGTCGCGACCGACGCCATGTACTACATGGACTCCCTCAGCATGCTCACCGAGGCCAGCACCAGCGTGCGCAACCTCCTGGTGCTCGCCGGGCGCAGCTGGGGTGCCTGGGGCGGCGCGCACAACGCGGCGAACCTGCTGAACCTGCTGCTGGGCGTGCGGGTCTACGAGCCCGTCACCTCCGGCGAGTTCGACGCGGTCCTCGGCCGGCTGGAGGCGCACCCGGACACCGCGCACGTCGCCAGCGTCGTCGACGCCCGCTTCGAGGCGCCCGCCGCGGACTGCTCGGCGCGTATCGACGGCGGTGTCTGGCTCACCCCGCCGGGCCCGGAGCCGCGCGCGGCGGTCGTCAGCTTCGGCTACGCCTCCGCGCTGGTCGCCGGCGCCAACCGGGAGACCGGGCTGCCCCATCTGCACTGCGCGGCCCTCGACCCCGAACTCGACCCGGCGACCCTCGCCGTCCTCGCCGGCTGCGAGCAGCTGCTGAGCGTCGAGTACAACGGGGTGCGGGGCGGCTTCGGGGAACGGCTGCGCGCCAAGTACCTGCTGCCCGTCGACGCCCACGGCGTGACCCGGGACATCGCCAACGTGGTGCACGCCAAGCAGCTCGCCCTGCACGGCATGGACCCGGCGGCGCTGCGCGAGAGGCTCGCCCTGCTGGCCGGTCAGGAGGCGGGGCATGCGCCTGCACACGCATGACTACCGGGCGCCGGACACCGACGGCATCGTCGACGGCGCGATCCTGATGCACCGTGAGATGGCCCGGCTGCTCACCGAGGGCGCCGAGGTGCACTGGCACGACCTGGCCCGGGGAGCGGCCGGCCTCGCCGGGGCGCGCGCCGGTGACACCGTCTACGCCGGCAGCGGCCCGTACGCCTTCCTGCACCACCTGTGGCGCGAGCGGTCCGGGCGGGACTTCCGGATCGTGCGGGAGGTGCACACCGCGCTGTGGTCGGGGTACTGGGCGCAGGAGGAGCTGTGCGCGGGGCTGCTGCGCGAGGACGACCTGGTGCTGTTCCCCACCGAGTACACCCGGCAGCTGTACGTGCGGGCGTTCCCCTCGCTCACCGAGGAGAACTCGGCGGTCGCCTATCCGATGCTCGACCGGCTGCCCGCCCGGCCCCCGGCCCGCGTGCCCGGCGCGGACGAGCCGCTGCGGATCGGCTACCTCGGCGCGCTGTCCCTGGCCAAGAACTTCGACCAGGTCCTCTCCGTCTTCCTGCGCTGCCACCGGGCGAGCTCCGGCCGCACCACCCTGACCTGCGCGGGCAAGCCCAACCACCCGCGCTGGGAGACCGAGGCGATCCGCCGGCAGCTGGACGACGCGGGTGTCCCGCAGAGCGCCCTGCGGATGCCCGGGGTCCTCGGCCACGACCGGCTCGAAGAGTTCTTCGCGGGCATCGACGTCCTGCTCTTCCCCAGCACGGCGTCCCGCGAGACCCTCGGCCGGGTCGTCCTGGAGGCCCTCGCGTACGGCGTGCCGGTGCTGGCCGCCGGCATGGGCCCGGCCGTGGAACTGCTGCCCGCCCGCAACCTGGTCCCCACCGAGCTGGACACGCGGACCGCGTACACGATGGGCAAGGTCGGCCCGCTCGGCCGCGTCGACGAGGGCGTCCTCACCGGCAAGCTCCTCACCCGGGATTTCGAGCCCGCCCGGCTGGGCGACCGCCGGCCCTACGAGCACCGCACGTTCTGGGACGTCCTCGCCGGCAAGCGGCCCGCGCCCGTCGAGGTGTACGACCGGTCGGTGACCGCGCGGCTGCGGGTCCCGGCCCGCGCCGGCGACCTAGACCTGGCCAGGGAGCAGGCGGAGAACCTGTTCACCGACTACTTCGGGCGCCGCGACGAACAGGTCCTGGAGCTGATCGACCGGTCCCCTGCGGCCGACGCGGATCAGCTGCGCCAGGTGGTCACCCGGCCGGAGCGCAACCTCGCCGACTACCGCTCCTTCCCCCGGCTCCTGGACTCCCTGGTCCTGCCGCCGCTGACCTACACCCTCGCCCCCGCCGCCCCGGCCCGCCGACTTCAGGAGACACACCAGTGAGCACACCAGCCCTGTACGACCTCACGGGCAAGCACGCCCTGGTCATCGGCGGCGCCCGGGGGCTGGGCGCGGCCGTCGTGGAGGCCTTCGCGGAACTGGGCGCCGATGTCGTCGTCGCCGACACCGACCGGCTCCCGTCCGCCTTCAACCACTACCGCTCCACCCGGACCACCGGTCACGAGGAGGCCCAGAAGCTCGCCGCCCGGCTGTCGGAGCGCGGGCTGAAGGTGCGCGCCGCGCGGGTCGACGCGACCGACGAGGACGCGGTGCGCGAGCTGTACGCCGGGCTCGGCCGGGAGCAGGGGCGGCTGGACGTCGTCGTCAACGCCTTCGGGGTCACCCATGTCAGCCCGGTCGAGACGATGGAGCTGGAGGAGTTCCGGCACGTCGTCTCCGGCAACCTCGACGGGGTCTTCCTGTCCTCCAAGTACGCGCTGCCCCTGCTGCGGGCGGCCGGCGGCGGGGCCATCGTCAACTTCTCGTCGGTGTCGGGGCGTTCGGGCTTCGGGAAGGTCGCCCACTACTGCGCGGCCAAGTTCGGTGTGATCGGGTTCAGCGCCTCGCTCGCGCTGGAGACGGCCAAGGACAACATCCGGGTCAACGCGATCTGTCCGGGCATCGTCCGCACGAATCTGTGGGACTACCTGCTGGCGGAGTTCACCCGGCCCGGTGAGACGCGGGAGGAGTGCTGGGAGCGGATGCGGCAGATGATCCCGCAGCGCGCCTTCCAGACTCCGGAGGACATCGCGCAGGGCGTCGTCTATCTGGCGTGTGCGAGCAAGGTCACCGGTCAGGCGCTCGGTGTCGACGGGGGGATGTCGGCGTGAGCGGCGGCATCACCGAGGCCCCGGACGCCGTGCTGGAGGACTACGGGCACGGCTGGTCCTGGTCGCGGGAGCCGGCCCGCTGGACGCAGTCCGCAGGCCCGGGCGGGGAGTTGCAGGTGACCGCGCCCGGCCGGACCGACCTGTACAGCATGCCGGGCTCCTACCAGGTCGACCGGCTGCCGGCGCTCCAGCGGACGGTGAGCGGCGACTTCACGGCCTGGACCCGGGTCACCGTCCTGGGCGACAGCTTCGGTGACGCCGGCGGGCTCGTGCTGCACGGCGAGGACGGCTGGCTGAAGCTGTGCGTGGAGCGGACGCGGGCCGGGGGCTGGGCGGTGATCACCGTCTTGTCGCGGCCGGACTCCGACGAGGCCATGGGGCCTTCCCTGGACCGGCCGGAGGCGGAGCTGATGGCCACCCGGCAGGGCCGCAGGTTCGCCGTGCTCTACCGGCGGCAGCGGGACGAGCCGTGGCAGTTCGTGCGGACCTGGTACGGCCCGGCCGCGCCCGACGTCCGGCTGGGCGTGTTCGTGCAGGCCCCGTTCTCCGACGCCGCCGAGGGCCGGTTCGAACCCCTGCGGCTCAGCCCGACCCCCTGGCGTGACCAGCGATGACCCGCGCCGCGCCGACGGCGGCGGAGCTCGCCCCGCAGCTGGCGCTGTCGCTGCTGCTCGGCGCGGTCACCGCCGCGCCCGCCGCCGCCCTGCCGCTGCTGCGGGACGCCTACGGGCTGCCCGGGGGCGGCGGGACGGAGCTGGTCGTGGCCTACAACCTCGGCGCTCTGGCCGTCATCGCCTGCTGCGGCAGGGGGCAGGGCCGGGCGCTGCCGCGGCCGGCGGTGCGCGCCCTGCTGGTGGCCTTCGCCGCCGGCGCCGCCGGTATGGCCCACGCCCCGTTCTGGCCGCTGTTCGTCCTCGCGGCGGCCGTCTGCGGCATCGGCTACGGCGGTCTGATCCTCCATCAGAACACCCTCCTCAGCGGCTGCCCCGGCCGCGCGGGCGTCATCGCCCTCAACCTGCTGCACGCCAGCTTCGGTCTCGGCGCCCTGCTGGGCCCGCTGCTGGTGGGCGGCCCGGGCGGGCTTCCGGTGCTGCTGACGGGGGTGGCCGTGGCGGCGGCGGTGCTGACGCCCTGGGCCGTGGGCAGGGAGTTCTCGGGTGTCCGGCCTCCCGACGGGCGGCCGAACTCCGTCCCGGCTCTGACGCTCGCCCTCTTCGCGCTCGCCGCCCTCGGCTACGCCGGCGTCGAGAGTTCCGTCGGCTCCCTCGCCTCCACGCATCTGGACGCCGTCGGCTATTCGGCGGCGGACGCGGCGCGGCTCAGCGGGGTGTTCTGGGCGGGGCTGGTGGCGGGCCGGCTGGTGCTGCCGCTGCTGGCGGTCCGGCCGGCGCCGCCGACGCTGATCCTGCTCTGCCTGCTGTCCGGGGCCGCCGCGCTGGTGGCCGCCGCGACGGGCCGGCCCGCCGTGGGGTACGCGGCGGCCGGGGTGGCGTTCGGGCCCGTGTTCTCGACCCTGCTGGCCTGGGCCGCCTCCGTCGCGGGGGCGCCGCGCCGCACGACGACCGTGCTCCTGTTGGCGAACCTGGGGGCGAGCGGGGTCCTGCCCTACCTGGTGGGGCGGGCGGCCCCCGCCTCGGTCCCGCTGGTGATCGCCGCCCTCACCCTGTGCACCGCGCTGGCCGTCGCCTCGGCCGCCCGTCTCATCCGCACCCCTCAGAAGGAACTCACCTCATGATCTCCCCCCAGCCCGTGGCGGACCTGTTCTGGGCCCACTGGAAGACCAAGACGATGCTCAGCGCGATCTCCCTGGGCGTGTTCACCCAGCTCGCGCACGAGCCCCTCTCCGCCGCCGAGACCGCCCACCGCCTGGACATCGCCCCGGCCGCGACTCCCGACTTCCTGGACGCGCTGGTCGCCCTCGGCCTCCTGCGGCGCACCGGCGGTCTGTACTCCGCCTCCCCGGAGGCCGCGCAGTACCTGGACGCGGACAAGCCCGCCACCTACATCGGCGACAGCTACCTCGGCCAGTTCGGCACCCTCGCCGACGACCTGATCGCGGTGCTGCGCACCGGCACCGCCCAGGGCGGGGTGCGCGACGGCCGGGAGTTCTACGCGGCGACGTACGACTCGGCGGGCTCCACCCGGGCCTTCCAGCGCGACATGACCGCCCTGAGCCTCGGCTCGGCCCTGGTGATCGCCGAGAAGTTCCCGTGGGAGAAGTACCGCACGCTCGCCGACATCGGCTGCGCCGAGGGCGCCCTGGGCGGGCACGTCCTGCGCAGCCACCCGCACCTGAGCGCGACCGGCTTCGACCTGCCGCAGGCCCGTGAGGGCTTCGACAGCTACATGGCCGGCCTCGGCGTCGCCGACCGCGCGCGCTTCCAGGCCGGCGACTTCTTCGCCGACCCCCTGCCCGGCGCCGACGTCCTCGTCCTCGGCCACATCCTGCACAACTGGGACCACGACCAGAAGCAGCTGCTGCTGAGCAAGGCGTACGACGCGCTGCCCGAGGGCGGGTCGGTGCTGGTCTACGAGACCCTCATCGACGACGACCGCAGCAGCAACGCCGTCGGCCTCATCCTCAGCCTGCTGATGCACGCCGAGGTGCCCGGCGGCTACGACTACACCGGCGCCGAGGCCCGCGAGTGGTTCGTCAAGGCCGGTTTCCGCGACGTCCGCGTCGAGGCGCTGCACGGCCCCGAGGCCATGATCGTGGGCGTGAAGTGAGCACGCGGCGATGACCGATCTGGTGATGTTCTGGAATCTGTACGTCGCGGGCATCGACCGGCTGCGCGGCGACAGCCGGCGCTGGGACCGCCAGGCCGCGCTCGTGCGCGAACTGCGCCCCCAGGTCCTGATGATCACCGAGGGCTGGGGCTGGCACTTCGGCGAGGAGCTGGGCTTCAAGGACACCAAGGACGCCTACGGCATGGAGGGGGCGCTGATCCCGGCCCGCACCGGCTGCAACATGGCCGTCCTGTGGCAGCCCGGCACCGAGGTCGTCGCCGTCGAGCCCGGTGACCCCGCGCTCGCGACCTGGCACGGGCACGGCAGCGTCACGCTGCGGCTGCCCGGCTGGTCGCAGCCGCTGCGCTGCGCGGTCGCCCACCTCGACCCGTTCAGCCCCGTCAACCGGCTGATCGAGTCCGACCGGCTGCGCCAGTTCGCCCGCCCCGACGCCGCCGCGACCGTCCTCGCCATGGACGCCAACTGCGTGCCGCCGGGCGACCCGGAACCCGACTGGTCGGCGGTGCCGGCCCACCGCAGGGGCGACCACGTGCTGCCGGGCCAGGACCGCGCCGACCGCACCCCCCTCCAGCGGCTCCTCGGCGACCCCGGCGACCCGCTCTTCATCGACGCGGGCGCCCACCTGGGCGACCGCTCCCCCACCCACGGCCTGGACGGCGCCGCCCGCCGCAGCGACCTGTTCCTGCTGTCCCCGCGGCTGGCGGACGCCCTGGAGTCCTACCGGCCGCTGCCCCTGCCCGTAAGTGACGGGCCGGAGGCCTCCGATCACCGGCCCGTCACCATCCGGCTGCACCGACGCTGACCCCCGACGAGAGACCTCCCATGACCGACCGCATCGACGCCCTCAAGGCGCGGATGGCCGCAGGCCTGCGCTACGACGCCAACGACCCTGTCCTGCGCCCCTACCGCGAGCGCTGCGCCGACCTGCTCGACGTCCTCAACTCCACCCCCCTGAGCGAGTCCAGGGCCCGCCGGGCCGTCTTCGCCGACCTGGTCGCGGAGGTCGGCGAGGGCGGCTGGGTGATGCCCCGGTTCCTGTGCGAGTTCGGGTTCTTCATCCGCGTCGGCGACCGCACGAGGATCAACTTCGACACCGTCATGCTGGACTGCGCCCCGATCACCATCGGCTCGGACGTCCTGATCGCCCCCCGGTGCCTGATCCTCGCCGGGAGCCATCCGCTCGACCCCGGGCCGCGGCGCGCGGGGCAGGAGGAGGCGCTGCCCGTCACGCTGGAGGACGGCGTCTGGCTGGGGGCGGGGGTCACCGTCGTCCCCGGGGTGACCATCGGCCGGGACACGGTCGTCGGCGCCGGCAGTGTCGTCACCCGCGATCTGCCGGCCGGGGTCGTCGCGGCCGGCACCCCCGCCCGTCCGCTCAGGGACCTGCCGTGGGGCGAGGACGCGTGAAGGGCGTGCGGGCGGTGGTCCTCGATCTCGACGGGACCCTCGTGGACACCGTCGCCGCCGACTTCCTCGCCTGTTCCGCGCTGTTCGCCGAGCACGGCCGGCCCTTTCCCCGGGAGGTGTGGGCGCGGGAGGTGTGCGGGCACGCGGACGGCCACCACCGGCTCGCCGAACTCCTCGGCGGCGACCCGCAGGTGCTGAAGCGGCAGCTGGACGGGTTGCGGGAGGTGCACTTCGTGCCGGAGCACATCCGGCTCATGCCGGGGGTGCGGGCGCTGCTGACGCGGCTGCGCGCGGGCGGGCGGGCGCTCGCGGTGGCGTCGTCGTCCGACGGCGAGTGGGTGCACCGCTGGCTGCGGCACTACCGCATCCTCGGCTTCTTCGACGTGGTGGTCACCGGCGACCAGGTGGCGCACCGCAAGCCCGACCCGGCGGTGTATCTGCGCGCCGCCGCCGAACTCGCCGTGCCGCCGAGCGAATGCCTGGCCGTCGAGGACTCCCTCACCGGGCTCGCCGCCGCCCGCGCGGCCGGGATGCGCGTCGTCGCCGTCCCCACCGCGCACACCGCCGGCTGCGACTACTCGGCCGCCGACCAGGTGCTGCCCTCCCTGTCCGCCCTCGACCTGGAGCCGGCCGGATGACCTGGTGGCGCGACGCGGTGATCTACGAGGTCTACCCGCGCAGCTTCGCCGACGGCGACGGCGACGGGAGCGGCGATCTGGCCGGGGTCCGCGCGAAGCTGCCGTACCTCGCCGAACTGGGCGTCGACGCCCTCTGGCTGACCCCCTGGTACCCCTCCCCCATGGCCGACGGCGGCTACGACATCGTCGACCACCGGGACGTCGACCCGCGCCTTGGCACCCTCGCCGAGGCCGAGCGGCTCATCGCCGAGGCGCTGGAACTGGGGCTGCGCACGATCATCGACCTCGTCCCCAACCACGTCTCCACCGACCACCCCTGGTTCCGGCGGGCCCTCGCCGCGCCGCCCGGCAGCCCGGAGCGCGACCTGTTCCACTTCCGCCCCGGCCGCGGCCTGGGCGGTGAACTCCCGCCCAACGACTGGCCGTCGGAGTTCGGCGGCCCGGCCTGGCAGCGCGCCGGCGCCGAGTGGTACCTGCACCTGTTCGCCCCCGAACAGCCCGACCTCAACTGGGCCCACCCGGCGGTCCACGCCGAGCACGAGGACATCCTGCGCTTCTGGTACGACCGGGGCGTCGCCGGCATCCGCGTCGACTCCGCCAACGTCCTCGCCAAGGACCCCGCCCTGCCCGACCTCGCCGGCCGCACGGGCCCCCACCCGTACGACGACCGGGAGGAGCTGCACGAGATCTACCGGGGCTGGCGGAAGATCGCCGACTCCTATCCCGGTGAGCGCGTCCTGGTCGGCGAGCTCTGGCTGGACGACCTGGAGCGCTTCACCCGCTATCTGCGCCCCGGCGAACTGCACACCGCCTTCAACCTGGGCTTCCTGCGCAGCCCTTGGGCGGCGGACGCGCTGCGCGCCTGTGTGCGCGCCACTCTGGCCGCGCACGACGCGGTCGGCGCCGCCCCGGCCTGGGTGCTGTGCAACCACGACGTGACCCGCACGGTCACCCGCTACGGCCGCGCCGACAGCTCCTTCGCCTTCGACACCAAGGCCGCCGTCCACGCCACCCCCACCGACCTCGCGCTCGGCACCCGCCGGGCCCGCGCCGCGGCCCTGCTCACCCTCGCCCTGCCCGGCACCGTCTACCTCTACCAAGGGGAGGAACTCGGCCTGCCCGAGGTCGAGGACCTGCCGTCCGCGCTGCGCCGCGATCCCATGCACGTGCGCTCCGGCGGCACCGACCCCGGCCGGGACGGCTGCCGCGTCCCGCTGCCCTGGTCCGGCGCCGAGCCCCCGTTCGGCTGGCGGGCGCCCTGGCTGCCGCAGCCCGCGCAGTGGGCGGACCTCACCGTGGAGCGGCAGAGCGCCGATCCCGACTCCATGCTCACGCTGTACCGCACGGCTCTCGGGCTGCGCCGCCGGCTGCCGGCGGCGCGGGAGCTGGAGTGGCTTCCGTCGGCGCCGGACGTCCTGGACTTCCGGCGCGGCGCCCTGCGCTGTGTCGTCAACCTGTCCGAGCGGGACGTCCCCCTGCCCCCGGGGTACGGCGTCCTGCTCACCAGCCAGGCACCGGCCGCCGTGCTGGCCCCCGACACCACGGCCTGGCTCACCCCCCTGGATCGGAGAGTTCCATGCTGCACAGCGTCGCCATCGTCGGTACCGGGCTGATCGGTACCTCCGTCGCGCTGGCTCTGCGCCAACAAGGAGTCACCGTCTACCTCATCGACCGGGAGCCGGAGACCGCGCGGGCCGCCGCCGAGCTCGGCGCGGGACGCGCGGAGGTCCCCCGCGCCCCGGTCGACCTCGCGGTGCTCGCCACCCCGCCGGGCAGCGTCGCCGCCGTCCTGGACGAGCAGCAGCGGGCCGGGCTCGCCCATGTCTACACCGACGTCGCCAGCGTCAAGGGCCCGCTGCTGAAGGAGGCGGCGGACCTCGGCTGCGACCTCACCCGGTTCGTCGGCGGGCATCCGATGGCCGGCCGTGAGCTGTCCGGGCCGTTCGCGGCCCGCGCGGACCTCTTCCACGGCTGCACCTGGGTGCTCACCCCGCCCCCGGCGGCCGGCGAGCGCGCGGAGCACACCGCGCGCGCCCTGGCCGAGGCGTGCGGCGGCCGGCCGCTCGTCATGCGGCCCGGCGAGCACGACCGGGCGGTGGGCCTCACCTCCCACGTCCCGCACCTGATGGCCGGCCTGCTGGCCGGCCGGCTGCTGGGCAGCGATCCGGCCCATCTGCCGCTGGTCGGCAGGGGGTTTCGGGACACGACGCGGATCGCGGCCGGCAACCCGGTGCTGTGGGCCGACATCCTCAGGGCCAACGCGCCGGCGGTCGCCGATGTGCTGGGCGACCTCGCCGACGAACTCGGGATCGCGCTGGCGGCACTGCGGGAGCTGAGCAAGGCGGACGACGAGGAGGCGCTGGCGGAACTGACCGCGTTACTGGTGCGCGGCGTCCGCGGGCACGCCAGGCTCCCGGCCGGCGGATCCGGTGCACGGCTCCAGGGGCACCGGGGCCGGCTGCCCGTCGGTGACTGAGGCCGTCGTCAGGAGCACCGCGGGGCCCAGGCCGCGCGGCGCTCTGTAGGCGGGGGCCTTCTCCTCCGGCCGCGTGTGCTCCTGCCGGGGGCGGCCGGGCGACTGCTGTCCGGCCGCCTTCATCCGGCCGAGCACATGGCTGCGGACCGTGCGCAGCATCTGGAACCGGGTTCCGTCCCCGGTGCGCACGGTCAGCACCAGCGACTTCGCCACCAGCTGTCCCAGCAGATAGGCCACCTTGTGCCGGGGCACGAACTCGCCGACGCACACCGTCTCGGCCGACTCCAGGTCCCAGGCGCCCGGGAACCGGGTGAGCATCTGGAGGCAGCGGCGCTCCTGCGGGGTGAGCAGGCTGAGGCTCCAGTCGAGGGCGGCCTGGAGCGTGGTGTGCCGGGCGGGCGCGGGGCCGAGCGGGCGGGCCAGCAGCTGGAGGTCGCCCTGCTCGATGCGGGCCTCGATCTCGGTGACGGTGAGCATCCGGGTCGCGGCGCCGGCCAGTTCGATGGCGAGCGGCAGGCAGTCGAGCCGGTGGCAGATCCGCAGCGCCGTGTCCAGGCTGACCGGGTCCCACTCGGGGGCGGGCACGTTGCGGGCGGCGTGGCCGCGCAGGAGTTCGACGGCCGCCTGCTGCGGCAGCGGCCCGAGCCGCAGCACCGCCTCGTGCTCCACCGCCAGCGGTTCCAGGCCGGTGGCCAGCACGGTGAGCCCGGGGCAGCGCCGGGCCAGTACGTCGACCGTGGTGGCGACGGCCTCCCGGACGTGCTCGCAGCTGTCGAGGACGACGAGCAACCGCCGCTCGCCCAGGACCTCCACCAGCTGGTCGACGACCGTGTGGCCCTCCCCCACGCCGGGCAGTCCGAGCGCCTCGGCGAGCGCGGCCACGACCTGCCACTGGCGGGCGTCGACCGGTAACGCGGACAGCTGCGCCAGCCACAGCCCGCCGGGGAACCGCTCGCCGAATCCGCTCGCGGCCTCCACCGCCAGCCGGCTCTTGCCCACCCCGGCCGGCCCGGTCACCGTCACCAGCCTGCTGCGGCGCAGCATCTCCCGGAGCGCCGCGAGTTCCTCGTCCCGCCCGATCAGCAGGGACAGCGCGGGGCGCAGATTGCCGGCGGGGGCGGCCGCGGGCGTCTTCGCCGGGTCCCGCCTCGCCGGCTCCCGCAGGAGGGAGACGGGCCCGGCGCTGTCGGTCCAGCCCGAGGAGCCGTCGGTCCAGACCCCCGGGGTGGGGCGGGACTCCGGTGCGATCCGCAGCGCGGCGATGTCGTGGTTCAGCACCGCGTGGTAGAGCGCCTGGAGGGCGGGGGACGGGTCGAGTCCGAGGCTCTCGCGCAGGGCCCTGGCGACATCGCGGAACACATCGAGCGCCTCGGCCTGCCGGCCGGCCCCGTACAGCGCCCGCACCAGCAGCCCGCGCAGGTTCTCCCGCAGCGGGAAGTCGCTGATCAGCGTGGTCAGTTCGGGGATGACGACGCCGTACTGGCGCTGCACGATGCGCGCCTCGGCGAGGTGTTCGTACGTCGTCACCCGTGACTCCTCCAGCGACGCCCGCCAGTCGTCCAGCAGCGGGTGGTCACCGGCGTCCGCGAGGGCCGGGCCCCGCCAGAGGGCCAGGGCGTCCTCGGCGGTGGCGATCACCTCGCACCACGCCTCCCGGGTCACGAGCCGGGCGGTCCTGGCGGCCAGCAGGGTGAAGTCGTCCACATCGAACTCGCCCTGGTACAGGCGCAGTTGGTAGCCGAATCCCTCCCTGCGTTCGATCCGGGAGCGGTCGTCGCCGAAAAGGCGGCGTAATTTCGCCAGTTGGAGATGTAATGCGTTGATGGGGTCCTGGGGAAGTTTCTCCGGCCACAGCACATCAATCATGCGGTCCCTGGAGACCGGTTCCGGAGCATTCAAGAGCAGCAGCGCCAGCAGAATCCGTTGCCGCACCCCCCGGACCCGGCAGAGGGTTCCGTTCGATCCAGCCACTTCCAGGCGGCCGAGTGCTTGAAATTTCATTCGACATTTCTAACGTCCCGCCCAGAACTCCGTCCACCCCTATTCGGCCGGTTGGCTATTTTTCGAGACCGCGACATCCCTTGGCCAGGATGTCACTTGTACGCGCTTTTACCGTCCGGCCCCTGATACGAGAAGAGCATTACCGCACAGAAAAGCCCACCCGAGGCCCGACCGGTCCGCCGCATTCTCTGAAATATCGCCCTATTCATCCGCTTGCAAAGCGCATGCAGCCCGGGAATCCCGCAGAAGCGAGCAGCCGGCCGCAATGCCGTCCATCAGCGGAGAAACTTGCATATATCTATGCACTGGACTCACCATGCACGTACCCCACGGGTTTCCGAAAACCGACGGTGGCGTCCGGGGAGCGTACACACGGTGTGGACTCGGACCAGGTCAGTGCAAGCGTGCCGCCCCCGCCCGGGGGCGGTGTCCACACCCTTCTGTGTCCATCAATCGACATCTCGGCCAACTTCAGGCGACGGGACAGCCGACTGCCGGTCCGTCAATGGAAAAGAAACACCCGTAAGGAATTCCCTTACAGCCGGGCCCCGCGATGTCACGGGCATATCCGTACCGCCGGCCGCCGGAAAGAATAACGTTACGGCAACCCGTACTCCTCCACTTTGGGGGTGTCCCCACCCCCCAAGACGCGGCTGCCGCCCGGCGCGGTCCCCCGGCAGCCTTGAGCCCGTTCGGTGCAAAGACCCACGCAGGAAAGGGGATTCGGCATGAGCGGGTTTCTCAGGGGCAGGGCGGGACGCGGGATGGTCGCGGGGGCGGCCGGGGCGATGCTGGTGGCCGGCGGAGTCGCCGGACCCGGTGTCGCGCGGGCCGCGGTACCGGTGTTCCCGGACAACATCACGGTCTTCCCGGACCGGGACTACGTCTCGATCGACGGTTTCTCCGGCCGGGCGGGCGAGCTGATCACCGTGGAGGTGACGCGCCCCGGCACCGGTGTGATCGGGTCGGCCACCGGGACCGTCGCACCGGCCGCCTCGATCGAGGACGGCGAGCCGGCGATCGAGATCAACCACCCCGGCGGGCTGTGCTGGGGCGCGGGCGGCGGGCTGCCGGTCACCCCGGACATCCGGGCGGGTGACGTGGTGTCGGTGCGGTTCGGTGCCACGGTCGCCGCCGACGCCGTCACCCTCGGCACCGCCGTCACCGGGGGCGGGCTGACCACGCCGACCACGCTGGTCGTCCAGGGCCGGCTGGACCCGGCGGGCACCCCGGCGTTCATGGAGCAGCGGATCATCGCGCCCGCGCTGCGGGACACCGAGATCGGGCGGCGGGACGTGCGCGCGCTGCCGGGTCCGGTGGTGGCGGCGCCGAAGGGCGGCTACCGCTCGGGGCTGCGGGTCGGGGACGGCACGTTCACGGCGACGTACGAGTTCCGCACCGCCAAGGCGGCACAGCTCGCGGCCGGCGGGCTGCACGAGGCGATGAGCTGGCAGAGCCAGGACGCGGCCGGCAATCCGCAGGGCGAGACGGTCGCGGAGTTCGGCGAGGTCGGCGGCCCCGCGATGGGCAACTGCCCGGCGGGCCCGGCCCAGTTGCGCCCGGCCCCGCCGGCCGGGGTGACGGTGAGCGACAACGGGACCTCGACGACGGTGAGCTGGACGCCCGGTCCGCGGATCCCGGGGGCGGCGCCGGTGCTGGGCTACGCCGTGCGCGCCGTGGACCAGCTCGCGCAGGGCGGGGTGCAGGCCGAGTTCGGGGTCCGGGTGAGCGACCCGGCGGCGACCACGGCGACGCTGCCCGCGTCGGTCGCGGGCAAGCGGATCGAGGTCCACGCGTTCAGCGAGACCGGCGAGTCCTGGCCGCCGGCGCTGCGGGCCGGCGCGGTGACCGCGGCCGTCGCCGAAGCCGCCCCGGCCGAGTGACCCCCCGATGCGCGACAACCCCCTGTCCCGCCGGGACGTGGTCAAGTACGGCGTCCTCGCCACGGCGGCCCTCGCGGTGCCGCTGGAGCAGCTGACGATCGCGAAGAGGACGCCCTCCGACCGGGTCGCGGTGAGCAAGTTCCCCAAGCCGTTCACCGTCCCGTTCGCGGTGCCCCCGGCGGCCGTGCCGGTCAAACGCTCGGCCACCACCGACTACTACACCGTCAGCATGCGCAGCGCCGTCACCGAGATCCTGCCCGGCCTGCGCACCGAGACCTGGTCGTACGACGGGACGTTCGGCGGCCCCACGATCCACGCCACCCGGGGCCGCCAGGTCGTCGTCCGCCACCTCAACGACCTGCCCGCCCGCCACCCCCGGCTCGGCTACGAGGCGTGGGCCTCGGTCCATCTGCACGGGCTCGCCTCGCTGCCGGAGTACGACGGGTACGCGAGCGACGTCATCCGGCCGGGCGAGTACAAGGACTACCACTACCCCAACGCCCAGAACGCCCGCACCCTCTGGTACCACGACCACGGCGTCCACCACACCGCCGAGAACGCCTACATGGGCCTGGCCGCCCCCTACCTGCTCCACGACGAGCTGGAACGCTCGCTGCCGATCCCGAAGGGCCGCTACGACGTCCCCCTGGTCGTCCGGGACGCGATGTTCGACAAGGACGGGCAGCTGCTGTACGACGACGACGGGCACCGCGACCTGTTCGGGGACGTGATCCTCGTCAACGGGCGGCCCTGGCCGGTGATGCGGGTGGAGCGGCGCAAGTACCGCTTCCGCATCCTCAACGCGGCCCTGTCGCGCGGCTTCTACTTCACGCTGAGCACCGGCGACCCGTTCGTGTTCATCGGCACCGACGCGGGCCTGATGCCCGAGCCGAAGTCGGTGACGGGGTACCGGCACGGCATCGGGGAGCGGTACGAAGTGGTCATCGACTTCGCCAAGTACCGGGTCGGCGAGCGGGTGGTGCTGCGCAACCTTGGCGTGAAGAACGTCGAGGACTACGACACGACCGGTGACGTGATGGCCTTCGACGTCGTCGGCGACGCCACCGACCTGTCCGACAACGCCGTCCCCGACGTGCTCGATCCGCACGCGCCGGCGATGGACCTCACCGAGGCGATGGCCACCCGGACGCGCACGCTGAGGTTCCATCGCACCGACGGGCAGTGGGCGGTCAACGGGCGGACCTGGGCCGATGTCATCGCGTCGGACTACGAGTTCGTGTGGGCGGACCCGGGGCTCGGGGACGTGGAGGTCTGGGAGTTCGTCAACAACTCCGGCGGCTGGTGGCATCCGGTGCACACGCACCTGGTCGACTTCCGGGTCCTGGACCGCAACGGCCGCCCGCCCGAGGTGTGGGAGGCGGGCGGCAAGGACACGGTGTACGTCGGCGAGAACGAGACCGTGCGCGTGGTGACCCGGTTCGGGCCGCACACCGGGCGGTACATGCTGCACTGCCACAACCTGGTCCACGAGGACCACGACATGATGGGCCAGTTCCGGGTAGGTCCGCCGAGCGACGAGCACCATCCGGTCTTCGCCGCCCCGGCCGCACCGCAGCCGGGACCGGAGCTGGGGGCCGGTGATGACGCTCTCTGAGGCGTCCCCGGCCCCGCGCTCCTTCGTCGCGCCGCTGTGCCTGGTGGCGGCCTGCGGGCATCTCGTCGCCTTCCAGCAGCAGTCGGCGGTCGCGTTCGGCCCCCTCGTCGCGGCGCTCGCCGCGGCGGGGGCGGCCTGGGCGGCGCGGCGGGTCCCGGGCGCGGCGGCCGTCGTCCTGGGGCTGCTGAGCGGCGCGTACGCCGTGGCGGCGTGGGCCGGTCCGCTGCCGGTGGCGGTGCTGTTCGTCCAACTGGCGGCGCTGTGGCTGCTGTTGCGGGAAGCGCCGGGTGTGGTGCGGGCGCGGGCCGGGAACGTGCTTCTCGGGGTCGGGCTGGTGGCGTGGGTGCTGTGGTTGGCCGGTTCCGACCTGCTGTGATCCGGTGACCGAAAATATTCACACCACCCACACAACTAGTGTGATTTTCAACCACTCCGTGGTTACATGCCTACGGGACGTGAGCCGCTGAGCCGGGGGTGCAGGGTGGAGCAAGCCAGATCGACGGCCGTGCGGGTGCTGATCGTGGACGATCACCGTTCCTTCGCCGAACTCCTGGCGCTCGCACTGGCCGCGCAGCCCGACTTCGACTGCGCGGGGTACGCCGACAGCGGTGCGGCGGCCGTCGAACTGGCCCACCGGGAACGCCCCGACGTGGTGGTCATGGACATCAGCCTCGGCAAGGAGAACGGCCTCGACGTCACCCGGCGCATCCGCGAGGCGCTGCCGGAGACGACCGTCGTGGTCGTCTCCGCGCACCGCGACCCCGACTGGGTGGTGCGCGCCGCCCGGTCCGGGGCCAGCGCGTTCGTGCCGAAGTCCGGTTCGCTGGAGGAGATGCTGGACGCGCTGCGCCAGGCCAGACCCGGCCAGATGCTGGTGCCGGCGTCGGCGTTCGGCGCCCCGGAGGCTCCGCCGCAGCCCGGCGCGCCCGCGCTCACCGGCCGCGAGTCCCAAGTGCTCACGCTGATGGGCCAGGGGCTCGGCCCGGCGGCGATCGCCCGGCTGCTGCACATCAGCGTCAACACCTGCCGGGGCTATGTGAAGGCGCTCCACCTCAAACTCGGGGCGCGCTCGCAGCTGGAGGCGGTGGTGACCGCCCAGCGGCTCGGCCTCATCGCGGCGCGCCACGATGGCTGAGCCCCTGCGCGGGCCGGCCGGGGTGCGCGCGGTGGCGACCGCGATGGTGGTGACCGCCCTGGGCACCCTCGCCCTGATCGGCGCCGCCACGGCGTACGCGGTCCAGACCGTCGCGGAGCGCACCGCCCTCCGCGAGGCGACCCGGTCCGCGCGGATCGTCGGGGACGTCGTCTTCCGGCCCGCGCTGCCCGGGCTCCTCGGCGGCGACCAGAGCGTGCGCACCCGGCTGGACGCCGCCGTCGACGCCCGGCGGCAGGAGAGCGAGGTCGTCCGCGTCAAGGTGTGGAACAGCCAGGGCGTGATCGTCTACTCCAACGACCCGAGCGCGACCGGGCGTTCCTTCGCCCAGCACGGCGAGGTCCGCGAGGCCATCGAGCGGGGCGCCAGCCACGCCGGGCTGTCCGACTTATCCGGCCCCGAGAACGTCACCGAACTCCCCTTCGGCCCCCGCCTGGTCGAGGTGTACGTCCCCCTGGAGCTGGACTCCGGCGAGCGGCTGGCGCTGGAGGTGTACTCCACCGACGCCTCGCTCACCACCGCCTGGACCGAACTGGCCCGCGTCCTCGTCCCGTTCGTGTTCCTGCCCCTGCTGCTGGTGCTGGCCGCCCGCTTCCCCCTCTCCGTACACCTGCTGCGCCGCGTCAGCCGGGGCGACGCCGAACGCATCCGCCTGCTGAGCCGGGCGCTCACCGCGTCGCAGCGGGAGCGGCGGGCGATCGCCCGTGATCTCCACGACGGCGTGGTCCAGGACCTAGCCGGCGCCAGCTACGCCCTCGCCGCCGTCCGCTCCCGCCTGGACGGGCAGGGGGACGCCCTGACCCACGACATCCTCGACAAGGCGACCCAGGCGGTGCGGGATTCGGTGCGCTCCCTGCGCACGACGATGGCGGGCCTGTATCCGCCCGACCTCACCGGCGAGGGCCTGTCCCACGCGGTGGATCAGCTGGCCGGGCGGTTGCGGGCGCAGGGGCTGACGGTCACGACAGCGGTGGACATCCGCGCGACGCCGGACGCCGATCGGGCGGGGCTGGCGTATCAGGCGGCTCAGGAGTGCGTGACGAACATTCTCAAGCATGCGGGGGCGGGGGCGGCTTGGATTGAGGTGTTTGCGGATGAGAGGACTGTGGTGGTGCGGGTGGCGGATGATGGGAAGGGGGTTGGGGGGTTGGGGGAAGGGGCGGGGGGAGTTGGCGGGACTGGGGAGGGTGGGGTTGGCGGGACGGGGGCGGGGGGAGCTGGCGGGAAGTGGATGGAGGTAGGGGGAGCTGGCGGGACTGGGAAGGGTGGGGTTGGTGGGGCGGGGACCGGTGGGGGCGATGAGGAGGGGCCGGGGGGCGACGGGAAGCTGGGGGCGGGCGGAGCCTACGGGGCGGGGACAGGTGGGGGCAGCGGGACGGGGGGCGGGGGGAAGCTGGGGGCGGGGGAGGTCTGTGGGGGTGACGGTCATCTGGGGCTGCGGTTGCTTCGGGATGCGGCGCGGGAGCTTGGGGGGTGTATGACGGTGGGGGAACGGGTGGGGGGTGGTACGGAGGTGCGGACGGTTCTGCCGGTTCTTCAGGCGGCCGGATCGCTGACTCGGGGTTCTGGTTGGCGGGGGGTTTCTTGGGGGCGGCGGTCGCCGGGTGGGGGGGTTCGGGGGCGTTGAGGTGGGGGCTTGGGGGGCGGCGGGAGTTGGGGGGGCGGGGCCGGCGGTTCGGGGCCGGCGCTGCGAATCCGGCGTGCGAGTCGGGCAGCTTTGAGCCCGGCACTTCGCGTCCCGCGTTGCGAGGCTGACGGTTCAAGTTCGGCGCCGCGAGTCGGGCAGTTCGAGCCCGGCGCCTGGAGCCCGGCGCTTCGCGTCCAACCGTTCGCGTCCCGCGCCGCGCGGCTGACGGTTCAAGCCCGGCGCCGCGAGTCGGGCAGCTTCGAACCCGGCGCCTGGAGCCCGGCGCCTGCGAGTCCGGCAGTTCGAACTCCGCGCTGCAAGCCCAACAGTTCGAGCCCCGCGCATGGAACCCCGCACTTCGCGCCCAACCGTTCGCGTCCCGCGCCGCGCGGCTGACGATCCAAGCCCGGCGCCGCTAGTCGAGCAGTTCGGCAGATCCGGCGCTGCGAGCCCGGCAGTTCGAGTCGGGCGGTCCGCATCCGGCGCTGTGACTCCGGCAGTTCGAGCCCGGCGTTGCGAGTCCAGTGCTGCAAATCCGACAGTTCAAGTCCGGCGCTTCGAGCCCCACGCTTGGAGCCCCGCGCCGCCAAGCCCCCCCTGCCCCGCACACCGCTCCACCCCCAGGAACCCTCACTTTTGGGGGTGCCCCAGCCCCCAGCGCGAGGCTCCCGATCAACCGGCCCCGCCGCGAATCTGGTCGTCCACCTCCCACGGACCCCAGGAACGCACATGCGCCGCTTCCTCCTCCTCTGTCTGGCGACCCTCTGCCTGACCCTCGTCCCGGCGAACACCGCCACCGCCCACACCGCCCTGACGTCGAGCACCCCCGCCGCAGGCCAGGTCCTGACCCAACGGCCCGCCCAGGTGGCGCTCACCTTCGACGACCCCGTGACCGCGGGCGAGGACGCGATCCGCGTGTACGACGACCGGATGCGCCGCGTCGACCTCGGAGGCCACCCCGGCGGGGAGCCACTGCGCACGGTCCGCGTGGCACTGCCGGGAAGTCTGCGCGCGGGCACCTTCTCCGTGGCCTGGCAAGTGGCGTCGGCGGACGGCCACTTCCCCTCCGGCACGTTCCGGTTCTCGCTCGGCGCCCCGGGCCCGGTCACGGGCGACGTCCCCCCTCCCGGGGACACGGACACCGGCTGGTCGGACGCACTGCAACTCACCGCGCGGGGGCTGGGCTACGCCGGGCTGGCCCTGGGCCCCGGCGTCCTGCTGGTGGTGCTGTGGCTGTGGCCGGCCGGACTGGGCCACCGCAGAGTGCGCATCCTCGTCCGCGCCGGCCTGGCCCTGCTGGGCGCGGCGACGCTCACCTCATCGGCGGTGAACACGATCACGGCCCACACCCACGGCCCGCCGGGCAACTCCCTCACGGTCCGTTTCTACGCCGTGCTGGCGGTGGTGGCACTCGGTTGGTGGCTCGTCTCGGCCGGCCGGACGACACGGGGTGCCTCCGACGACGCGATGGCCCAGCACAACTCCGGTACCCGAGCGGCCCACCTCGTCCCCGACGACCGAACGGCCCAGCCCGTCCCCGATGACCGAACAGCCCCGCACATCTCCGGTGACTTGACGGCTCACCTCGTCTCCGGTGACCGGACGACCCCGCACGACTCCAATGACCGAACCGCCCTCCCCGTCTCCGACGTCCAGACAGCCCCGCACACCCCGGTCAGCTGGACCGCCCGCCTCCTGACGCCGATCACAACCGCCGCCATCGTCGTACTCCTCACCACCTGGCCCCCCGCCGCCCACGCCGCGACCGGACGGCAACTGCCCCTCGCGTTCCTCGCCGATCTCGCGCATGTCGCCGCGATGACCGTCTGGCTCGGGGGGCTCGCGCTGCTGACGGCGGTGCCGGAGAGTGTGCGGGGGCGTTTCTCGCGGGTGGCGTTCGGGTGTGTGGTGGTGCTGGCGGTGACGGGGGTGTATCAGTCGTGGCGCGTGGGGCTGTCCGTGTCCGGCCTCGGGGACAGCTCCTACGGCGGGCTCCTGTTGCTGAAGCTGGCGGGGGTGGCGGTGATCCTCACGCTGGCCGCCATCGTCCGCCGCCGCCTCCGACGGCCGCTGCTGATCGCCGAGTTGCTGACGGGGGCGGCGGTTCTGGCGGTCACCGCGGTCTTGGTCACCACCGCGTTGCCGGGGTGAACCGGCGGGGGCTTCCCGGGTTCCGCGCGGGCGCGGCGCCGTACATCGCCGTCGCCCGGCGGCCCCCTTCACCAGTCGGCGCCCGACATGGCTGTCAGTCCCAGGAGTTGAACAGCACACCGCCCAACGTGCCGATGCCGTACTCGCGTACCTGACACCACTCAGCCCGCGACAGCCCCGAGGTGTCCACACGGGACAACGGCATGACGAGCCGCTCCCTGGCCAGGACCACGAACCCGGCGGCGGAGAACGCGCCGGACCACGGTGGCGGGACAAGGAACTCGTCGGCGCGGGCAGCCGCGTACAGAGCCCCGCGGAACGCCCTCACGTCCGTTTCCGCCAACGGCCCCTCCCCCGGCCGGAGGAAACCTGTGGCTCCCCTCGGCAGGACGAACGCCGCGCCATCCTCATCAGCCATACCCGCATTCTGCCGGGACCGGCCGGTGTCAGTCGCAGCGCGAGGGCACGGGGCTGTTGGTGTAGCTGCCGTTCGAGAAGTTCCACGTCGGGGTCTCGCCGCTGCACGAGTGGCCGTTGGCGACGAAGTTCCAGTTGCCGTGGTAGAGGCGGGTGTTCGACACGTACACCGGGATGTATCCGGCGTCGAACCAGTACGAGCCGTTGTTGTACACCGGTGCGCTCGGGCCGACCTTGTAGTCCGAGCTGGACTGGACGTCGACCTGGCCGCTGTGCCAGTTGTTGATGTAGTTGGTGTTCCACAGGTTGACCTCGGTGTAGGCGCCGTTGCAGTTCCACCCGAGGTAGAACCGCCCGATCGTCTGCCCGCCCGCCGAGATGGTCTGGGTGGGCCCGAGGATCTGGCCGTTGGCAGGGCAGCCGGACGCGCCGGCCGTTCCGGCGCCGACGGCGGTGAACGTGAGACTTCCTGCGACGACGGCGAGCGCGGCCGACACCGCGCGCACACGGGCGCTGATACGCATGATTCCCCCGGAAAGCGTTCGAGGTGACCGATAAGCCACCTTCCAGCGCACCCAATATTCCACCGGACCTGCCCCCGGCCCAGTCCAGTCCCAGCCACTCATCCCCCGGGGCAAGGGAGCTTTCCGTCATGCTCTGGGGCGTGTTTCCGGCCGCCCGGCGGCAAGCGAACGCGAAGGCCGCCGTACGTCATTTGTCCTCACCCCAGCTGCCACAGCCGACGAGCCACCGGCGACGTCCGTCCGATGTCCGCGCGGGCCCCCGCCACTAGCGTCGAAAACGCGGACGACGCCCGGCCGCACCTGACGAAAGGGCCTCTCGTGTGTGCCATGACGATCCAAGCGGGCCGCCCGGCCACCGCGCACCTCCTGGACGGGAGAGCCACCGCCCGCTCCATCCGCGCGGAACTCAAAGAACGCGTCGCCGCACTCGGCGTACGGCCGGGCCTGGCGACCGTACTGGTCGGCGGCGACCCCGCGAGCGCGTCCTACGTGGCCGGTAAGCACCGTGACTGCGAGGAGATCGGCATCCGGTCCCTGCGGGTCGAACTGCCGGACTCCGCCACCACGGAGGACGTCGTGTCAGCGGTCGCGGAACTGAACCGCGATCCCGGCTGCACCGGCCTGCTGGTGCAGTTGCCGCTGCCTGCGGGGATCGACCGCGGGGTCGTACTGGAGAGCGTCGCTCCCGAGAAGGACGTCGACGGTCTGCATCCGACGAACCTCGGGCGGCTCGTCACCGGCACCCCGGCACCGCTGCCCTGCACCCCGCGCGGCATCGTCGAACTGCTGCGCCGCTACTGCGTCCCGCTGACCGGCGCCGACGTCGTCGTCATCGGCTGCGGGGTGACGGTGGGCCGGCCCCTGGCGCTGCTGCTGACGCGGCACACGGAGAGCGCGACGGTGACCATGTGCCACGAGGAGACGCGTGACGTGGCGGCCCACACCCGGCGCGCCGACATCGTCGTCGCCGCAGCGGGCGCTGCGGCCCTGGTCCAGGCGGACGACATCAGGCCCGGTGCCGTCGTCCTCGACGTCGGTATCACCCGGACCGAGGCCGGGATCGTGGGCGATGTCGCGGCCGGCGTGGGCGAGGTCGCGCGCCTGCTGGCGCCGATGCCGGGCGGGGTGGGCCCCATGACTCGGGCCATGCTCATGACCAACGTGGTCGAGGCCGCCGAAAGAGCGCTGACGTCCGCCCCCCGGCGCCCCTGATCCCGACCCCGGAAAACGAAGGACGCACCATGGAATACACCGTCAGCGGTATGCGCAGGCCCCCGGAAGGCTACGCCTGGAGCCGCTTCGGTCAGCCGGAGTACACCGACTGGCTCGACGAGAGCCTGTCGTGGAAGGAGGCCTGCTACATCGGGGACTGGTCGTTCCTGTGGCAGCACCGCATCACCGGCCCCGACTCCCTCGCCCTGCTCGGTGACATCACGGTGAACAGCCTGGCCTCGTTCGCGACGGGACAGTCGAAGCACGCCATCCACACCGACGAGAACGGCAAGGTCATCCACGAGGGGATCCTGACCCGCTTCGGCGCCGAGGAGTTCGTGCTGCACGGCCGCGGCGGATTCTGGGTCGACCACTACCGCTCGCGGACCGGCTACGACGTGAGGATCGAGCGCGAGGACTGGTTCATCCTCCAGGTCTCCGGGCCCCGGTCGGTCGACGTCCTGGAGAAGGCGGCGGGCCGCTCGAACCTGCGGGACACCGGCTTCATGCGGGTCGGCGCGCTCACGGTCGCCGGGCACGAGATCTGGGCGCTGCGCCAGGGCATGGCCGGGGAGATCGGCTTCGAGCTCCAGGGGCCGATGGAGCACAAGCAGGACGTCTACGACCGCGTCGTCGAGGCCGGCCAGGAGTTCGGCATCCGCAAGCTCGGCGCCCGGACCACGATGATCAACCACTTGGAGGCGTGCTTCCCGACGATCGCCACGGACTACATCCCGGCCATCTTCGGCGAGGACATGGCGGACTACCGCGCGTCCTTCACCGCCGCCATGCCGGCCTACGCCCAGCCCGCCCACATCGCCGGCTCCTACGCCGGGACCGACGTCAGCGAGTACTACCGCAGCCCCGTCGAGCTGGGCTGGGGCCGCAACGTCAAGTTCGACCACGACTTCCTCGGCCGCGAGGCGCTGGAGGCGGAGAAGGCGAACCCGCGGCGCGTCATGCGGACCCTGGTGTGGAACGGCGACGACGTCGTGGACGTCTTCGCCTCGCTCTTCGGGAAGGGCGAGCACTACCCGTTCATGGACATGCCGCGTGACCAGCGCGGCTACATGTGGGCGGACGACGTCACGAGCGGGGACGACCTCGTGGGCGTCGCCACGTCCCGCGGCTACAGCTACTCCTACCGGCAGATGCTGTCGCTGTGCACCATCGACGTCGCGCACAGCGAGCCGGGCACCGAGGTCGTCGTGCACTGGGGGACGCCCGACGGGCCGCAGAAGGCCATCCGCGCGACCGTCGCTCCCGCCCCCTACAAGCCCGACCACCGCCACGCGGATCTGCGCCAGGCGTGACGATCCGAAGAACGAGAGCCGACATCATGCCCCATTCGTTCGTCCTGACCTTCACCTGTGACAACCGCCCGGGAATCGTCAGCCGCGTCACCACGGGACTCCTGGCCGTCGGCGGCGACATCCAGGACGCCGACCACTTCAACGACGGCATCTCCGGCCGCTTCTTCTGCCGCGTCGAGTTCGCGGTGCCGGCGTCGGTGCCCAAGAGCGCCGTCGAGGAGAACGTCTCCGTGAGTCTCACCCCGCTGGACGCGACGTGGTCGGTGCGGGGCGCGGGTGAACGGATGCGGGTCCTGATCATGACGTCGAAACTCGACCACTGCCTGACCGACCTGCTGTACCGGTGGCGCATAGGCGAACTGCCCATGGACATCGCCGGTGTCGTGTCCAATCATCCACGGGACGTCTACGCGCACGTCGACTTCGGGGACATCCCCTTCCACCATCTGCCGGTGACGAGGGAGAACAAGCCGGAGCAGGAGGCCGGGCTGCTGGCGCTGGTGGACGGGTACCGGGTCGAACTCGTGGTGCTGGCCCGGTACATGCAGATCCTGTCGGACGGCCTCACGAGCCGTCTCGAGGGCAGGTGCATCAACATCCACCACTCCTTCCTGCCCGGGTTCAAGGGGGCGAAGCCGTACCACCAGGCCCACCGGCGCGGGGTGAAGCTCATCGGTGCCACGGCCCACTACGTGACCGGCGACCCTCGACGAGGGGCCAATCATCGCGCAGGACGTGGAGCCGGTCAGCCACCGGGACACCCCGGAGCAGCTGGTCCGCAAGGGCCGTGACATCGAACGCCGGGTGCTGGCCCGCGCGGTGCGCCACCACCTCGAAGGCCGGGTCCTGCCCAACGGCCGCACCAGCGTGGTCTTCTCGGACTGACCGTCCGGACACCGCCCCCTTCAGGGCGCCACGAGCCCTTCCCGTACGGCGGCCAGCGCCGCCTGGGTGCGCGAGCTGAGCCCGAGCTTGGCCAGCAGTCTGCTGACGTGGGTGCGGGCGGTGCGCTCGCTGATCGCCAGCCGGTCGGCGACCGCGCGGTTCGACAGGCCTTCGGCGACGAGGCGCAGGACCTCGCGTTCCCGGTCGCTGAGCGCGCCCAGGCCGGCGGACGGGGTGACGAGCCGCTGGGTGAGCCTGCGGGCGATCGCCGGGTCCAGGAACACCTCGCCGCGCCGCGCGGCCCTGATCGCCGTCTCCAGCTCGTCGGACGAGGCGTCCTTGAGGACGTACCCGCAGACGCCGTGCGCCAGCGCCGCGTGGACGCGTTCCGTCTCGGTGAAGCTGGTCAGGACGACCGTCCTGACCTCGGGATGGCGCTCGGCGAGCACGGCCGCGGTACTGATCCCGTCCAGCCGCGGCATGTTCAGGTCGAGGAGCACGACATCGGGAGTTTCGCCGTGGGCGTCCATGGCAGCGAGCCTCTCCAGCGCCTCCTGCCCGTCCGCCGCCTCGCCGGTCACGGTGATGTCGTCGACGAACTCCAGGAAGCTCGCGATCCCGCGCCGGACGACCGCGTGGTCGTCGACGACGAGAACGGTGATGTCCTTCGGCTCTTCGCTCATGTGCCGTCCGTCCGCTCGTGGATGGGCAGTTCGGCCCGTACTCTCGTCCCCGCTCCCGCGTCCGCCGCCGTCAGGGAGACGTGACCGCCCCACCTGCTCGCGCGATCCCGCATGGAGATCAACCCGAACCCGCCGCCCGCCCCGGCGGGGACGCCCCGCCCGTCGTCGGTCACGTCGATCCGTACGACGCCCCGCTCGGGGTCGGTCTCGGCGCTGACCTGTACGGTCGTCGGCGCCGCGTGCTTCACCGCGTTGTGCAGGGCCTCGCTGATGATCCGGTACATGTCCTCCCGCAGGTCGGCGTCCTGCGTCCGGTCCAGGGCCGCTATGTCGAGGTCGACCGTGACGTCGTAGCGGCGTTCGATGCCCGCCGCGAGGGCGTTGAGCGCGGGCAGCAGGCCGAGCTTCGCCGAGGCCGGCGGGGAGAGGGCCAGCACGGCGCCGCGCAGATCGCGCTGCACGGCGTCGACGAGACCGGTCACCTCCCCGGCGACGGCCGTGAGGCGTTCCCCGTACGGCTCGGGGAGGCGGCGCGCGAGGCCCTGGACCGCCTTGGCCTGCATCCCGATGGAGAAGACGTGCTGGACCACCGAGTCGTGGAGGTCCCGGGCCAGCCGGGCACGTTCCTCACCGCGCGCGGACAGCCGTCCCTGGCGGATGAGGGTGGCGTAGTCGACGGCGAGGGCCGCCTGTTCGGCCATGGCACTCAGGAAGTCCAGCAGGGCGGGGGTCGTCCGCACGCCCGGGGCGACGTAGACGTTGAGCGCGCCGAGGGCCTTTCCCCGTGACAGCAGCGGTGTGCTGACGAAGTCGTCCCACTCCAGCCGGGACACATACCCGTGCAGGGGCTGCCACGCGGGGTCGGCGAGCATCCGCGCCCTGCGGCCCGGGACCACGTACTGCCGGCGGGTGCTCATGCTGCGGTGCGTGGCCGGCTCGGCTCCCCGGTCGCACGACCGCGTGAACAGTTCGAAGAAGTCCTCGACCTCGGTGAAGCCGGCGGCTCCCATGAGGCGCAGCCCGTCCCCGCGCGGAGCGAAGGTCATGATCTGCGCGCCCGCGACCCCGTGCGCGCGCCGGACCTCCACGGCCATGGCCGCGAGCACCTTCTCCAGCGAACTGTCCGACGCGACGGCCGCGGCGGCGCGCGCCAGGGCGGAGATCCGGCCGTGCTGATGCCGCTGCTCCGTGACGTCGCGGAAGCTGACGGGGGTGACGGCGCCCGCCTCGATACGGGCGCCCTCGGTGCAGGCGAGCCGGCGGGAGCCTTGCGCCCACATCTGTTCCTCGCCCGGCCTCCCCGGCGGGAACGGGGAAGGCAGCCCGGTCAGTTCATGGCGCGGCCGGCCCAGGATGCGGGCTCCGCTCAGGTTGACCCAGCGGAGGGAACCGCCGCCGTCCACGAGCGCGATGCCCGTGGCCACCCCGTCGAACAGGGACTCCCAGCCGTCCGGACCCATCGGCGGCGGCGCGGGAGCGGAGCCTGCCATGAGATACGTCCCTTCCTCAGGCGCACGGATGCACAGGTGCACGCCACCGATCCTCGTGCGGCCCGGTGCGGCTGTCACCGGTCGGCGGGACCAACACGGACCGCCCGGCTGTGCATTTCGCACAGCGCCGGAACACAGCGCCGGTCCTGTCCCGGGCGGTGTGGACGCGGGGGTGGGGCCGGCCGACTTCCGGTACGAGAAGCCGTGGCGTCCGCCGAGCCTGCCGCTGGAGGCGGACCCGCCGCCGCACGACGCCCCGCGCCGGGTGCTGCGGAAGATCCTCGCCCCGACGGAGCTGCGCCGGCTGCGGACGCGGTGGTACGCGGACGCCGAGACCCTCGTCGACCGCGTCCTCGCCGAGGGGCCTGAGGCCCACGCGCCCCGGGCCGCCGGGCTGTCGGCGTGGGTGGGCGCCCGCTGCGCCCGCGAGGCGCTGGCCGAGGACGGTGTTCGACGAGGCGGTGCGCTGGCAGTCCCCGGTGCAGACCTTCTTCCGCACCACCGCGACGGACGTGCGCGTCGCCGGTGCGGCCGTCCCGGCGGGCCGCAAGGTCCTGCTGTTCCTCGGGGCGGCCGACCGGGACGGGGCCCGCTGGAGCGACCCCGACCGCTTCGACCCGGGGCGGAGGCGCTGCTGAGCGCCCTCGTCCGGCGGGTGGAGCGGATCGAGCTCGCCGGGCCGCCCAGCCGGCTCCTGCCCGTGCGCCTCAGTCCTCACCCGCGCTGAACAGCGTCGCCAGCCGCAGGGCGGTGTGGGTCTCCAGGGTGCGGTCGGTGACGGGGCGGCCGAGGAGTTCCTCCGCCCGCCGCAGCCGGTACACCACGGTGTTGCGGTGGACGTACAGCGCCTGTGCCGCCTGGGCGATGCTCCCGCTGTGGTCCAGGTAGCTGAGGAGGGTCCGGCGAAGGCCGGTGGTCGTGCGGTCCGGGGCGGCCAGCGGGCCGAGTTCCTCGGTGACGAACCAGCGTCCGCGCTCGGGGTCCTCGGTGAGCAGCGCGGCGAGCGCGACGTCGTCGTACACGGTGACCTGTCCGGGCGGGCGGGTGAGGCGGGCGACGCGGCAGGCGTCGAGTGCGGCGAGGTGGGTGCGGCGGAATCCGTCGCGGCCGGGCGCCGGGCGGCCCACCGCGACCCTGACGTCCGGCGCGAGCCTCGCCGGCGCGAGGCGGTCCGGGAGGCGCGGGCCGGATGAGGTGGCCCAGGCCCACAGGGTGGCGGGACCGGCGTCGAGGGTGAGCAGCGCCGGGTTGCCGAGGGCGGCGGCGACCTCGCGCAGGGCCTCGGTGAAGTCGTACGGTCCGTCGGCCTTGTCCAGCCAGAGGATCAGGCCGAGGTGCCGGCCCGCGAGGTCGATGCCGAGGGTGCGCCGGGCCGCGTCCGGGTCGACCGGTCCGCCGTCGACGACGGAGGTGATCATGACGCGCTGGTCCGCGACGCGCTGGGCGAGCAGCCGCTGGCGCTGGGTGAAGTAGTCGGCGACGACGGCGTCCACGAGGGCGTCGAAGAAGTCGTTCACCACCTCGGTCACCTCGCGTACGAGCTGCCCGCGCTCGGCGGCGGGCCGGTGTCCGTCGGCGAGGTCGAGGAGCACGGCCGTCCAGTGCTGCCGGATCATCCGCAGGCCCTGGACGATCCGCTGGAACGGGACCCCCGTCCTGGCCAGATGGGCGTTGATCGCGATCTCGTCCGGGCCGAGCACGAACCGCCGGCGCCGCCCGTGCAGGACCAGCAGCAGATCGAGCCCGGTCTGTTCGATGGCGGGCGCCAGCAGGGGCAGCAGCGCGGCCCGGTGCTCGTCGGTGACCTCGGCCAGCACCTGGGCCAGCCCCTGGGCGCCCAGCGCCACCGCCCACTCCACCGGCCGCGCGCCGACCACCTCGGCGGCGGACGCGATCCGCTCCGGTCCGCTCGCCGGGACGGCAGCCGCCCCGGCGGGGGCCGCGAGCCCCGCGACGAGCTGTGGAGTGAGCCGTGATCCCGGTGTCGCCGTCATGGACGGCATTGTACGAAATCCACATACGGGTGAGGACCTTTGGCTGCCCAGCCCAGTGACCTTCCGGGCCCCCGCGCCGACGATCAAGACGTACGACCCGTACCGCGCGGAAGGAATGCTCATGACGTCCACGAAGCCCGAGTCCGAGGACCCGCACAACCAGTTCCTGGAGGGTCCTTTCGCCCCGGTCGACCAGGAAATCACTGTTCACGACCTCACGGTCACCGGAACGATCCCGCCGGAGCTGAACGGCCGGCTGCTGCGGGTCGGCCCGAACCCGATCGACCCCGAGGACCCCGTCACGTACAACTGGTTCTCCGGCAACGGCATGGTGCACGGCGTCCGGCTGCGCGAGGGCCGTGCCGAGTGGTACCGCAACCGTTTCGTGCGCGATGACCAAGTCGTGGCGAGCCGGGACTGGCCCGAGACCCCCGGTCCCCGGGAGTCCGCCCCGGGCCCGCGCTACGTGCGCAACAACCACGGCAACACCCACACCTTCGCGCAAGGCGGTCACACCTTCGCCTTCGCCGAGGGGGGCACCCTGCCCTTCGAGCTGAGCTACGAGCTCGACACGATCGCCCGCTCCAACTTCGAGGGCACCCTGAACGGCGCGTGGACCGGCCACCCGCACCGCGACCCGGTCACCGGCGAACTGCACGGCATCGCCTACCGCTGGGACTGGAACTACGCCCAGTACCTGGTCCTGGACGTCGACGGCAGGATCCGCAAGTCCGTGGACATCCCTCTCGAGGGCCGGCCGATCATCCACGACATGGCGCTCAGCACCCGCTACGCCGTCTTCTTCAACGGCTCGGTCCAGGCCCGTCCCGACCTGCTGGAGCGCGGCTACGACTTCCCCTACGCGTGGGACTTCGACCACCGCCCGGCCTGGGGACTGCTGCCCCGCGAGGGCACTTCGGACCAGGTCGTGTGGTGCGAGACCGAGCCGACCAGTGTCTTCCACATCCTCGGCGCGTTCGACCTGCCCGACGGCCGGGTCGCCGTGGACGGGATCAGCTACGAGAAGCTCTTCCAGCACGACAGCACCGGGCCCAGCGAGTCGCCCTCCCGGCTCGACCGCTACCTCCTCGACCCGGCCACCGGCCGCTGCACCGTGGAGCGCCTGAGCGACACCCAGCCGGAGATGCCGCGCCTGGACGAACGCCTGATCGGCGTCGCGGAGCACCGCTACGGCTACTTCAGCAGCCGCGACAAGGAGGCCGGCAGCATTCTGCTCAAGCAGGACCTGGCCAAGCGCACCCACGAGTCGTACGCGTACGGCCCCGGCCGCTACGGCATGGAGGCCGTCTTCGTGCCGCGCGCCGCCGACTCCGCCGAGGACGACGGCTGGCTGATGACGTACGTCTCCGACCTGGCGAACAACTGCGCCGAGGTCGTCGTCCTGCACGCGCAGGACCTGGCGGGCGGACCGGTCGCGCGTATCCACATCCCGCAGCGGGTGCCGCTGGGCTTCCACGGCAACTGGGTGCCGGACGAGGACCTCGCGTGACCTCCGAGCACGCCGAGGTGATCCGGCGGACCCCGGCGGAGGTCACCCCCGAGCTGGTCCGGCACATGTGGGCCCTGTTCGCCCCCGCGCACCAGGCCCGCGGCCACCGCGCCCCGGCCGTCGAACGCGACCTCGCGTACGGCCCCGGCCCGCGCCACCGCCTGGACGTCCACACCGGCCGGGCCCGCCGAGTCCCGGCCCCGGTGCTGGTGTTCGCGCAGGGCGGCGGCTTCGTCGCCGGGGACAAGCACACCCCCGGCACGCCCTACTACGACCACATCGGCCGCTGGGCTGTCGACCGGGGCCTCGTCGCCGTCACCGTCAACTACCGGCTGGCCCCGGAGCACACCTTCCCGGCCGGCGCCGAGGACGTGGCGGCGGCCGTCGGCTGGGTGCGGGCGAACATCGCGGCGTACGGCGGCGATCCCGGGCGGATCGTGCTGGTCGGACACTCCGCCGGCGCCGCCCATGTCGCCGGCTACCTGGCCGGGCACGGGGGCGTGCGGCCCGACGTCACGGCCGCCGCCCTGCTGTCCGGGATCTACGACCTGCGCGAGGCGGAGCACAACGAGCTGCTGAGCGCGTACTTCGGCGCGGACCCCGCCGCGTACCCGGCCCGGGAGGCGCTGCCTGCCCTGTCCAGTTGCGGGGTCCCGCTGCTGGCGGCCGTGGCGGAGTTCGATCCCCCGCTCTTCCGGGCGCAGGCCGAGGCCGTGCGGGCGGCGGCCGACGTCTTCGTACAGGTCGACGGGCACAACCACATCTCCGAGATCGTCTCGCTCGGTGTCGACGACGGCCCGCTCGGGCGGCCGCTTCTGCGGTTCGTCGAGCAGCACACCGCAAGGAGCGCCGCATGACTGACGCACAACTGCCCACGGCCCCGGTCCTGGTGGCCGGCGAGGAGCTGCCCACCGGGTACGCGCCCGTGCTGAACCCGGCCCGGGCCACCGAGACCGTCGGGATGTTCGCCCTGGGCGGCGCCCCGGAGGTCGAACTGGCCGTGTCGGCGGCCGTGTCCGCGTTCCCCGCGTGGGCGGCGCTGACCGCCGGCGAGCGGGCCGCGTATCTGCTGAAGGCGGCCGACGTCATCGAGGCCGAACTCGACGAACTCGCCGTGCTCATCACCCGCGAGACCGGCAAGGTCCTGCACGACGCGCACGGCGACGCGGTGGGGGCGCCCAAGCTGCTGCGGGAATTCGCCGCCCTGGCCGACGACGTCACCGCCGCCTCCGAGCGCCCGGCGGCGCTGCCGAGGCCGGGCCGCGCGGTGACGCGGTACGTGCCGATGGGCCCGGTCGGGGTCATCGCGCCGTGGAACACGCCGGTCTTCCTCGCCTTCAACTCCATCGCCCCGGCGCTCGTCGCGGGCGACACCGTGGTCGTCAAGCCGCCCGAGGAGGCCCCGCTGGCGCTGAGCCGGGCCGTGGCGCTGCTCGCGGACACGCTGCCGCCCGGGGTCGTCGGCAGCGTCCCGGGCCTGGGCACCCAGGCGGGCGCCGCGCTCGCCGCCCACCCGGCGATCCGCCGCATGATCTTCACCGGCTCGGTCGCCACCGGCACGGCGGTCATGCGGGCCGCCGCGCCGACCCTGAAGAGCCTCACCATGGAGCTCGGCGGCAACGACGCGGCGCTCGTGCTGCACGACGCCGCGATCGACGACGTCATGCTGCGCGAGATGGTCGCCGGTGTCTTCGGCGCCAGCGGCCAGATCTGCTACAACATCAAACGCATCTACGTCCACTCCAGCCGCTTCCCCGAATTCACCGCCCGTTTCACGGAGTTGGCGTCCCGTATCCGGGTGGGCGACGGCATGGACGCCCGCGCGACCTTCGGTCCCGTCACCACGCGCGCCCAGTACGACCGCGTGCTCGCCCTGCGGGCGCAGACCGAGGCGGCGGGCGCCGAGGTGACCACGGTCGGCGAGAAGCTGGACCCCGAGGGCTGGGAGGACGGCTACTTCATCCTCCCCAGCATCGTGACCGGCGCCGCCCCCGACTCCCCCGTCGTCGCCGAGGAACAGTTCGGCCCGATCGTCCCGATCCTGCCCTTCGACGACGAGGAGGAGGCCGTACGCCTGGCCAACGCCACCGAGTTCGGCCTCGCCGCCTCCGTCTGGTCCACGGACACCGGCCGCGCCTGGAGCCTGGCGCGCCGGCTGGAGGCGGGCAGCGTCTTCGTCAACGTGCACCGGGTGGGGGCCTCGCCGGCGTCGGTGCCGTTCGGGGGGTTCAAGCACAGCGGGATCGGGCGTACCCATGGCCTGTACTCGGTGTTCGACTGCATGGAGTTGCAGGCGGTCGTGGAGTACGAGGACCCGTCCCTGCTGCCGGGGACCGGTCACTGGAACGCTCTGCTGGAGGCGCGCGACAGCTGACAGGCGCGGACCTTGCCCCGAAGAATGGCCGATCATGCCGCTGGAACAGCGGGTTCACCCTGGTAGGAAGATCAAGGAAAGGCCGCAGCACTCCTGCGCCAAGGTGACACGAAAGGCTGACAACGGGGCATGACCGCTACTTCCTTCGACCCCTACGCACTGCTCGCGAAGAGCGAGATCGGTGTACTCGCGACCATCAAGGCGGACGGGCGCCCGCAGCTCTCCCCCGTCCAGCCGTTCTACGACGAGTCGGCGGGCGTGATCCATGTGTCCACCGGCGCGGGCGTCGCCAAGGTGGCGAACCTGCGCCGGGACGCCCGCGCCACCCTGGAGGTGACCGCCCCCGACGGCATGTCCTGGGCCACCGCCGAGGGCATCGCCACGCTCACCGGCCCCGGCACCGACCCCGACGGCCCCGAGGTGGAGGCCCTGGTGAACTACTACCGCCTCGCCGCCGGGGAGCATCCGGACTGGGAGGAGTACCGGGCGGTGATGGTGTCCGATCGGCGGGTGCTCATCACTATGACGGTTGATCGTGTTTATGGGGCGGATATCAGCTGAGGGCGACCGTCCTCAGTCTCGGTGCCCGCCCGCAAGCGGATCCCCGGCCCCCCGGACCACCTTGGCGATCCAGGCCATAGCCTCCGGCACGTCATAGTTCCCGGCGTGCGGCTGGTTCCAGGCCAGTTGGTAGTCGACCTCCTTGACCTGCCGGTCCGCCGTGAGCGCGCGGTCGAGGTTGAGGGAGACGGTGAACGCGGTGTCGCGGTCGCGGGTGCCGTTGCGGATGTACCAGTAGGGGGCGGTGTCGGCGCTGGTGCCGATGAAGTCCATCGGGTTGACGAGGTGGACCTGTTCGGCGACGGTCGTGCCGCGCTGCTTGGTGTACTGGGCCCAGGTCAGACCGGTGTCGTCGAGACCGCTGCCGTCGCCGGGGACGTTGTTGTGGTCCCAGCTGTACTCGGTGAAGTTCATGTACTTCTGCGTGTACGGGCCGAAGAGGTTGGTCTCGGCGGTGCTGGTGGTGTTCCCGTTGACGCCCACCGCGTCGAAGGCGGGGGTGGGCTTGAGGGTGGCCTGGGTGGCGACGAACGCGAGGTACTTCGCCATGTCGAGCGAGACCACCTTGCCGGTGGCGCCGTCGACGTCGATCCAGTCGTTCACGTAGGACTGCGTCGTGGTGCCTCCGGGCCCGCCGGACTGGACGACGAAGTCGGCGCCGAGCGCGGGGATCGTGTGGGCGGGGTCCGCCCGCAGGTAGGTCTCCGCCGACCGGACGACCTCTTTCCTGATCGTCTCCAGCATGGTGGCGGCGGTGAGCGCGGAGCCGTCGGCGTCGCGCAGCCCGAGGCTCTTCTCGTACGCGGGGAACTGGGCGGCGAGCGCGGCGGCGTCGGCGGGCGAGGGGTTCGTGCCGGTGGCGGCGCGGGTGCCGAGGGCGTTGTAGAGCCACTCGTAGGCCTTGTCCGCGTTGCCGAGGTCGGTGATCGGGCAGTACTCGCTGACGGCGAAGACGTCGTCGCGCAGGGTGCTGCGGCCCTTGGCGTCGATGCCCGCCGCGCCGATCGCGGCGAGGTAGGGGGTGTACTCGGCGCTGTTGCCGGACGCGCCCAGGGCCGACGCCAGGGCGCCGCCGCCGCTGGTGCCGTTGACGACGATCCGCTCGGCGCTGCCCGGCATGACGGCGTCGTTGAGGCGCAGGTAGCGGACGGCGGCCTTGGCGTCGACCACCGCCGCGGGGGCCTTGCCGGGCGAGTCTCCGGCGGCGCCGACCAGTCCGCGGCTGCGGCTGGCGACGTCCACGAAGACGTACCCGGCCTTCAGCGCCGCGCCGACGTTGCTGGTCGAGGTGTCGTAGGAGGCGCCGTCGGTCACGCTCGCCTTGACGTAACTGGCCATCCAGCCCGCGTTGTTGACCGCGAAGTAGATGGGGGCGCGCTGGTCGGTGAACGCGCTCTCGGGCACGAACACGTTCATGCTCTGGTATCCGCAGGCGGGGTTGGGGATCGTGGCGGTGCCGCCGCCGGGGCCCGCGGGCTGCTGGGGGGCCGCGGCGACGGGGCTGGCTACGTAGCAGATCTCCTTGTACCAGCGCACGTTCATGGGGCGGCCGTCCACGGTGACCGAGATCGTCGTGTAGGCGGCCGGGTCGAAGGCGCGGCTGCCGGCGGCCGGGGCCGCGACCGCGGGGGCGGGGACCGTACTGGCCGCCAGGGCGAGCGAGCCTGCTAACGCCACGCCGTTCAGAAGGCTGGCCGGGGACCATCGCATGGGGGGGGCTCCTGTTCGCTGGGGGGCGGGGTGTGAGGCACGCTACAAGATTGTCAACAAAATGCACAGCAATATTGCAGACATTCAAGTTGCTGGGCCGCCGCCTTAAGCTCGGCACCGTGCACGAACTGGAAGTCTTCGCAGGCGCGCCGCGAGGGGACGAGGGGAGCCTGGACCTGCTGCGGCGGGACGCCCAAGTGCTCTGCGTGGCACGGCAGTTGTCGGCAGTGCTGCACGTGGGCCCGGGAAGCGACGGCGGACAGCGGGCGGTCCTGACCGTGGTCGGCCCGACGGGCGGCGGCGTCGTATCTCTCCTGCCGCTCCACACCCCGACGGCCGCACCGTACGCGCCACTCCCGAGCAGTTCGGGGCACACGTACGGCTCCTGCCGCCGGAGCACAATCCGCTGTGGGCTGGCGTGGTCGGGTCTGCTCGGGCACCTGTGACAGAGCGCCTGGGAGATCATCCAGTACATGGATGACGCGTTCACACTCCTCCGGCAGGCCGTCGAGCTGCTGCCCGAGGACGCCGTGGCAGAGAGCGACGTGCGCAGGGACATCCGGCTCCAGGAGTGGGAGAGGGCGCTCGATGTGCTCGTCGGGATCGCGGATGTCCGGCCGGTGCCCCTCGTCTTCTGGGAGAAGCTCGCCGAAGCCGCCCGGCAGATGATGCTCGACCGCAGCAGCCGTTGGTGCGAGTGGCGGGGATGGGAAGCCCGGCACGGCACGATCCGTGCGGCCTTGACCCTTCTGGGCGCCGACGCGAGCGGACGTCAGAGTGCCTTCCCCGGAGACGGCCGGCTCAGGCCCCTGTGGGGCATCGGTCATCGCCCCGCGGCTGGACAGCAAGGTCTGAACATCGCGCGGCTCTGGGTGGAGTCCGCGCCGCGACTCGGCCCGGGAGAGACAGCCCGCGTCCGCCTGGCCCCCCTGCGGCCCGAGCAGTGGCGGCACCTGAAGCCCGGTGACGTGATCACGATGTACGAGGCCCGGCCCGCCGCCGGCACCGCCGAGATCATCGAGATCCGGCCGCCGCACGCCTGAGGCCGCGAGGTCGCGTATACCGGCAGGCTTCCGCCCGGCGCCCCTGGCCGTCGTCATGTCAGTGGGCTCTGACAGCATCACGGCCATGTCCGATATCGACGACCTCGTGCGCCGCGTCGCCATCCGGGCCGCGTCGGACAGCGAGGACCTCCCCGGGCCTGTCGACGCCGCCCATCTCGCGGAGGCCGAGAGGCAACTGGGCATCACGCTGCACCCCCTGCTCGCGCGCCTGTACCGCGAGGTCGCCGACGGCGGCTTCGGCCCTGACTATCGGCTGCTGCCGCTGCTCGGTCCGGGCTCCAGTGTCGTCGGCGAATACCTGACGCGCCGTGAGGCGTCCGCCGCAGCGGAGCACCCGGAGTGGCCCGAAGGCGTCGTACCGATCCTGACCTGGGGCTGTGCCATGTACGCGGGCGTCGATTGCCGTAGCGAGGCCGGCCAGGTCCTGCTCTTCGAGCCGAACCCGTACAGCGGCGGATCGTGGGAGGGGTGCTGGTTCCTCGACGCCACCGGCCTCGTGGCGTGGCTGGAGACATGGCTGGCGGGGACGGGCTGGTTCGAGGAGGGGGCCTTCGACGGGGACGACCTGGCCGAGCCGCAGCCATGGGCCCAGGCCGCGAGCCGGCTGTCCTCCGGGGCATAGCGGGCGCCCGCGTTCCGTCGTCCCGGACCCAGGTTCACGCGGCCGTTCCCAGGACGAGCCGGGCGTGGCGTTCGAAGGCCCGTACGGCCGGTTCGTCGCTGTGGGGGGCCAGGCGGGCGCGGAAGTCGCGCAGGGCTTGGACGGAGCGTTCGGAGTGCACGCCGCCGAGCTGGTCGAGGGCGAGGTGCGCGGTGGCGAGGGCTTCGTCGAGGCGGTGCTGCTGGAGCTGGGCGGTGACCAGGACGGAGCGGCTGATGGCCTGGCGGCGGCCACGGTCGGCGTTGGCCCGGACGGAGGCGGCGGCGAGGCGTTCGGCGGCGCGGGGGCTGCTCAGGTCGCGCTGGCACAGGGCGGCCTCGGCCTCGAGGTAGTGGTGGTCGAGGAACCGTACCCAGGCGGCTTCGTGGGCGGCGCCGACGCTGGTGTCGGCGGCGTGCTCGGCGTGGCGGAGCGCGGCGGTGGCCTCGCGGGTGTGGTGGAGGGCCGCGTGGCCGCGGGCGGCCATGGCGTGCAGGCGCATCTGGCCGAGCGGGCTTCCGGCGCGGCGGGCGGTGGCGAGCCCGGCGCGGGCGAGGGCGATGCCCTCGCCCGGGTGTCCGAGGCCGGTGGCGAGGTGGGAGAGGCCGGCGAGGATCTGGCCGCCGAGGACGCGGTCGCCGCCTTCGGCGCACAGGCGCAGGGCCTGGGTCATGTAGCGCTGGGCGAGGCCGTACTCGGCGGCGTCGTAGGAGCACCAGCCGGCCATGGCCGCGAGACCCCTATCCCCCTACTGGCCGGATCAGGGGGCAGGAGCACCAGCCGGCCATGGCCGCGAGCCTGGCGGCGGCGGTGAACAAGGGGCGGCGCTCGGTGTCAGGCGTGCGGCGGCGCTGGAGGAGGGGGACGACTCCGGTGGTGAGGTACTGGATGATGCCGACGCGGACACCGGCGCCGCCGAAGCGGTTGTCCATCTCGTCGAACGTGGCGATCATCGCGTGGACGTGTCCCACGGGCCCGGAGCCGGCCGCGGCGGCGAGGGTGCGGGCGCGGTCGTCCTCCAGCAGCCAGAGCAGCCAGTGGCGTTGCGGGCCGAGCAGGCTCGCGGAGGTGAAGGGGACGTCGCCCAGGAGGCTGCGGCGGGAGATGTCCAGTGAGCCGAGTTCGGCGACGGTGTGCAGGGTGTCGGCGACGTCGTCGTCGAAGAGGGCGGAGCGGGCGGCGAGCGGCTGTCGGGGATTGCCGGGGTAGCCGAGTTCGGCGGGGGTGACGGCGCGGCCGACGAGTTCGGAGAGGGCCTCGGCGATGAACTGCGGCGTCTGGTCGCGGGGTTGCTTGCCCTGGATCCAGCGGGTCACGGAGGCCTTGGTGTAGCGGGTGGTGATCTGCTGCCGGCCCGCGAGTTCGTTGACTCGGGCGGCGAGGCGGGCGTGGGAGCAGCCGGCCTGTTCGATCGTTTCCCGTAACGGAACGTTGTCTCTCGGATGCTGTCCGGTGTGCTTGCTCATGAACGGATGGTGCCCTTTCCCCGCCGGTTCGTCCTCCCGTCGAGCCGGACCGTCCCGGGTGTGTGCGACCCGCGTGCTCGCGGACAACCCCGGTGCGCACTCCTGCGGTGGGTACGGACGGCCGCAGACTGCGCCTGTGCGCCCGCGCCTCCGGTGGCCGCCGGGGCCGGACGTCCTGAGAGGAGCTGCGGTGACCGCCCCCTTGGTGATCTTGGACTGTTACACGGTCGAGCCCAGTGGTCTGGGCGTGCCGCCGTATCTGTCGGCCTATGTGCGGCAGGCGTATGCGGCGCTGCGCCGGTCCCGCCCGGGCGCTGAGGTCCGGTACGTGACGATCGACGACGTGCGCTGGTGTCTGGCCGGCGGTGGAGCCGCCGCTGAGCGACCGGTGGACCTACTCGGCGACGGTGAACCGGGACAAGGCCGTCGAGCTGCTGCGGGACGCCGAGGCCGTGGTGGTCGTGGCCGGGGACAAGGTGCCCTCGGTGCACCTGCACGCGGTCAACGGCTCGCCCGAGGACATCGCCCGCGCCCTGGCCCGTGTCCGCGGGCGCCGCTGTCTGCTGGGCCCGATGGCCACGTGGGCGCTGGCCGAACCCGGCCCGTGGGCGGGGCTGTTCGACGCCGTGCACACCCACACGCTCACCTCCGGCACGCTCGCGCTGGGCAGCCGGGCCCCCGCGCCGTACGAGCGGCTGCGGCAGGACCGGGACGGGTTCGGCGGGCTGATCGAGCAGCTGCCGTGGCGGCCGGTCGCGGAGCTGGAGCTGTACCGGGGCTGCACCCGCAAGGCGTTCTGCCGGTTCTGCAACGAACCGGGCAAGGCGCCGGCGGTCGCGCACCGCGATGTCGAGGACGTCCTCGACGAGGCCGAGCAGCTGTACGCGGCCGGGGTGCGGCACTTCCGGCTCGGGCAGCAGACCTGTTTCTTCTCCTATCAGGGGCGCGACGAGAAGGCGATCGAGGCACTGCTGGCCGGGATCCGTCAGCGGTGTCCGGAGCTGGAGATGCTGCACATCGACAACGCCGACCCGCTGGCGGTGGCCGCTCCCGTGGGCCGGCGGATCGCCGCGCTGGTCGCCGGGTGGTGCACCGAGGGCAATTGCGCGCCGATGGGGATCGAGTCCTTCGACCCGGCCGTGATCGAGCGCAACACGCTCACCTGCACCGAGGAGATCCTGCTGCGGGCGGTGGAGCACGTGAACGAGGCGGGCGCCGCCCGCGGGCCGGGCGGGCTGCCCCGGCTCCTGCCCGGACTGAACCTGGTCTACGGGCTGCCCGGGGAGTCCCACGCCACGCACCTGGCGAACCTCACCGCCCTGAAGCGGATCCTCGACGCCGGCTTTCTGTGCCACCGCACCAACGTGCGTCTGGCCCGCGCGTTCCCCGGCACCCCGCTGGCGGACGAGGAGGCGGAGAGGGACGGGCTGCCGTCCAAGGAGCACTTCGCGACGTGGAAGGCGGACCTCGACGCCCTGTGGGACCGGCCGATGAAGCAGCGGGTCTACCCGGCCGGTCTCGAGATCCCCGGCGTGCACAGCTACTTCGTCGACGAGCGGGGCACCTGGTTCCGCCGCCTGGGCTCCTACGCGATCCAGATCGTCGACGCCGATGCCCGGGTCCCGGTCGGGACGCCGGCGGACATCACCGTCACCGGGCACGCCCCGCGCGTCATCCACGGCACCCACCGTGTCCGCTGACGCGACGGCACGGCGGCATGTGGGGGTGCTGCTGCCGTGGGCCAACCAGGCGGTCGAGGAGGAGTTGCCGCAACTCGGCGAGCGGGGCACGGTGTTCCACTACGCTCGGCTCGTGCCGGCCTCCCGCACCACCGCTGTCGACGACGCGTTCTGGCACGGGCTGCGGGCCTCGGCCACCGGCGCGGTGGACTCGCTGCGCCACCTCCCGCTCGAGGCGACCGTGCTGGCGTGCACGTCCGCCGGGTTCACCGGCGGTCCCGCGCTGCCGGACGGTGTGCTCACCGCGTTCGACGCGCTCACCGCGCTGCTGCGGCGCCGCGCCCTGACCCGGATCGTGCCGGCCACGCCCTATCCGCAGGCGGTGACCCGCGCCGAGGCCGACGCCCTGGGCGAGCGCGGCATCCAGGTCGCGGCGCACGTCAGCCTCGGCCGCACGGACGGCTACCCGGACATCCCCGCCGCGCAGGTCCTCGACCTGTGCGCCCGGCTGCCCGCAGGCGCCTTCACCGGCGCCGACGCGCTCGTCCTGTCCTGCACCGGCTGGCGCACCCTGGCCGCCCTGCCCCTCCTTCAGGCCCGCCACGGCATCCCGGCGGTCTCCTCCAACCTCGCCCTCGCCGCCCTCACCCCGGTCCCCGTCCCAGGAGCAACGCCATGACCGCCAAGTCCCCGACGAGACCCGGCAAGCGCGCCGACGACCGGGTCCTGGCGCTCGTGACGCACGCGGCCGGGCTCGCCGACGTCCGCGCCGAGGTGGAGGCCAACCACGACACCAACCGCTGGTGGCCGCCCTCGATCACCGACCCGCGGCTGCGGATGCTCGCCGCGGGATGGTCGGCCCGCGTCGGCTACCGCATGATCGACACCTACGCCGGCGTCCTCGCCCGCGCCGACACGCTCGGCTTCGACGCCCTGGCCGACCTCGACGACGACCAGGTCCGCGAACTCGCCGCCCCGATCGGACTTCCCCGGGCCCGCCTGTCCTACCTCCGCTCCCTCGCCGACACGCTCACCCGCTGGGACAAGGACGGCACCGACCCGGACGCCTGGGACACCGGGCAGTTCGTCACCGCCTTCGCCCGCGACGTGCTCGGCGCCTCCTACAAGGTCGCCCAGTGCGCCGCCCTGTACGTCCGCGGCTACCACTGCGGCGTCATCCCCGTCGACTCCGGCATGGTCACCAAGCTCGCCCCCGCCCTCGGCTTCACCCTGCCGGCCGGCCCGGCCGCCCACGAGCACCTGCGTGCCCTGCTCGAACACGCCGTCGCCCGCCACGCCGAGCCACTGCGCGCCGTCGCCGACGGCTGCGCGGTCACCCTCCCGGCCGGGGCCGCACCGACCTGGTTCACGCACCTGACGCTGATCTACTTCAAGCGCCTCTACCTCAACCGGCCGCCCGCGCGCCTGTGCCGGCGCCGCCCGCTGTGCCCCGCCGTGACCGGCTGCGCCCACACCACGACCTGACCGCACCAGGGGGCGGTATGCAGCGCATCATCGTGATCGGCAACATCTCCCTCGACCGCGTCCACCGCCCCGGGCACCGGGTGGCCCACCAGCTCGGCGGGGCCGCCCTGCACGTGTCCGCCGCGGCGGCCCGCGCCGGCCTGCCCGCCGCCCCGGCCGCGGTCGTCGGCCACGACCTCGCCGATCTCACGGCCGACGTCCGGCTGCCGGCGCTGGACTGGTCCCTCGTGCACCATGCCCACGGCTCCTCGGCCGCGTTCACCATCCACTACGACCAGGCGGGCACCGTCAGCGCCGTCGGCAGCGACATGTCCGTCGCCGCCCGCCTCACCCGCCACGCCCTGCGCCTGATCGCCACACACCCCGGGGCCGTGTTCCACGTCTGCTGCCGCCGCCCTCTCGACGTCCCCGCCGTCCTCGCCGCGCTCACCCGGCACGGCTGCGCGTTCAGCGTGGACTTCCACCTCCCCAGCGCCCCGCAGCTCGTTCCGGCCGCCGCTCCCTGGCTCCCCCTGGCCACCGGCGTCTTCGTCAACGCCGAGGAGCACGCCGTCCTCGAGGCCGCCAGGACCGGTCCGCTGCGTGAGCTGGTCGTCACCGACGGCCCCCGCCCCGCCCGCGTCCTCCTGAACGGCCGCCCCCTGCCGCCCGTCGCCCCGCTCCCCGTCGCGGCCGTCCGGCAGATCACCGGCGCCGGCGACACCGTGGCCGGCACCTACCTCGCCCACCGCGCCCACGGCACTCCCCCGGCCCGCGCCCTGACCTCGGCCGTCCGGGCCGCCGGCCGCCACCTCACCCGCGCGCCCCTGTTCCTTCCCGCCCCACGCCGCGCCCCGTCCTGACCGGCACAAGGAGGCCCCGGTGTACTACGTCGCCCACCGTCTCTTCGCCGCCCACGACCGTGCCCTCGCCGCCGGACTGGCCCATCGGCTCGCCCTCGAGCTCGGCCGGGAGCAGGTCTTCCTCCCTTTCTGCGACACCGACGAGGAAACCCTCACCGCCGACGTCAAAGGCCGCAGGCTCTTCGAACTCGACCGCGACCGGCTTTGCCGCCTGACCGCCCTCATCGCCCTCGTCCACGGACCCGGCCCCGACGACGGCGTGTGCATGGAGATCGGCTACGCCGCGGCCCTCGGTACGCCCGTGATCCTGATGACCACCGACTTCCAGGACTACTCCCCCACCCGCGACGGACCGCACACCGTCTTCCCCGACCCCCTCCTCGACGCCCTCGCCACCCGCATCGTCCGCGTCCCCCGCCTGGGCCCGTCCCCGAACACCCCCGGGCCCACCCGCTACGCCGACTTCGCCGCCCGCAACCACGCCCAGGTCCACCAGGCCGTCGCCGCCTGTCTCGAAGCCGCTCTCCACCTCCCCGATCCGACCCCACCGGTGCGCACCGCCCCGACCGCCGCGACGGTGTACGCCGAGCCCTCCCCCTACACCCCGGTCTCCTCCAGATGGCCGACCAGGACCGGGTGCGCCGGCATCACCGTCCGGCGCCCGGACCGCTTCACGGCGGCCGACCCCGTGGGGGCCGCGGCCGCCGACTGGGCCTGCGCCCTGAACTCGGAGCGTCTCCTGGCCGACGTCCGCGGCCCGGAGACACCGCCCGGTGCCGCCCTGCTGATCGGTGCCGCCTGTGCCACCGGCCTGCCGGTGGCCGCCTACCTGCCCCGCAGCACCTTCACCCACGCCGCCGGCCGCGAGCCCAACCACCGCAACCTGATGATCCAGTACGGCGTCGACCGCACACTCCACACCCAGCAGGAGGTGACCGCGTGGCTGCGCGGATGACCGTCGAAGAGATCGCCTCCCACCGCACCGTCGTCCTGGAAGGCGGCGACGGTGTCGGCAAGAGCACCCTCGCCCGCGCCCTCGTCACCGGACACGGCTTCGTCCGCGTCCACTCCCCCCGCACCCCCGACCACCAGGACCTCGTCAGCCGCTACCGAGACCTCCTCGCCCGCCCCGGCCGGCTCGTGCTGGACCGCAGCTTCCTCAGCGAACTCGTCTACGGCCCCCTCTACCGCGGCCGCTCCCGCATCTCGTGGAGCCAGGCGCTCGACCTCGCGGAACTCGTCACCGACCGCGACGGCGTCTTCCTCCATCTCGTCGCCCCCGCGGCGACCGTCCATGAACGGCTCAAGAACCGTGACGGACAGGCGCCCCCGACGCGGGAGATATCCGCCCTCGCCGACGCCTACACACGTACGTTCCGTGCCCTCGGCGACCACACGCCCGTCCTGACGTACGACACCGTCTCGAACATGACCCGCCCCACCGGCTGAACCCCGCCCTTTCGCTCACATCAGGCCCCCGTGTCTCGCTAGGGTTCCCCACAAGTCGCGCGGCACTGTCAAGGGGACCCATCGTGGACATCACCGAAGCCCAGAAGCTGGCCTGGGAGAACAAGCTCGCCAAGGGCTTCAACACCCAAGACGTCGCACTCGAGTTCGGGCTCCTCAACGCCGAGGTGGGCGAGGCGTTCACAGCCTGGCGCAAAGGCCTGCCCGACGCCGGCGAGGAGCTCGCCGACGTGTTCCTGTACCTCGTCGCCCTCGCCCAGATGCAGAACGTCGACCTGGCCCAGGAGGTCGCCCGCAAGATCGAGAAGAACAGCCGTCGCGCTTACGCCCCCGGGGCCAACGGCACGCTCCAGCGGGTCAAGGGGTAGTCCCCACCACGATCCTCCCCACCTCCCACCCACTCCCCGCCCTCCCCCCAGGCGTCACCGCCCCCAACACACTCGCATGCCGAGCCCCCGTACTGACCGCCACCGTCCCCGGCATCCCATGCGCCGTCAGAAAGCCAAGAACGGCAAAGGCATACGCCTCCTTCGCCGCAGCCGGCAGCCCCAGTTCGTCGGAGGTCCGCAGCTCAACACCCGGAAGCTCAGCGGCAAGCAGCGCCATGAGGACCGGATTGCGGGTACCCCCACCCGACGCGATGACCTCCGTCGCCCCCACCGACCGCACCGCCTCCCCCACCGTGCGGGCCGTGAGCAGGGCGAGGGTCGCGAGGACATCCTCGGCCGGCAAGGGCCGCACACCAGCCAGCGCCTCCCGGAGATACCCGAGGTGAAAGAGCTCCTTGCCGGTCGTCTTCGGCGCGGGCAGCGCATAGTACGGCTCACTCAACAGCCGCTCCAGCAAAGGCCCGTGGACGGTCCCGCAGGCCGCGAGGGCGCCGTCGGCGTCGTACGGCGGACGCCCGGCGGCGAACTCGTGGGCCGCCGCGTCGAGCAGGGCGCACGCCGGGCCCGTGTCGAACGCCGTGCCGTCGGGTGCCGTGAGGTTGCCGATGCCGCCGAGGTTGAGCGCGACCGGTGTGCCCGGACGGCCGCGCAGCCAGAGGGTGTCGAACAGGCTGACCAGCGGGGCGCCCTGGCCTCCGGCGGCGATGTCGCGGGGCCGGAAGTCGGCGACCACGGGTAGCCCGGTCGCCTCCGCGATCCAGGCCGGCTGGCCCAGTTGCAGGGTGCCGTGCGCCGTGCCGTCCGTCACCCAGTGGTAGCAGGTCTGCCCGTGCGAGGCCACCAACTCGGCCTGCCCGTCGCAGAGTTCGGCGTTCGCACGGACGGCCGCCGCGGCGAACGCCTGCCCGATCCAGGTGTCCAGCCGGCACACCTCGGCCAGCGTGGTGGCCGCCGGCGGCAACGCCGCCACGAGCGCCTCCCGCAGCACGTCGCCGTACCTCTCGCTCACCATTCCGAGCGGCTTGAGTACGAGGCTGTCACCGTCGAGGGTCAGCTCGGCCGCCGCCGCGTCGATCGCGTCGTACGACGTCCCGGACATCAGCCCGATCACCCGCATCCGTCCGACTCCCCTTTTCTGTACGGTTCTTGGCGAGCGCCAGCGCGCTCACGGCGCAGGCCGCCGCCGCGTAGTACGCGGGGATGTCCGCGTTGCCGGTGCGCGCGACGCTCTGCGTGATGATGAGTCCGGCGCAGCCCGAGAAGACGGCATTGGACAGGGCGTAGGCGAGTCCGAGGCCCGTGCAGCGCACGCTCGTCGGGAACAGCTCGGAGAGCATCGCCGGTCCCGGCCCCGCCATCAGCCCCACCACCGCGCCCGCCCCGAACACCCCCGCGCCCTTCACGACATCCGAAGTCCCGCTGTCCTGAAGGAGGTTGAGCAGCGGCACGGACAGCACGACGACCAGCACGGCCCCCGTCAGCATCACCGGCCGCCGCCCCACCCGGTCGCTCAGCCACCCCGCCGGCAGGACGGTCACCGCGAACCCCGCATTGGCCACGACCGTCGCCAGCAGCGCCTGCCGGAAACTCGCACCGAGCGTGCTCTGTAGATACGACGGCAGCACGACGAGAAAGGTGTACCCGGCGGCCGACCACCCCATCACCCGCCCGGCGCCCAGCACGATCGCCACACGGACCTCACCCGCCGGCACCTGTACGGTCGCTGCACGGACCTCGCCCGCCGGCACCCGTACGATCGCCGCACCGACCCCTCCCGCCGGCACCCGCCGCGCCAACTCCCCCTGGAACGACGGCGTCTCCTCCAGCCGCAGCCTCAGCCACAGCGCGCCGAGCCCCATCGGCAGCGCCAGCAGGAACGGCAACCGCCAGCCCCAGTCGGCGAGTTGGGCCGGTTCCAGGACGGTCGCCAGCAGCGCCGCGACCCCCGCTCCGCCGAGCAGCCCGAGCGCCACCGTGAACGACTGCCACGCCCCGTACAACCCGCGCCGTCCCGGCGGCGCGAACTCCGTCAGCACCGACACCGCGCCCCCGAACTCCCCACCTGCGGACAGCCCTTGAACAACCCTCAGAAACGTGAGCAGCCAGGGCGCGAGGGCGCCGGCGGTCGCGTACGTCGGCAGCGCCCCGATCAGCGTCGTCGCCCCGCTCATCAGCGCGATCACCACGATCAGCACCGGCCGCCGCCCCACCCGGTCACCGAGCCGCCCGAACAGCGCGGCGCCGACCGGCCGGAAGAAGAACGCCAGCGCGAACGAGGCGTACGTCCGCACCAGCCCCTCGGCGCCGCCGCTGCCGTCCGGGGTGAAGAACCGCTCCGCGATCACCGTCGCGAAGTAGCCGTAGACACCGAACTCGTACCACTCGATGAAATTCCCCACCGACCCCGCGACAAGAGCCCGCACCGCGGGCTTGCCCGGGACCGGCCGACCGGGAAACGTCTTCATGTCACCTGTATCGGCAGCCCCGCGCGATTTCGTTACGGGAGCAAGGCGCCTACGCCGTGCCCAACCCCGCCCACCCCCGACTCATCGCCAGCACCGCATCCCGCCGCCTCAACGCCCCCACCGGAGACGCCCCGCCCGGATCCGCGCTGCCGTGGATCCAGGTGGGACCGGCGCCGAGGTTGCTCAGGGCCGACTCCGCGACGTCCTCCGGGGCCGCGAGTTCGCCGGCCGTGGTGCCCTGTTCCTCCAGTGTGCGCCGCAGGGACGGGGTGTCGGTGCGGCCCAGTACCAACGCCAGGACGTCCACGCCGAGTTGGCGCCACTCCACCCACAGGCTCTCGGCGAGGACGAGGTCGAACGCCTTGGTCGCTCCGTAGGCGGCGAGGGTGGCGCCGCCCGCCCAGGCGGCGCCGGACGTCACGAGCACCATGCCGCCGCGGCCGCGCGCCGTCATCGGGGCGCCGAAGCGGTGGGCCGCCTCCAGCACCGCGGTGCAGTTGCGCCGGACCAGCTGGAGATGGGCGTCGAGGTCCTTGTCGAGGAACGGGACGCCGGCGTCGTCGGCGCCCGCGTTGAACACCAGCAGGCCGACCTCGAGGTCGGAGGTGGCCTGCGCGAGCAGGGACAGGGCGTCGGGGAGGCTGAGGTCGAGCGCGACGGTGCGGACCTCGACGCCGTGCTCCGCCCGGATGCGGTCGGCGGCCTCCTCCAGCACCGCGACGCGGCGCGCCACGAGGACGACGTTGACGCCCTCGGCGGCGATCTTGTGCGCGAACGCGCTGCCGACGCCGTCGGAACCGCCGGCGATGACGCTCCACGGTCCGTACTTGCCGGCGAATGCTGTTGCCACTTGATTCTCCTTGACTTGCCTGGCGGATTCGGTGATGCGCCCGGTCACCAGGTCACGGGCAGTTCGTACACCCCGTAGACCGACCCGTCGTGCTTGAACGGCAGCTTGTCCAGATCGGCGGCCAGCCGCAGGGTGGGGATGCGGCGGTAGAGGGTGCTGTAGACGACCTGGAGCTCCATGCGGGCCAGGGGCTGGCCGAGGCACTGGTGGACGCCGAAGCCGAAGGCGACATGGCGGCGGGCGTCGCGCCGGATGTCGAGGCGGTCGGGGTCGGCGAAGGCCTCGGGGTCGCGGTTGGCGATGTCGTTGGGCAGGATGATGCCCTCGCCGGCGCGGATGACCTCCCCGGCGAACTCGATGTCCTCCAGCGCCACGCGCCGGCGCCCGCTGTGCGGGATGTTGAGGTAGCGCAGCAGTTCCTCGACCGCCGAGGCGACCAGCTCAGGGCTGTCGCCGTCGCGCAACTGGGCGAGCTGCTCGGGGTGCTGGAGCAGCGCGAGGGTGCCGAGCGCGATCATGTTCGCGGTGGTCTCGTGCCCGGCGATCAGCAGCAGGACGCCCATCTGCGCGGCCTCGGCGCGGGTGAGTTCGCCGCTTCGGACCCGTCCGACCAGTCCGGACAGCAGGTCGTCGGCGGGGTCGGCCATCTTCTTGCCGACCAGGTCGTCGAGGTAGGCGTACAGCCGCTCCTGCGCCGCCGCGCGCTCCTCGGCCGGCAGGCTCCAGCGGATGAGCTTCTTGCTGTTCTCCTGGAAGAAGTCGTGCTCGGTGTACGGCACTCCGAGCAGCTCGCAGATCACCAGCGAGGGCACGGGCAGGGCGAACGCCTCCACCAGGTCCACCGGTTTCGGCCCGGCCAGCAGCTCGTCGATCAGGTCGTCCACGATCCGCTGGACGGCCGGCCGCATCGCCTCCATCCGCCGGATGGCGAACGGCGCGGTCACCATCCGGCGCATCCGGGCGTGTTCGGGGTCGTCCATGAGGATGAAGCTGCTCGAACCGCCCAGCCGCATCGGGGCCTGGAGCGGATAGCCGGGGCGGGTGTTGTCGGCGCTGATCCTCGGGTCGCCCAGCAGGGTGCGCTGGTCGGCGTACCGGGTCACCAGCCAGGGGGTGCTGCCGTCCCACAGCCGGACCCGCGCCAGCCGGGCCTCCTGCTGCTTGGCGCGCAGTCCCGGCGGCGGGTCGAAGGGGCAGCGCGCCGCCCTGGCCATCGGGAACGCGGGGATCTCGGCCCGGTCCGCGGCGGCGGGGTTCAGGGTGCTGGTCATCGTCGTGTCCTCACTTCACAGTCGTCAGTGCTGCGCAACGATCGGCCGGTTCACCCTTCCAGGAACTTTCCCACTGTGCAAGTTTTCCCAACGGGAACCAAATCTCTGGTCTACGCTCACAGGGATGATCACGAGCCTGCGCGACCGCAAGAAGGCGGCGACCCGGGAGGCGCTGCACGCGGCGGCCGTACGCCTGGCCGCCGAGAACGGTGTCGAGAGCCTGACGGTGGAGGCGATCGCCGACGCCGCCGGGGTGTCCCGGCGTACCTTCTCCAACTACTTCGCCAGCAAGGAACAGGCGCTGCTGCACCGGGACAGGACCCGCGTGGCCCTGCTGTCCGGCCTGGTCCGCTCCGCCCCCGCGCACGAACCCCTCTCCGCCGCCCTCACCCGGGCCGTCGAACAGCTCGTCACCGAGCACACGGCCGCCCCCGAGCAGGAGGCGCGGTACGAGGATCTGCGGCTGCACCCCGCGCTGCTCACCGAACTCGTCGCCACCTACGTCGCCGTGGAGCAGGACCTCGCCGACGCCATCGCCGAACGGCTTCCCCCCACCGACGTCCCCCTGCGCGCGCCGGTCCTCGCCGCCGCCTTCCTCACGGTTCTCCGGGTCACCAGGCAGCGGGTGATCAGCGAGGGCGAACTCGATCCGGTGGAGTTCGTCCAGCAGGCCATGGCTACGGTGCGGGAGGGGTTCCGCTAGCCGCCGCACTCCCCGCCAGCCGCCGCGCCCTCCGCCGGACTCCCCCGCTGACCCGCCCGCCGCGCCCCCGCGCTACCCCTCTTAACTCCGGGCCCCCGGAAGAAGTTCCCCGCACACCTGCGCCAACGCCTCCCCCACGAACTCCCCCTTCCCCCGGTCCGGCCGACTCAGCGACTCCTGCCGGAGCACCCGGATCACCGCCAGGAAAGTCGCCGCCACCAGCCGCGCCCGCAAAGCACCCCCCTCCCCCGGAGCGAGTCGGCGCTCGACGACCACCGCGAGATCCTGCTCCACCGCGGCGTGCAGAGCCGCCTGTTCGGCGCGCAGCGCGGGATGCAGGCACAGCTCCCCGTACCGCGCGTCGGCGTCGGGGTCGGTGGCGTACTCGGCGACGAGCCCGTCCACCGCGCGGGTCAGCGCGGTGAGCAGGTCCTCCGTGCCGGGGCGGGCGCCGACGAGCTCGACCAGGCGGGTCACCCGCGCCCGGTCCCGGTACAGCAGCGCCTGTTCCTTGCCCTCGAAGTAGTTGGAGAAGGTCCGCCGGGAAACCGAGGTCGCCTCGGCGATCGCCTCCACGGTGACGTTCTCGACCCCGCGCTCGAAGGCCAGCCGCACGGCGGCGTCGTGCAGCGCGAGACGGGTCGCCGCCTTCTTGCGCTCACGCAGACCAGGGATCACCGCACGAGAATACGCCGGGGCCCACCTGTACCCCACCGATCAGCCCCGCCCCGCCAACCACCGGCACGCGTTGGCGAACAACGGCTGATACCCCTTCCAGTCCAGGAACTCCTGCGGACACCAGTGCGGCGCGATGTCCGAGGCCCACGCGAGCGTCCGCCCCTCCCCCACCTCCCGCACCGCCAGCAGCGGATCCCCGCCGACCCGGGCGATGACATGGGCGTCGGGCTTGACCCCGAACCGGTTGTAGCCGAGCAGCGCCGGCCACTCCCCCGGCACCCCGGCGACGATCTCGTGCGCCCCGTCGGCGAGTTCGGGCACCGCCCCCTCAGGGGTCTCGACCCGGTCGTCGTAGGGAGCGATCACGCTGGGCAGGACGTCGTCGACGGGCGTGCGGTGGTAGAACGCCTTCCCCTCGAACCCCTGGAAGCTCAGATATCCGCCGGCCATGGCCAGGCCGCCGCCCGCGCGGGTCCAGTCGGCCAGGACCTTGAGGCGGTTGGGGCGGGAGCGGCCGTCCAGCCAGGTGTCGGGGTGCAGCAGGAGGCTGTTGGCGCCGATGTCGGAGAGGACGACCACGTCGTACGCCGCCAGTTCGGCGGCCGACTCGGGGAAGTGTCCTGGGACCTCGTGGGCGGGCAGGTAGGTCACCTCGATGCCGGCCGCCGTCAGCGCGTCGCGCAGCGGGTCGATGCCGGTGTGGAACGTGACCGAGGTGAAGGCGTCGAACCCCTTGTAGTGGGTCGCCTCGCTCACCCAGGACTCGCCTGCGACGAGGACGCGGAGTGCGCGGTTCATGGACGGGCTCCTTTCGCCGCGGCCTCGAAGACGGCCGCGGGGTTGTGCGCGAGCAGCCGCCGGACGTCCGCCGCGGTGAGTCCGTGGCGGCGCAGGCGGGGGGAGAAACTGGTGATGAGGTGGTCGTAGCCGTAGCCGCCGTAGCGGGTCAGCATGGTCTTGAGGAAGACGTCGCCGGAGAGCAGCAGCCGGTCGCGGTGGCCTGCGGCGACCAGCGCGGCGATCGCGCGGGCGCTGTCCTCGTCGGCCGGCGACTGGGCGTCCTGGTCGGCGAAGTAGAACTCCAGGCCGACCATGTCGTACTCCAGCCAGGCGCCCCGTTCGGCGAGGGCGTGCTGGTAATCGGGGTCGCCGAGGCTGGGGTTAAGGTGGCACAGGACGGTCGCGCCGAGGTCGCCGTCCTCCTCGGCGACCACGTCCAGGACGCGGTGGCCGTGGCGCTCCCAGCCGGGCAGGTGCACCGACAGGGGGACGCCGGTGCGGCGCTGGGCGCGGGCGGCGCCGCGCAGGACCTTCTCCTCGGCCGGGGTGAAGGCGGCGGAGATCCCGATCTCGCCGATGAGTCCGGCCCGGACGCCGCCCTCGGCCCCGTCGCGCACCTCGCTCTCGAGGTGCGCGGCGATGTCTTCGGCCGTCATGCCGCGCAGTGCGGCGGGGTGGCTGGGCTCCAGGTAGAAGCCACAGCCCATCACGATGTTGAGGCCGGTGCGGCGGGCGATCTCGGCGAGTCCGGCCGGGTCGCGGCCGATGCCGGAGCAGGTCTGCTCGACGATCGTGCGCCCGCCGGCGGCGGCGAACCGGGCGGCCTCCTCGGCCGCGAGGTCCACGTCGGCGAGCCGGATGTTGTCGCGGGACAGGAAGGGGTCGTTGCGCAGCCGGCCCAAGTAGGCCATGTCCAGCGGCCGTTCGGCGATCTCCCGGCCCTCGGCGTCGTCGGGGGCGGGCGGGTGCCAGCACGCGGAGCAGTCGTTGAGGAGGTGCTCGTGCATCAGGGTCACCCCGAGCGCGGCGGAGTCCACCGGGCCGAGGACGGTCTGTACGGCGGTCATGACTTGGCCGTGGAGAAGCGGGTGAACAGGCGGGTGTTGGCGAGGACGGCCGCGAGCAGGATGGCGCCCTGCACGATCTGGACGTAGAACGGGTTGACGTGGCTGAGGTCGAGGCCGTTCTCGATGAAACCAAGGGTGAGCACACCCAGTACGGTCCCGAGCACGCTGCCCCGGCCGCCGAAGAGGCTGGTGCCGCCGAGCACGACGGCGGTGATGACGGTGAGTTCGAAGCCGACTCCCTGGTTGGAGGAGCCGCTGCCGAGCCGGGTCGCGACCAGGACGCCCGCGAGGGAGGCGGCCACCCCGGAGATCAGATAGACCCACAGTCCGACCAGCCGGACGTTGACGCCCGCGCGGCGCAGCGACTCGCGGTTGCTGCCGAGTCCGACGACGTACTGCCCGAACGGGGTCTTGGCGTAGCCGATCCAGCCGGCGACCGCCGCGGCCACGGCGAGGACGGCCGCGACCGGGACGCCCCCGATCAGCCCCTGCCCGAGGAAGCCGACCCAGCTGTTCTCCGGGATGGAGAGGGAGTAGCCGTTCGTGGAGCGCAGCGCGGTGCCGCGGATGATGCCGAGGGTGGCCAGGGTGACGATGAAGGCGGGGATGCCCTGGTAGCAGGAGAGCCAGCCGTTGAGTACGCCGGTCAGGGCGCCGAGCGCGAGGACGGCGAGGAAGGCGAGGGTGGGGCTGGTGCCGTGCTCGATGAGGATGGCGAGCAGGGAGCCGCTGAGGGCGAGCACCGAGCCGACGGACAGGTCGATGCCGGCGGTGGTGATGACGAAGGTCATCGCGACGGCGACGATCAGCGCGGGGCCGTTCTGGCGCAGCACGTTGAGGAAGTTGTCGGTGCTGAGGAAGGTGTCGGCGGTCAGCGAGAAGACCGCGAGGACGGCCAGCAGCATGCCGCCGATGGCGACGGTCTGGATGTGGGTGCCGAGATAGGCGTGGGTGCGGGCGGAGCGGGTGGTGACGACCCGTTCGCCGCGCACCGCGCTCTGGCTGCTCATGCCGCCTCCGTCGGGTGGCCTTCGCCGACGATCTCGGCGACGAGTTCTTCCAGGGACGTGCTGCGGGCGTCGAGGTCGCGGCGCACGGTGCCCTCGTACATGACGGTCAGCCGGTCGCAGACCCGGAACAGGTCCTGGAGCCGGTGGGTGATGAGGATGACGCTGACGCCGCGGGCGGAGACGGTGCGGATGAGTTCCAGGACCGTCTCGACCTCGGTGACGGCGAGCGCGGCGGTCGGCTCGTCCAGGATGAGCACCTGCGGCTCGAAGGAGACCGCGCGGGCGATGGCGACCGCCTGCCGCTGCCCGCCGGAGAGGTTGCGGACGGCGACGTCGGTGAGCGGGATGCGGATGCGCAGCGCGTCGAGGTGTTCGCGGGCCTCGGCGTGCATGCGTTTCTTGTCGAGGAACAGGCCGCCGGCGGTGCGGGGTTCGCGGCCGAGGAAGAGGTTGGCGGCGACGTCGAGGTCGTCGCACAGGGCGAGGTCCTGGTAGACCATGCCGATGCCGGCGTCCCGGGCCTCCTTCGGCGTGCTGAAGGCGACGGCCCGGCCGTTGACGCGGATCTCCCCGGTGTCGGGGATCACCGCCCCGGAGAGGATCTTCATCGAGGTCGACTTGCCGGCCGCGTTGTCGCCGACCAGCCCGACGACCTCGCCGGGACGGACGCGGATGGTCACCCCGCGCAGCGCGTCGATCATGCCGTAGCGCTTGCGTACGCCGATCATCTCGGCGCGGTACTCGGGCAAAGCGGTCTGCGTGCTCATGTCCGCGGCCCTCACTTGAAGACGGAGCGGTAGGGGCCGACGTTCTTCTCGGTGACGATGGTCACCGGCACGTCGATCTTCTTGGCCACGGTCTCCCCCTTGGCCAGGGCCACGGCGGCCTCGACGGCCTTGCCGCCCTCGGTCTTGGGGTCCTGCTGGACGACGCCGGCGACGAACCCGGCGTCGATGCCGTCGATGGCCTGCTTGGTGAGGTCCCAGCCGAAGACCTTGACGCGGCCCTGCGCACCGGCGCTCTTGACGGCGGCGACGGTGCCGAGGAGCGCGGGCTCGCCGGTGGCGTACACGGTGTTCATGCTCTTCTCGGCGGTGAGCAGGTTCTCGGCGGCGGTGGCCGCGCCCTCCTGGGTGTTCTTGCCGTCGACGGTTTGCAGGACGCTGGCGCCCTTCGCCTTCACGGTGGCGACGAAGTTGTCCTTGCGCAGGTTCTGGATGTACGAGTTGAGGGCGCCGACGACGCCGATCTTCGCGGTGATCCTGCCCGCGCTGTCGTAGTCGTCGACGAACGCGCCGATCAGCTTGCCGGCGGCCGCGTTGTCGACGCCTACCTGCACGTCGACGGACGGGTCGTCGATGATGCCGTCGACGGCGATCACCTTCACCCCGGCCTTGGCGGCGGCCCTGAGAGCGGGCTTGATGCCGTTGACGTCGATGGCCTCGACGATGACGGCGTCGTAGCCCTGCTGGACGAAGTTCTGGACGGCCTGGTTCTGCTGGACGGCGTCGTCGTTGGCGTTGAACACCGTCAGGTCGGCGCCGGTCTTCTCGGCCGCGGCCTTGGCGCCGTCGTTCATCTGGTTGAAGAAGATGGCCTGCTGGTTGACCTGGACCAGGCCGATGCGGACCTTGCCGCCGGAGGCCGCGGGCTTGGCCTTGGCGGTGGTGGAGTCGCCCTCGCGGGAGCAGCCGGCGGTGACGCCGAGGGCGAGGGCGGCGGTGAGGGTGGCGACGGAGATTCTGCGCAGAGCTGTGCTGGGCATGGGGTTCCTCTCGGGCGGGAGAGCTGTGGAGAGAGGCTCGGCGACCCCGGGGGCGTCGTCGCCACCGTCGGGTAATCGATTGCCGAGGTGCGGTGAATGTAGAAGGAAGAAATCCGGACAGTCAAGAGATTTCTGCCAAATGAATCCGCGTGGTAGGAAGGGCGCTCGCCCGGAAAACGATTACCGAGCCTGACGCCGGCCGACGCGGAGAGAAGGTCCATGCCCACGATCCAGGACGTCGCGAAACTCGCCGGGGTCTCCACGGCGACCGTCTCCCGCGCCCTGTCGGGCTCACGTCCCGTGGGCCCCGAGGTGAAGCGGCGCGTGCAGGAGGCGGCCGAGCGGCTCGGCTACCGGCACAACGCCCTGGCCCGGGCGCTGCGCACCCAGCGCTCCCGCACCATCGGCATGGTCGTCCCGCAGATCTCCAACCCGTTCTTCCCGCTGCTCGTCGAGGCGGTGGAGCGCCGGCTCCAGCAGGACGGCGTCGACCTGCTGCTGTGCGACTCGCACCACGACCTCGACGTCGAGGCCCGCCGGCTGCGCACCCTCACCGACCGGCACGTCGACGGCATCATCATCAGCCCCCTGCACGCCACCGACAGCGCCCCGGCGATCCGTACGGCCGCGGAGCACGTCCCCGTGATCCAGATCGACCGCCAGGTGGAGGGCCTGCCGGGGCACTGGGTCGGCGTCGACGACACCGTGGGCTTCTCCCAGCTCGTCGACCTGCTGGTCGCCCGGGGCCGGCGGCGCCTGGTCTTCGTCAGCTCACGGCTCGACAACTCCTCGGCCCGCGACCGCGCCCAGGCCTTCGAGAAGTCCCTCGCCCGGCACGGGCTGAAGCCGGCGGCTCCGGCGCTGCTGGGGCGGTTCGACGTGTCGTGGGGGCTTGAGGCGGCGCAGGGGCTGGCCGACGACTACGGCGGTGACGGAGGTTACCGGGGGCCTGACGGTGTCGTCTGCGGCGACGACCTGATCGCGCTCGGCGTCCTGCGCGGGCTGTCCCGCGCGGGGATCTCCGTCCCGGACGAGGTCGCCGTCACCGGCTTCGACGACATCGCGTTCGCCGAGATCTCCGATCCGCCGCTGACCACCATGCGCCAGCAGTGGGACGTCATGGCCGACGAGTGCGCCCGGCTGCTGCGCCAGGACCCCGCGGGCGGCTCCCGCCGTATCGCGATCGCCCCGCTCCTCCAGCTCAGAGGCTCGACACCGAGGATCGCCCCCGCATGACGGACATCACCGAAGTCATCGAACTCACCCGCAAGCTCGTCGCGCTCCCCACGGTCGACGCCGCCGAGTCGGCCGCCCAGGCGGTCGTGGCACCGCTGCTGGAGCGGGCGGGGTTCACCGTCCGCGTCCACGAGCACGCGCCCGGCCGGGCGACCCTGATCGCCGAATGGCACACCGGCTTGGACGTGCCGCCCCTGTGCCTGTCCGGGCACCTGGACACGGTCCCGCTGGGCGCCGCCCCTTGGCAACACGACCCGTACGCGGGCGAGTTGGACGGCGACCGGCTGTACGGGCGGGGCACCAGCGACATGAAGGGCGGCGTCGCGGCGATGGTGCTGGCCGCCGTGCGGGTGGCGGCCCACCGGCCGCGCCGGGCGGGTCTGCGGCTCGTGCTGACCGCCGCCGAGGAGACCGGCGCGCTCGGCGCGCGCCATGTCGCGCCCCTGCTGCGGGGCGTGCGCAGCGGTCCGCTGCTCATCGCCGAACCCACCGCGGGCCAAGTGGTCCACGGCCACAAAGGCGCCCTGTGGCTGCGGGCCCGCACGACCGGGGTCACCGCCCACGGCTCGATGCCGCACCTCGGCGACAACGCCGCCTACAAACTCGCCCACGCGGTACTCCGCCTCGCCGACTTCGCCTTCCCCGTCCCCGCGCACCCCGTGATGGGCCGGCCCACCCTCAACGTGGCGACGCTCAGCGCGGGCCTCAACGCCAACTCCGTGCCGGACCTCGCGACGGCCACCGTCGACGTGCGGACGGTGGCGGGGCAGGACCACACCGAAGTGCTGGCCCAGCTCGCCGGTCAGGCGGGCCCGGAGGTGAGCTGGGAACCGCTCGTCGACCTGCCGCCGGTGTGGACCGACCCGGGGGACGAATGGGCCTGCTCTGTAGGGGAGTTGGCGACGGCGGCGGCTCCGGACACCTCGTACGCGCCGCGCACGGCGACCTTCTTCACGGACGCGGCGGTGTTGACGCCGGCTCTTGGGACGCCTCCGACGCTGATCTATGGGCCTGGGGAGCCGGGGCAGGCGCATGTGACGGATGAGTGGTGTTCGGTGCGGCGGTTGGGGGAGGCGGTGGGGGTGTATGAGGGGGTTGTTGGGGGGTGGTGTGGGGTGTGAGGGGGGGTTGTAGGGGGCGGGGTGGCTGGGGGTGTGGGGTGGCTGGGGGTGCGGGTTTGTGGGGTTTGCAGGTTTGTGAGGTTTGCGGGTTTGCGGGTTTGTGAGGTTGCGGGGTTTGCGGAGTTGCGAGGTTGCGAGTTTGTGGGTTTTGCGGCTGACGGGTGGGGGCCCGGACGCCGGTGACGTCCGGGCCGATCGTGTCCTGGTTCCTGGTTCCTGGTTCCTGGCCGGTCAGATCAGTACCAGTACCAGCGCCGGGCCGGCTTGTTGGTGAAGACGCGTCGCATCATCGCCGCCATGCTGCTCACCTCCTTCTCGTGTCGGGTGCGGGCGGGTGGTCCGGGGTGCGGTGCAGGACGAACGGCCGCGGGACGTTGCCCTCCGACATGGCGGCACGCGTCTCGGCGCCGGTGACCGCCAGGCGGGCGTGATCGGTGAGAGCGGCCAGCGACTCGGTGAGCAGCGTGTGCGCCACCGCCGCGCCGGCGCAGCTGAAGGGCCCTGTGCCGAAGGGGACGTAGGGACCATGCCCGGTGCTGTCGGCCCAGCGTCCGGGCCGGAAGTCGTACGGGGAGTCCCAGTGCCGTTCGTCATGGTGCAGCAGATACGGGCAGACGGAGAGCAGATCGCCGGGCGCGAAGACGGTGCCGCCGAGTTCCATGGCGCGCGGGAGGGTGCGCCCGAGCATCCAGGGCACCGGCCGGTGGCGCAGCGCCTCGCGCACGACGTGATCGACCGGCCAGGGCCAGGGCGCGGCCTCGGTGGGATGGGGCGCAGCCTCGGTGTGATGGGGCTCGGCCCCGGTGTGATGGGGCTCGACCTCGGTGCGATACGGCGCAGCCTCGGTGTGATGCAGACAGCCCAGCAGCACCGACCACGCCAGCGCGGCGCTGACGGGAGCCAGGATCGCCCGGAACATCATCAGATGCAGCCCGGCCACCGTCCGGTCGGACACCTCCGCTTCCGGGCACACGGCGAGCACCGCGTCCAGCAAGTCCCGTGCCTCACCGGCAGGTTGCCGACGCCGACGGCGCGCCTCCTCGGCCAAGGCGGCGACGTACCTGGCCCGCACCACCTCGGCCCGGCCCCGCTGCCACACGTACACCGACCGCACCGCGACACCTCCGTACGCGGCCTGCCGCACCAGTTCACGGCTGCCGCTAGGCGTACCGGGATGCAGCAGCAAGTCCGCCAGACAACGGTGGACCAGCCGCGTACCGGCGTCCGGCCACCGACTGGCGGTTGGCAGATCGGCCACTGCTTCGGGCAACGCGGCACGGTAGCGGGGAAGTCCGGAGCGCAGCAGCCCGCGCACCGCACGCCCCAGTTCGATCTGCGCATCGCGGGCGGGCAGCAACTCACCGAAGAAAACCGACCCGCCGATGTGATACTCCGGGTCCCGCAGCAGTGTCTGCGCCAACTCGGTATCGCGAACACACCAGCCGCCCCAGGGAAGTTGCATCACGCCCGCGGTGCTGCGGCGGCTCAACTCCTCGATGTAGGCAAGGGGGTCGCGCCGCAGCCGGATCCTGTACCCCGACCGCACCAGGCCCGCGCGGGGGCTGAGCCGAGTCCGGTGTTCTTTGTCAGGCATGGCGACGGTCCCTTGCAGCAGAAGCCGGCGACAGCGCGGGGCACTCCCGGCTACTGCCTTCCTGGATCGGCTCTGGTAGCCGATGGGATCCAAATGGGTACTTCCACACCGGAGTTGAGGTATGCCGGAAATAACCCGATGGTGTGAGCGCACGCGGGGAGCTCTGACTGGCTGGCGCCGCGCCTAGGTCGTGTGTCTGGGCTTGCGGTTACGCGGGGCGCGCGTTCCTTCTCAGCGGCGTGGAGCTGGCGGCATATGGGGGGTGGGCAGGCGGTTTCTCGTCGGGGATGCCTATGCGGGCGAGGTTCGACGCCGTCGGCGAACGTCCGCAGCACTTCGAGGATCCGACCACCCCGGAGGAAAAAGCGCACGGTCCCGGCACACGAAGCCCACCATCAACCGAGGACGCACCCGGCAAGCGGATGCTCGCCCTGCTGCGCCAGTTGGAGACCGCTTGCATGGCTGCGGGCGATCTCACGAAGACGTTGGAGGAGGCTTTCCTCCAACGCCCAGGAGCTGACGCGATTTTCCCGATCTCGGCGTCCAGCTTGGCAGCCGGGCGTTCGCCGGCATCAAGGACGACCGCCTCAACCGCACCAGGCATGTGCAGGCCTTCGCATCACTCAGGACCTGGCCCGGAGCGAAGGCGCACTACCGCCGCCGGCATGAGCAGACGAACAAACCGAGTTCCCCTCATCTTTCCAGCGGAGGCAGTATGCCGCCCTCTACCTCCGTGAGATGTGCGCCCCGGTTCCGGTATGCGGGCAGACGGTCAGTCGCTGCTCGTTCTGATCCGCACTCCATGCGCGTTGCGTTCGTAAGCACGCCGCTCGTCCTTCAGGGCGACGGGTTAGAGAACTCGGAGCGGTGCGGCAGATGCTGGCGCAGCTTAGCGGGAGCCGTGAGATCGGAAGGCCGACTTCTTGTGGTGTCACCCCGCTGACGGGAATTGGAGGGGCGTTGCATCGAGGGTGAGGAACAGCCATCTTGTCGGCGTGGAGCTGCTGCAGCCATTGCCGAGGCTGAAGCACTATCTGGCCTACTTGTCCGATGGCCGGGTGATCGGGCCGCGTCGGATCTTCAGCGGTGGCTGGAGCCGAGGAGGTCAAAGCGGCGATCGCCGACCCGTGGGCTGGGCAGCGAAGACGGTGCCGAGACCGCCGAACTGGGCCACTCAACTCCCCACCCGCCAGCCTATTTCCAACGCATACGGACCGTACTGAACACCGAGAACCCCGGCCGCATATACCTCTGCCTCACCCACCACCAAGGCGAGGTGCTCGCGGCGGCCAGGATGCTGACGGTCGGCGAGCACGCCCGGTACTCCTACGGCGTCTCGGGTATACGGTGTCCCGCTGCCGGCGCCACACCCCCTTCACGCTGACCGTCGAGGCCGATGCCATGAGAGTGGAACACCGGTTAACAGGCCGGCCGGGTGCCACCCCTCCCTCTATTCTTCCGCGTCTAGGCTGCCGCGCAGTGCCACCGGTTTCGGCTGGTCGCCCTGCTTCGGGGGCCCATCGGCCACCCGCGAAGGTAGCCAGCGCCGCACATTCTGCCCGTCCCAGCGCGCGGCCGATCCCATGACCCGACCGCCTGTCAATGAATCTGAACATAAAAGGGATCAGGAACCAGGTCAGCGATACCGAAGTGCCCGAATCCCACATCAGTAAGCATTCTGTAAACGAACTCCGACATCGGCATCCTGTACTCCTTAAGTTCCCCTCCATGCTCTCGAACAGCCAGCACCCACTCCTCGGAGGGACTATCTGGATGAGCGATCCAGTAGTACTCCACAGCGGTCACTGAAACTCCCCAGGGAATCAGCCCTCCCTCGCCAGGAACGAACAGACCGTAAGGTTCATACAATCGCCGGACCACCGGATGCTCGTCAGCCATCTGATGAAAATCTTCCAACACCTGAACAGCTTCGACGACTTCACCACCCGGAGACGAATAAACCCCAAAGTAGGCACTAAATTTCCCCATTCCGAAACAGAAATCGCCCCCCACTCTTCAAGTGCCTCGCCAGATCGCTGTCTTGCTGCCGGCTTGGGTGCAGTTCCCAGACACGTCCCAGGCATAAGCGGTGGTCATGCCGTCCTTGGTACAGGAAGTCATGCGGTTGGCCTGGTTGTGAGGGTTGGCGCCTGCGCTGCTTGCCTCCTTCTCACCGAGGCCGTAACCGTAGGTCGTCAAGGTGACGGCGCTGGTGCGGCCCGCGATGGTCGACCTGGCCACAGGTGACGTTGCTGCGGGGTCCTTGGCCTCGGTGGCTTCGCCGAAGGTGTTGTAGCCGGTCAGGGCGGACGGATTGAAGGTGACGGGTGCGTTGCCGTTCTCCTCGGCCTGGACGGTCTCCTGCACGAGGCAGCCGAACGTGTCGTAGCGGTAGGTGGTGTTGTTGCCGCGCGGACTGACAACGGTGAGCAGCAACCCGCAGCGGGCGTAGGCGGAGGTGGTGGTGACGCCTACGTGGAAGGCGCCGGAGAGCTGCTTCTAGGCGATCTTCCGGCCGAGACCGCTGTAGGTGTAGGTGTAGGAGGTGATCAGACCGGAGGGCGAGGTCATCTCGGCGAGGTCGCCACCTCCGGGAAACTGCCGCGTCCTCGACGGCCGGGCCGAGCACCTAGCAGCCGCCGAGCGGCTAGCTCCTCGTGACCTCTGACTCCCTTGATCCAAAGGCCCATTGTCAGTGGCGCCCCCTAACTTAGGAGTGTCCTGCCCACCCGAAGGAGACAACGTGACTTCCAAGCCTCGTCGCACCTACAGCAACGCCACCATCGCCGCCCTGACCACTCTCGCTCGCGGCGGCTGCTACTACCCCGAGTGCCGGATCCCCATCCTGAAGATCATCGAGGGTGATCCCTTCCTGAACCTTGAGATCGCCCACATCCGCGCGTTCGAGGACAACGGCCCACGGTCGGATACTTCCCTCAACACTCAGGATCGGAATAGCTTCGCTAACTTGATCTTGCTGTGTACACCGCATCACAAATTGGTGGACGGTCCTCGAAGCGATGAGTTCACGGTCGAGGTTCTTGAAGGCTGGAAATATTCTCGGGAGTCCGATGGAATCGACGCCCTCGCAGGGTTAACGGATCTGACCGAACAAAAGCTGGCCAGGATGATCCAGGAAGCGCAGCATGAACTCTTCGAGCGGCTGGATCCCGCACTGGACGAGTTCGCCAGAACCGCCCCTGAACTCGCAAGCCTGCTGAGGAGCGTGGTCAAGGAGATCTCCGATCCCAGGGTTCACGGTTTCGGAATCTCCGAGGACAGCATCCTCATGCTCAACAACGCGTCCCGCGATCTGAGGCACCTCCAGGACACCGCGTTTCTACTTCATAAGGCGTCTCAATCTCTCAGGTCACTCCCAGACAGCGTTATAGTTTTCTCGAACGCTGCGGAAAAAATCCGAGGTCTCTCTGATGCGGCGGGACTCATCAATAATGCAGCGGAAAAGCTCTCATCGGCAGCAGCGAAGGCACAAGACGCAGCTGCCCTCTCACGCAAAAACCGCTACTGACCGCTCCACTCAATAACACCTATCTGGCCCGTCTCCGTCAGGGCGGGACTTATAGTTTCCAGCTACATCGAAGTAACTTCATCTCCCGAAAACAGAAGTCCCCGACCTGGACACGAAGCCTGAATTCAAGGCGCAGAAACTCGTCTACCGTCAGCACTCCCCCGCGGACAAGAAGAGCTGCGCCCTGGTCAACCTCCCGAGCGGCGTGGAAACCAACACGCTCGACGCGTTCTAGATCGAACTGGCTGGGACATGTTCCTCGGTCACACACGCGTGGTGGGCCCAAGGCCGGGTACACGCACCTCTACTGGCAGCAAGGCCGCCGGTCCCCTCGCCGAGTACCGCAAGCGGTTCGACATCGAACACGTCCACCTCGCCTGGCTCGGTGATCACGTCAAGGGACACGTCTCCCAGAGCGGCGCCAACACCTGGCGGACCCGCCTCACCCTGACCGAGCAGATCCGGCTCACCCGCCGGCTGATGGCGTACGCGATCATCCGCTTCGCCCAGCTGGCGAACCGCCTGACGGCCTTCGCCGTTCCCGGCAACCACGACGGGACATCGAAGCCGCCTACGGCATCCGCAACCCACAGGCCCCGGATGCCGACATGCCCCGTGACGCGGTCGACAAGAAGGCCGTCGGCACGCGGTCGCCCGCCTCGCTGACATCCGACGAGGCTGGGAGACGGTCCCTCTCTCACTTGCCGAGCGACGGGCCCTGTTCATGCGCGACGCCCTCGACTGGGAGGACCAGAGGTTCGTGGCCTGCGAAGCAGTCACCGACCACACCTAAGGCGACCGAAAAGGCGGAACGGTGAGACCCTGGAACAGGGACCCACCCTCCCGAGGAGGCACTCATGCGTAAAGTCGCCGACTGCCGGGACTACCCCAGCGAATCCAACTGTAGCCTGGCGATTTCCGGCGAAGAAGAGGAAGTCGTCCAGGCCGCCGCCGAGCACGCCGCATCGGTGCACGGCCACCCCGACAGCCCCGAACTCCGCGCGGAGCTGCGAAAAATGCTGAAGGACGAGACGCCCCGCTAGGGGCCGTACAGAGGTGAGGCCGCGGGCTCACCAGCCCGCCCTCACCGGCAGCACGACGCCCGACTTATCGGCGTACGCAGTCAAGCCGCGCCACGCTTCCTCCTCTCTCCCTGCTCCTCCGCCAGCGCGGCATCGACAGCCCCGGTGAAAGCGTCCGGACCCCCGAAAGCACCCGGATCGAGGGCGATGAGCAGCGCGTTCTGGCGGATCACTAGAGCGGAAGGCCGAGAAGACAGGCGCCCCGACCAGCGCACTGGTGAGGAGTTCGAAGGCGGGCGACATACCGGAACCCTTCGCACCCCGGGCGGCAGCGGCATCGCCGTCCGCTCCGGGTCAGTGGTGGTCGCGGCTCCCTAGGTAGCGGCGCCGTTCGCCTTCGCCTGGCAGATCTTGCAGAGGACGATGGTTGCGGGGGCCATGTCGAGGAGCAGCAGCGCGCAGGCCGGTACGACGACAGCGGCCGCGCCCTTGGCCCCGGTGTAGCCCATGCCTGGCATCCGGCGGCGAAAGCAATGTCGATGTGACCCTGTGCGGCGATCCACGCCTCGGAGTAGCCGATGGCGCCGGTGCGGAAGATCCGGCGTATGCCGACCACGGCGACGTCACTCGCCCCGGCCCGTCGTACGACTTCGCGGCAGCTACGGTGAGGGCCAGGCTGGGTTCACGGTCGGCGTCAAGGACGGCGGCGGCCGGTGCCGTCGACTCGACGCTGATCTCGGGCCGACCATTGACCACGCCCTCAGCTGGCAGGTCCAGGTAAACGGGGACACGAGCGATCAGGACGGCCCAGGCAAACACGTCGGCGATGGTACGCGTGCCCTCGGGACCAAGGCCGCCCTTCCCCAGGAGGGCGGCAGCGATACCCGCGGTCACGAGCATAAACCTCCAGGATCGCGGGTGACGAGGACGTCGACGGCGGCAGTCGTACCGTCCGTCACAGCCTTGAAGGCACGCTCCAGAGCGAGCGTGAGGGCGTCGGCCGTCTCGGTGTACATCTCGAACGACTCGGTGAACGCGGCCAGTCGGGACACCCTGCGCAGATCAGTGCCGAGCCGTTCGCCGGTGGCCGCACCCCCACCCGAGGTAGAACGGCGGTAGTTGAGGTTCGTCGACGGACAGGCGCAGTTATTGAACACCACGATCAGCACTGACAGTTCGTAGGCCCGCGACGCGTCGTACGAGGGGATGACCGGGTTGCAGGCGAAATCGGCGCCGCCGATGGTGAGCGCCACCGGCCGGTCCCGGCGGAGAAGACATAAAAGGGGTCCACACCCTGAAGGACCACATAATCCGGACGACGAGAAGATGGCACAGAAGGCGGAGGGAATCCGACAAGGGCATCGCCACGCGCTCGGCCAGCCAGAACATCGCAGCACAGGCCATCGAATCGGCCATGCAACAGTGGATAGTCCAGTCCGGCAAAGCCCAGGAGTTAGCGGCCTGGACGGTCAAGCAGGCACAGACAATCGGGAAGAAGTGGGTACGCAAGGGTGACGCCGTGGAGGTCTGGGACGTGGAGACCAACGTCGTCGTCATCCAGTTGAAGTACGTGGGCAAACCCCACAAGGGCAAGTACGTCGTCTACACCTCATACCTGGAAGGCTGACCGTGACACCGGAGGACCCGTACTTCGAAGACACCTCCGTCGAGGACATCGGGCTGACCTGGGTCGCCTCGAAGCGGAGCATCCTCGACTCCCTCTCGGCAGAGGACGCCGGGCATTTCCTGCGGGACGGCGGCCCGGACGCGCTGTGGCTGCGCCTGGCCGAGACCGCGGTGGACACGTTCGACCGGACAAAGGCGCGACAACTCGGCCAGGACATCGACCGGCTGACGGGTTCCCCGCTCCCGGACGACACCCTGCGCACGGTCTGGCTCGGGGCCGTCCACGGCTGCTTCGACCCGGCCGAGCACGGCCTGGACACCCGCGCCTGGCTGCACCGGATGAGAGAGGCATGGCTCACCCGTGTCCACCAGGACGCCCCGGACTTCGTCCCCGCGCCCCCACAGCCCGTACTCGACGAGGGACTACGGCAAGCCGTTCTCCAGACCGTCGCACTGGCCGCGGACGACCTCGACCGCGCGGTGACGGACGGCCGCCTGTACGGCGCCCCGGCAACCGGCCTCGTCCCCGCCCTGGAAGCGGTCACCGGCCAGGTCTGTGCCGACCTCGGCTACCGGTTGTTCCTGCGCGCGATGAAGGAGTACTTCGTAAGGATCGAGACACCGGCCTACGACACCTTCATCACTCTTGGAAAACGCTTCGGCTATCCGCCCTTCCTCGTGGGAGACAACCTCAACCACCAGGAATGATCCCTACGGCGGGCCCCACCCACCATCTCGTTCGGACGCAGACTTGTGCCACGGCCGATGTGGGCCACGCCATGCCGGAGGTATGAGGTGTCCCGATGGCGGTGGGCCGGCGGCCGGCGAACCCGATCGGCGTGAGCGGGTCCGGTTCGCTGCGGCTGACTTGATCGAGGCAGGGGCCGGTACCTGGACACCGGCGGACGTCGAGGCGAGCCGGACGGTACGAAGGAGGGCGTCCGCTACTACACCCACGGGGACGAGACGGCGGCCGTCCGCACGCCGCCAGCTTCTCGCCCCCCCTCTCCACCACCAGGGCACCGCGACAGCCGCCGTCGCCATAACCCGTGCGGAGACCGGACCGAGTCGATCCACGGCATCGTCCCTTCCAGCCGCTCCAAGGCCGACAACCGTGCCACGGACTGGCTGCCGGACAACATCGCCCCATCCATGAAGTCCTTCCAGCAAAGGCATACTCATTTCGGGGCTCACGGCGGCCGTGTGCTATCGGTTATGGAACACCCTGTGCCGGTGGGCGGAGAACTCCTCCGCCCACCGGAGGCGATGTGATGGGAGCGGGGTGGCTGGAGGGGGCGTTGGCGAGCGCGGTCGGCCTGCTGTCGATGCCGCTGCTGCTGTGGGCCGGTATGCGGCTGCTGGGCGAGCGGGGCAACCACCTCCTCGTCCTCTGCACCGTGGCGTGGTGTCACGGCTCTCGGGGGACTGCTGTCACTCGTCGAGGTGCCACGCGGCTGAACGACGCCGCTCTCCGAAGGAATCGGAACCGGACGGATGACGGCGCCCGCCAGGCTCGGTTCAGGCTGTCGCGGTCTGCTTCGGCCGGCGGCGGCCCAGATCCTTCAACCGCAACGCAGGCTTCTCGACGAAGTGCCAGGAACCGGCGGCCAGAAGAAGGGTGAACGTCATGGTCAGCAGCAGGTACACGGCCATCCCCAGGCGGGGGATGCCGAAGACCGCGAGGATCTGCTGGACGAGGAAGCCGTAGATGTAGATGCCGTAGGAGTAGTCCTCCCGCGCCCCGATGCGGCGGAAGGGTGCGGGCAGGCGGATCGCGAGCCAGAGGAGGACGTAGGCGAGGGCGGGGAGGCCGGCGACGAAGAAGTGGCCGTAGTGGAGGGTGGCGAGGAGGACCGCGAGGGCGGTCGCGCCGAGGGGGTCGCTGACGGGGACGTGTTCCTTGTACAGCTCGATCAGCGCGCCGAGGCAGAAGGCGAAGCCGAGGTAGAGCAGCCAGGCCGGGGTGACCTCGCCGATCGGGGGGAGGTCGAGGACGTGGAGGTAGCGGGCGTCGGAGGGGCCGGTCCAGAAGGGGGTGGCGATCGCCTGGCGGACGATGAGCCAGCCCAGGAACGCCGTGATGAGCAGGACGGCGCGGCGGGCGCGGGTGAGGATGCCGGTGACGGCGAGGAGGGCGACGCCGGCGTAGCAGAGGGCTTCGTAGCGCAGGGTCCACAGGGAGCCGTTGAAGGCGGGGGCGTGGACGGTTCCGGCGGCGCGCTGGTGGGTCATGAGGCCGGAGATGTCGTACTCGCGGGTGGTGATGGCCCAGTTGGCCTTGAGGTAGCCGAGGGGGTGGAGGCCGTCGAGGGTGGCGTGGACGTGGCCGTACAGCAGCGGGGCGGCGACCAGGGCGGTCAGGGCTATGCAGACCCAGTAGCCGGGCAGGATGCGCAGGGCGCGGTGCCAGAGGAAGCGGCCGGTGGGGAGGCGGGTGCCGCTGCGGGTGACGAGGATGCCGGAGAGGACGAAGAAGCCGTAGACGGCGAGTTTGCCGAGGTCGGTCTGGCCGCCGGTGAAGTGGTGGCCGTATTCCTTGCCGCCGTAGCCCAGGACGCGGGCGTGGGAGATCACGACGGCGGTGGCGAGGGCGAGCCGGATGATGCCGAGGCTGTTGGTGTGGCCGGTGAAGAGGTCGGCGACGGTGCCGTGCGACCAGCGCGGGCGGCGGGGCGGAGGGGCCGGGCTGGGCGGGGTCGGGCGGGTCAGTTCGAGGGTGCGGGGCATTGCGGTGTCCTGGGACCGAGGACGCGCTGTGGGCCGTGGGGTGCGCGATGCCCGGTGTCCGGAGAGGAGGCGGTGCATCGCGGGAAGCGGCGCGCGTGGAGGAGAGGTGGGGGGTGTGGCGGGAGTGGCGGGTGTGGCGGAAGGTGCGGCGCCGGTCCGCCTCCGTACGGCGGGCCGGCGCCTTCGTACAGCGGACCCGCGCCTTCGTACGGCGGACCGGTGCTTCCGTACAGCGGGCCGGTGCCTTCGTACGGCGGACCGGCGCCGCACCTGCACGCGGCGGGCCTGCGCCGTGTGTGCCTGCCTGGTCAGTTCCAGCTGCCGGTCAGCGCCAGCGAGGTGGGGTCGGCCGGGGCGCCGGGAGGCGTGTCGGCGGGCTCCCAGGTGCCGTTGGTGTGCCGCATCGTGTGCTTGATCCGGCCGCCGGTGATGATCGCGGTGTGGAACTCGTTGTCGACGGCGGCGGCGCTGACGCCGGTGACGGGGGTGGTGCCGAGGGTGCCGGCGAGGTTGCCGAAGGCGCCCCAGACGCCGGAGGCGGCGCGGGCGACGTGCTTGACGCCGCCGGTGGGTTCGGTGAGGACGGCCTGGAGGTCGGTGCCGGTGCCGGCGAAGGCGATGCCGGCGACCTTGGCGGGGCTGCCGGAGATCTTGGTGATCTCGCCCCACTTCTCCCAGGTCCGGTCGCTGTTGCGGATGGTGTGGAAGGCCTTGCCGTCGGCGGTGACGACACCGATGTGGGTGGCGGTGTCGACGCGGGCGGCGGTGATGTCGACCGGGGCGGCGCTCAGGGCGCCGAGGCTCGCGGTGACGTCGCCCCACTTGCTCCACTTGCCGTCGGCGTCGCGGACCGCGTGGTAGACGCGGCCGGCGGTGATGGCGGCCAGGCCCAGTTCGCTGCCGATCGAGGTGACGGCGATCTTCTTGATGCCGGCGAGGGCGCCGAGTTCGGTGGTGAGGGGGCGGAAGGCGACCCAGGTGCCGTTGGAGTTGCGGGTGGCCTGGTAGATCACGCCGTCCGCGCCGAGCGCGAGGACGTGGTTGGTGCCGGAGATCGCGGCGTCGGCGGCTACCGCGATGTCCCCGATGCCGCCGGCGGCCCGCTCGACGTCCCCGAAGGCGGACCAGTCCCAGTTGCTGTCGCGGATGGTGTGGAAGAGGTCCTTGCCGGCCGTCGTCACCATCTGGAGGCGCCAGGGGGTGAGGGTCGGGGCGGTGGACTGCCTGATCCAGGCGGCGAGGTCGTCGACGCGGGTGGCGGTGGCGCCGGTGCGGGTCTCGGCCGAGCCGAGGCAGCCGCCCTGCCAGGACGCGGTCGTCACGGCGGCGAGCTCCAGCAGGCCGTCCTTCTCGCGGACGACGGGGGCGCCGGTGTCGCCCTTGCACACCGGTGTGCCGTCGATGTCCACGCCCGTGGCGGTGACCTGGCCGGCCGTGAACGTGCCGGTGCGCAGGAGGTTGGGCACCCAGGTGTTCTTCGTCCGGCCGTACCCGGCGCCCGTGAACTTGTCCCCCGCCGCCGGGGCGGTCGCGGTGGCGCGCAGCGGCAGGATGCCGCGGACGGGGGTGGCGAGCTTCGCCAGCACCAGGTCGCGGTCGGCGCGCGGGACCAGCTCGACGACGTCGCGGACCTGTCCGGCGGTGGTGGTGAGGTCGGCGCGGCCGATGGTCGCGGTGGTCTTCCACTTCGGCGCCCCGGCGGCGACCGTGTATCCGGCCGCGGGGTCGGCGGCGAAGCAGCTGCTCGCGGTCAGCAGCCACTGCGCGTTGACGAGGGTGGCGGTGCAGGAGCGGGCAGTGCTGTCGGTGGAGCTGAAGGCGCCGATGGACAGCTTCGCGGTGAACGCGTACGACGAGTCCGCCGCCTGGGTTCCGTCCAGCGCCTGAGCGGGCGCGGCGACGAGAACGCCTGTCGCCATGACGGCGGCTATGGCGCCGCTGACGGCTGCGCGGGCGGGGAAACGGGTCATGAAGAAGTGCTCCTACGGATGGCCGCGGCCGAAGGCCGGCAGCGCGTGATGGACGCAGCAGGGTTGCTGTGGTGGGGAGTTGGACGCGCGGTGCGGCTCAGCCGGTGACGCGAAGTGGGGCGTGCGGCGTGGTTCAGCCGGTGACGCGGAGTTCGACGAGGACGGAGCGCAGACCGGTGTTACCGGCCTCGCCGACCGGCTGGTACTCGTCGGCCGGGACCTTGACGACCGTCTTGCCGCCGGCGGCGGTCAGCGTCGCCGAGACCGGGTGGTCCTCGGTCCACACGCCGTAGGCGTCGGGCAGTTCGAGGGAGAGGAAACCCGTCTTCGCCGTCACGCGGAAGCAGTAGCCGTTGCTGTCCAGACGCGACTCGATCTTGATGTTCCAGGTCTCGGCGCAGTCCACCAGCATGACGTTGCCGTCGCCCTGCTTGAGGGTGATCTTGCGCTCCTGGTAGACGCGGTCGGCGCCCGGATAGCCGAAGTCCTCGACCGCGGAGGGCATTTTGGCGTCCGCCGCCGTCGCCTCGGAGCCCAGAGGCAGGGCCGTCACGCCGATACCGGCCGCCACGGCGCCGCACAGTCCGAGCCCAAGTGCCTTACGGGCACGCAGTATCGCCATCTGCTTCCTTCTTCATGAACAGGGAGGAAACGGAGCATCCCCCCGGGTTGGCGAAAGTTAATCATATGTAAGAATCTCCTGAGAAATGCGTGAAGAGCACCCCCTCGAAAGCCTGCATACCGCCCACAAGTTCCGCACAGCTGGGCCGAGTTGGGATTCACCGAGCAAACACTCACCGCCGAGAAAGTGTCCGTTCTGACACGTTCTCGACTGGTTCGACGTGTCGCGGAGGGGGTGTGAACTATCGAAGTGGACGTGAGATGACAAAGCGTTGGCGCCCCGTACGGGCGTCACATGACCGAGCCCCCAGGTCCGTACGGGCCCGCGGCGCGGTCGCCGGGCTGCTGCCGCTCGCCCTGGCCGTAGGACTTCTCGGCGCCCCGGTGGCCGCAGCCGTGGACGACGATTCGGCAATACTGCTCAACCGCCCGCTCGTGGTGGAGTACTGGCGCACCGGAGGCAGCGGGGTCAAGGAGGCGGCGGAGCAGGCGCTGCTCGGTGGGCCGACCGAGATCCGGGCGTTCCTCGACGACGTGGACGTTCTTCAGATGGTCGACGACCGGGTGGAGATCAGCCGGGTCGTGAACGCGGGCGGCCCCGCGGTGCGGGAGGCGGCGAAGGCCGCCCTTGCGCTGGGGAAGAGCCCCGAGGACGTGGCGGCGTTCCTGCGTGACGGCTGGAAGGCTCCGCTGGAGCAGGACCGCCGGGTCGAGGCGTCGCGGGTCATCAACTTCGGTGGCACCGGCGTGCAGGAGGCCGGCAAGGCGGCGTTGCAGGGGACGCCGGAGGACGTGGCGAAGTTCCTCGCGGAGGGCCAGTACCCGGCCCGCGTGACGGACAACCGGGTCGCGGTCTCCAAGCTGGTCAACTCGGGCGGCCCGGCGATGAAGGCGGCCGGCAAGCTCGCGTTGCAGGGGACGCCGGACGACGTCGTGGAGTTCCTGGAGGTCGGGCAGTTCACCGCCCGCGACCGTGACCAGGAGCACGCCACGATCGCGCAGCTGACCGAGCAGGCCAAGCAGGCCGGCGCGCAGGCGGAGGACGCCACGAAGGCGGCGCAGGAGGCGTCGGACAAGGCGGTCCTGGCCTCGGGGCTGGCGAAGGCGGCGGCTGAGGAGGCCGCGAGGGAGACGGCGGCGGCGAAGAACGACTCGCTGAAGGCGGCCGCCTACGCGCGGCAGGCGGCCGACGCGGCGCGGGCCGCCGCGAACGCGGCGCAGACCGCGATCGGCGCGGCGAACGCGGCCAACCGCTCGGCGCGCATCGCCGCGCTGGCGGCGGCGCAGACCTCGGCGGCGGCGACCGCTGCCGCGAACGCGGCCGGTGCCGCGTACAAAGCGGCCGCCGACGCGGCGAGTGACAAGAACAGCGCGGCGAAGGCGCAGACCATGGCCGCGTCGGCGCGTGCGGCCGGTGCGCTGGCCAAGGCGTCTGCGGCGGCTGCCGAGCAGGCCGCGAAGGCGTCGGCGGCGGCCGGTGCCGCGGTCCGCTCAGCGCAGAGCGCGGTCAGCAACGCGAACGCGGCGGCGAACGCGGCCGACGAGGCCAGCCGTGCCTCGGACGCCGCGGGTGTCCACTCCGCCGAGGCGGCTGCGGCGGCTGCCGAGACGCGGCGGCACGCCCGTGAGGCGAACCGCGCGGCGAGCGCCGCCGCCACGCTCGCGGACGAGTCCGCCTCGGCCGCCTACGCGGCCCGCGACGCGGCGAACTCCGCGGCCCGGCACGCCGAGAACGCGGCGGACGCGGCCGAGGAGGCCGCCAAGCACGCGGGCGAGGCCGCGACCGCCGCCGCGGAGTCGGCCAAGCAGGCGGCCAAGGCCAAGGAGGCCGCCGACACGGCGACCGCTGCCGCCGCCACCGCGCACAAGGTCTTCGACGTCACCCGCAAGACCGAGGCCGAGGACCTCCTGACCCGCACCAACGCGGCGATGGAGACGGCCCGTTCGCAGAAGGACGCCGCCGACACCTTCACCTCCCAGCTGGCGCAGGTCGCCCTGGAGGACGTCCGCATCGGCCAGGACACCACGGCCCTCGCGGCCGAGGCGGCCAAGCCCGGCGCGGACACCGCGGCCGTCGCCGCCAAGGGCCGCGCGGTGGCCCTGCGCGCGCTGAAGCAGTACGGCGCCTGGCGCCAGGACGCCGCCGCCCAGGCCCTGTCCGGCGGCGACGCCACGGTCCTGGCCTGGCTGCGCACCGGCGCCGCCCAGGCCGAGACGGACGAGATCCGCCAGCAGGTCTCCGACCTCGCCGCGACCAGCCCGTACGACACCGTCCGCGTCGGCGCCACCGAGGCGCTCAAGGGCAGCGACCAGCAGATCCGGGACTTCTACACCGCCGGCCAGTACACCGTGGCCGCCACCGACTACCGGGTCCTGGTCTCCCAGATCAACAACACCGGCGGCCCGTCCGTGAAGGAGGCCTCCAAGGCCGCCCTCGCCGACGGCACCCCGCGCGCGATGCAGGCCTTCCTCAACGGCGGCCAGTACCAGGCCCGCACCACCGACGAACGCGTCCTCGCCTCCAAACTCGTCAACGACGGCGGCCCCGAGACCCAGTCCGCCGCGAAGACCGCCCTGACCGGCCCGGCCGACGAGCTGCACACCTTCCTCCAGACCGGCCAGTACATGGCCGACCGCAAGGACAAGCTCGCCCAGACCCACATCGCGCAGATGCAGCGCCTGCTGGACGAGACGGACGGCATCGCGGCGGCGGCCCGCGCCGACAGCTGGCTCGCGGCCAAGGCCGCCGCGACGGCGAAGAACGCCAAGACCGAGGCCGACCAGGCAGCCGCCGAGGCCCAGAAGAGCGCCGCCCAGGCGAGTGGTTACGCAGCCGACGCCAAGAAGTCCGCCGACCAGGCCCAGACGAGCGCCACCCAGGCGGCCCAGTCAGCGAAGACCGCACGCGCGGCAGCAGACCGCGCCGACCAGGACGCCGCCGCTGCGGCCGAGTCGGCCGCTCGGGCGGAGTGGTCTGCGGGGTATGCGCGGGACTCCGCCTCCAGCGCCCGCGAGGCCGCCGACAACGCCGAGATGGACGCCATCGCCGCGGGCAAGAGCGCCACCCAGGCCAAGGCCGAAGCCTCCAGCGCCTGGGCCGACGTCATGACCAAGCGCAAGGCCGAGGAGGCCGCAGCCCGCAAGCAGGCCGAAGAACAGCGTGCGAAGCAGCGCGAGCAGGACAAACAGGCGAAGGACCGCAAGCGGTGCATCGCCTACATGTCCCGCGACAACCCCCCGCCCTGCGCGCTGGCGGGCCAGCCTCTCGAACTCCCCGAGGCCTCCCCCGATCTCGCCAAACTCCTGCTCAACGGCGGCATGGAGATCCTCGGCGTCAACGACCTCATCGACTGCGCCAAGGAACCCACCCTCGGCAAATGCGTCATCGCCGTCGCCGGGGTCCTTCCCCTCGGCAAGGTCAAGCTCCTCAAGAAGGGCGCCGAAGGCGTCGAGGACATCGTCGAGGCGTCCCGCGCGGCCAAAGCCGCCAAGAAATGCACCCAGTGCTTCCTCGCCGGCACCAAGGTCCTCATGGCCGACGGCTCGGCCAAGAACATCGAATCGGTCCAGGCCGGTGACCAGGTCACCGCAACCGACCCGCTGACCGGAATCACCGCCGCCCGCACCGTGACCCGGCAGATCATCACCGAGCACGACAAACACTTCAACGAACTCACCCTCACCACCCGCCACGGCACCGAACACCTCACCGCGACCAACGAACACCCCTTCTGGTCCCCCTCCGCCGGAACCTGGGTCAACACCGAACACCTCAGCCCAGGAACAACCCTCCGCACCCCCGACGGCACCACCATCACCGTCCGGAACAACCGCGCTTTCGAGGAGACGGCCCGGACGTACAACCTCACAGTCGATGATCTACACACATATTATGTACTAGCTGGAAAAACTCCAGTCCTCGTGCATAATTCCGGTGCACTCTGCCGGCAAATACTGGATGAAACCTACAAGTCGGCAAGTACGCCAGCAAAGCTGGAGCATATTATTGACCCAGAGAAGCATGGCTTCGCCGACTTGGTCGCTCGATCTGGCGGCCGCCAGCAAGCAATGCGACGAATTGTAGATAGCCTGGGGAACGCGAACGATCTTCCAGAAGCTGGCCGGTTCGAAGTAGTTCGAGTCATAGATGGCGAGAGTGTGACCATCAGGGGAGCCGTGGTCAATGACGTTCCAAGAATCGGAACAGCATTCATTGCCGACAAGTTCACAGGAGGAAATTAAGTGAAAGTACCTGTTGAGCCACGTCGGCTGACAACTGAAGAGCGGGCAGTGGTGGAAAAGATCCTGCAAGCGGATTTTCCGGGATCGCCAGAACTTCGGCGCCAGGTCGATCTCACCCAGGTGGTTGCACACTGGGGAAGGGACTCTGTAAGCGTCGATCTGCATGTCGAGGCCCCTGCCCCTCACGCCCCCATTCCCACTGGAATCGCGCCGGTGACCTCCATCGTTTTCGACAAAGAAGGCGAGCCTGTCGGAGAAATCATCTTGTGGATCGATTCAGGAATGCTATCTGGCCTCGAATACGCCTGGTACGCCGACCAGCCCCCTACCTCACTACCCGAAGCCGATCAAGTAATTGTGACATAGAAATTTGCCCTATCTAACCTCTCGGGCATTTAGAGGATTTCTCCGATAATCGGCAAGATTCTTCGGATGAAAAGCCGGAGTCCCTGTGGCACTGAACGTCGCCACAGGGACTCCGGCATATCTGGATACAAGACAGGACCTGCAAACAAGAGCGGGCATGCCCCGTAACCCGGTGCGCTTGATGACGGCCTTGGCCCATGACCCGTCGGTGGGGCGGTCCAGGTGCAGCCGCTCACGGAGCAGTTCCTGCTCCGCCGCTACACGAAGGCACAAGTCACGCCGGACGGGCCCGCCAGTTCCCGCTCTCTCACCCCGCGCACAAAGTGGCCAGCCCCCTCTCCAACTGACTGGGTCCCATGAGGAAGAAGGATTCGGAGCATCCGAAGAAAGCAGTCGAAGCGGGACCGGCTCCTCGGTGAAGAGCCTCGTCAAGAGCGGACGGCGGCGGTACACCGTCAGCACGCCGTTCGTCCGCCGTCCGGCGGTGAGTGAAATGGCGGGCAGACGCTAAAGGACCGGCGGCAGACAGAACGCCTCCGCGAGTAGACGCGAGTACAGCATTATTCGGTGAAACTGGCCGGCTGTCCCAAGCCCTCTGGCCTGGCACGCAGACATGTAGGTCAGGGTGCGCCTGCCCGAAGCAGGTCAAAGACGCCGTTCTGGTGGTCTCGGAACTCATGAGCAGCCCGGTCAAACGCACGGTCGGAGACCGAACTACATAGGTGCGGAAGTGCACCGTGACGTAGCGGTGCTGTGGGTTCATGACACGGGACGGGACGTGTCCCGGGTGCAGGCGCGGTCGGCGAAGATCGCGCCGGCCGAGCTGAAGGGCAATGGACTCGGCCTGTTGCTGGTCGAGAAGCTGACCTCCAGATGACCTACCCAGCCGACCCCGATCGGCAAGGAAGTCGTCGCGGTTCTACTTCTGGACGCCAGTGGGCTAACTGAGCGGGACACTCCTCCGTACCTCCCAGCGGTATGCCCACCCTTCGCGGCGAAGCTCGACCAACTGGACGTCGGCCACGGAGAGTTCGACAGTCGGGAGAGTCCGCAGGCCTGAGACCGTCCGTACGACAGGGACAGCGGGCCGACGGCAGTTGTCTGTACGCAAGGCTCAGATGAGGCCGAAAGACAGACGTCGGTCTCTGCGGAGCCAGGCCAACTGCACCGCCCGCTTCGAACAACGCATGGTGCAGCCCAAGCAGCCGTCCTCAGGGTTCGAGGGACAGGCGGACAGCGCCTCGGGAACCGGCCAGCGGCATGGCACGTACAGAGAACGCGGCGGGCGGTGACGCCTCGGCTTCGTCCGCCAGGCGGTCGATCCGGCCGGAGGAGACGTCGTCCGGTGTTCCAGCGCGGGTGAGGGCGATGTTCAGTCCGTCCAGCGGTACGGGGGCGAAACCGAGCGGCGCCAGTTCCTCCTGGCAACGCCTGGCGAGAGCCGCGAGCCGATGGTGGTCCGGGAAGGTCAGCATCCAGTAGTACGCCCGGCTGCCGTCCACCCAGTCGTGGGCCGCGATGACCGCCGACTCGTACGGATCGGCAGGGAGTTCGGCAGGGAACGCGGCAGGACCGGTGCTGAGCAGAGACACCCGTCGTACTCCTTCGGCATCGCACTGCTCCGGGGTACGCCGCCGTCGACAGCGCCTACGGCATGGCCGAGGCCGCTGGCTGCGAGCTCCAGATCCGGAACTCGCAGCCATAATCGCGTACTTCCGGACGTTCACGCCAGGGCCCCGCCTGCTCTCGCAGGTCGCGCGAGTGCCCGAGTGGGAACGGCCGACGCCCAGGTTAGATCATGTGAATCAAGCCACCCCACAGCCTTACGACATTGCGGGCCCAACTCCCGATGGGAGAGCATGTTCGACAAGCAATGGGCCGACCTCGCCCTCCGCAGCCGCGATGAGGGCTGCGGAGGGTTTTGAGCGCGCGGGCGATCGTCCAACCCATGCGGGCTGCGCGTGGACAGGACGCCGCCGTTCCGAGGACTCCTCGAACACGCGTCGGCCCTGACGGGGACGGGGGGGACGCGGTGACGGCGTGGGACATAGACCCGGCCGGAGTGTACGGAGTGCTGAGCCGTACCGGTGATCAGGCCGAAGAGCTGGCGAAGGCCGGCGAGAAGCTCAGTGAGCACGTGCGGACCGCGGCCATGTCGGCGGGCGGTCTCGCGCAGGGGTACGGACCCTACGTTCCCGGGCAGGGAGCGGTGGCGGCGGCGCTGGGCGAGTATTTCGCGGCGCGTGAGGACAGCCTGCTGTATCTGGCGGCCCGTACCTGGAGTTCGACGCAGGGTGCCGCGGCGGCGACCCAGGCGTACGTGAACGGCAGCATCGAGATGGCGGAGAACGCGCAGGCGCAGGCGGCGAAGGCGCCGGACATCGCCGAGTTCCTCAAAGCGATGAAGAAGCAGGCGGACCGGTGACGACCGGCGGGGCGATCGACCCGGCAGGCATACCGCACTTCACCGGCAACCTGGACGAGGTCGAGAAGAGCGCCACCGGCGTGCACACGGCGGCCGGGAACCTGGCGGAGCACGGACACGGAGTGCACTCCACCTTCCAGGGCCTGGCCGCGTTCTACCAGGCCCCGGAGGCGGAGAAGCTCTTCTCCTCCACGCATACGATCCCGGCCAGGGCCGACACCCTCAAGGACGAACTGTTCACCGTGGCCACGGCGTTGGCGGAGTACGCCACCGCAGCCCGCCCGATCGTGCAGCGCATCGAGCGCGTCCGCGCCCAGGCCGGCACGTTCGCGGCGAGCGTGGCGGGCGACGACGACTGGCACGAGGACGCCGGCAAGGTCGACGAGAACGCCGGGCTGCGAGCCGACCTGGCCGCGGCGCTGGAGGACTTCGCCACCGCGCAGAACGACTGCGCCAACAAGATCAGCGCTCTGGTCGGCGGCCACCACTACATGCTCAACCCGACCGGCGACAAAGGCCTGATCCCCAAGAACGCGGCGTTCAACGGCTACAGCGCGGACGCGTGGGAGCACGCGGAGAAGACGCCGTGGGGCTCGCCGGTCCAGCGCGAGTACACGGGTGTGGAGTGGCTCCTGCACCAGGCCAAGAGCCTGGTCTGGGACGGTTTCGTCATCAACGGGTTCGTCGGCACCGTCGACGGGCTTTTCACCATGTTCGGCGGCAAGGGCCTGGACCAGGCCGGGCAGGCGTGGAAAGGCCTCGCCGACGCGGCCGGCGGCCTCAGCCAGTACCTCATGACCCCTTACGACTGGGTCTTGGACCACACTCTCGGCCCTGCTGAGAAAAGCCCCACGGAGAAGCGCCAGAAGGAAGCCTTCGACAACCTCTTCAAGGGCTTCGTCGGCTACGACGACTGGGAGGACAACCCCGCCCGCGCCGCCGGCACCTTCGGCTTCAACGCCCTCACCCTCGTCGTCGGCGCGGAAGCGGGCGTCGCAGCCCGGGGCGGGGCCGGTGCCCGCGTCCTGGCCGGCCTGGGCAAGGCCGCACGGCTCAGCGATCCGCTGACCTACATCGGCAAGGCGGGCTCCTTCACCGTCGCCAAGGTCGGCGACGTCTTCACCGCGCTCAAGAACCTGCACGGCACTCCGACCACCGTCCACTTCGCCGACGGCGGCTCCTTCACCGCCCACGAGGCCGGCGCCGACCTGCCGCAACGTCCCGCGGCCATTCCCCCGGACGCCATCGCGGGCACCGACGAACTCGGCCGGACCGTCTACCTCGACACCACGACCGGCCATCTCCTCAACCCCGACGGAACGATCTACCAGCGCATCGAGGACGCCACCCAGGAGCTCCCCGCCGGCCGGCGGACGACGGCCGACCCCGGCACCACGACTCCCACCGGAGCGGTACACGAGGGGGAACTCGTCGCCGCGCATGCCGGGACCAACTCCGCCGAGGCCGCTGGGCAGTCCGGCTCCCACGCCCAAGGTTCCGGCCACGGGCATCCCGTTTCTTCTTCCCTTTCGCTGGACGACATCGCCCACGCTCGCGGATCGGCGATAGGCCCGGCTCCCGGTGCCGGCTCCGGCCGGGGAGACGGACTGCCCGGGGAACGCGGAGAAGGCGGGTCCGGCTCCGGCGGAGACTCCGCGCACCACTACACGCAGGCCGAGCACGAGCGCATCGCGCGCGAGCAGGTGGAGCGGGCCAACAACGACCCGCAGTACTTCCAGGACTTCTACAAGAAGAACGGCAACCGCAAGCTTCTCGTGCCGGACGAGACCGGTCTCATACCTCCCCAACTGGTCAGGCCCGACCCGAACGGCCCCTGGGTCTCTGTGGCCGAGGCGCCGGACCCGATCCCGCCGGACTACCTGACGAAGGGCGTGGAAGGCACTCGCGGAACGGTCGCGGCGCATGCCATCGACACGCTTGACGACGCTTCGCACGCCCGCCATCAGGCCATAGCCGCCGACAAGGCGGCCGAGGACCACCTCAAGGCCGCCAAAGAAGCGCTGGAGCAGCACGACACCCCGGAGAACCGCGACGCCGTGGCGGCTGCCGACCAGGCGCACAAGCCTCTGCACCGCCAGATGGGAGAGTCCGCGGAGGCCTACGGCGAAGCCATCGCCGAACACCATGTGATCCCCGAACACTATTCGGGATACGAGCGCATGGAATTGGACGGACCGAAGAACGGAAACGACCAGTTCGACCAGGTGTGGCGCCATCCGGACGGCAGGATGGTGGTGGTCGAGGCGAAGAGCAGCGTCACCACCAGACTGGGTGCCCGAAATCTCCCGGACGGGCGAAGAGTCTCCCAGGGAACCCGTCAGTACTTCAACGACATCCTCCGGGAAATGCGCAGACGCGGGAAGAAGAATCCGCGCGAACTGGAGCTGGCCGATGAGCTCGAAGAGGCTTTGGCGGACGGAAAGTTGGACTACGTCGTCGTCAAGGGCAGCAAGAACACGGGCCACTACACTGGCTACGTCATGGACAAGTTCGACATCGGGTGACGGGAGTACCGGTGAATATTCAGGTTGCCCGGCACAGTGAGCCGGGGCCCGACGACGCGGGCTACGCCAAGCGGCTGGCCGACAGCACGGCGCGGTCGGTCCTCCGTCTTGAGCGGTCGCCGCGCATGCTGGACATCACCTTCGACAAGGCGGTGATGTCCGCACAGGCGCACTGCGCCGCCGATCCCGAGGCCATCGCGCTGGAGACCTGGGAAGCGACGGTGAACGCGATGCAGGTGGGGTCCGCCCTCTTCGCCACGTCGGTCCGTACGGACGGCAGCGTGCCATGCCGCATCAACCGCCATCTTTTCTCCCTTCCCGCGACCGGTGTCCAGTCCTACTCCAGCGCGGGAAACTGGCTGACCGCGTTCTGGTTCGCGATCGTCTGCCGCGACCAGGCCCGGATGACTCAGCTGTGCGAGATCCCGGTGGATTTCCTGCGCGCATCGGGCGCATCCTATGACGAATACATTTACCACTGGGTGGGCGCTTTGCAGGCCTACTGGCTCAAGCGCTCCAACTTGGTCGACGAGTTGACTGCCGCGATCCAGAATTCATATCCGGATATCGCGCGAATCACCGATCGGGACTTGCTGGAAAAGATTCTCTACCAGCCGATCAACTTGTTCCACAAGTTCCTCCGCAAGGACGAGGCAGGCTTCAACCAGGCGCTTGTCGAGGCGCTGGACCATCACAAGCAGTACTGGACCGAGACCGAGGAACGCGAAGAGAGCGTCGAGGGCTTCCTCGCACTGGGCCCGCTGGCCATCGCCTGCCTCGCTCACGACGGCGGCATCCCGGTCGAGGTGGAGTCCGGCTATCTGCCGAAGCACCTGCTTCAGCGCACGTGGGTGGGCGAGTACGAGACCTGATCCGCGCGGGGGCCATGTCCCGACGACGTCGAGTGCGGAGTACGACAGCGCCGTACACCCCCTGCGCGAAACAGGCCCGCAACCTGCACCGGAGACACCCCCATGACCAGGGACATCATCGCCCTCACCCCGAACATGCCCGACACCAAGACCCTGCTCACCGCCCTGTACGCAGGCGGCCCCGGTCTCACCCTCGCCGCCACCGAGGACGGCGCCGTCCTCCAGCTGTGCACCCCCGCCGGCCGCCCCCTCGTGTCCGTCGAAGCGCCCCTGCTCATCCACACCTCCGGCGAAGCCCAACGCCTCCTCGGCCCCCACGCGCAGCCCCCCGAACCGCCATTCTGGTGGACAGAGGCCCGCGCCACCACCGCCGTACCCGAAGCCGAAAACCTCGCCGGCGCCTTCTGCGGCCGGCTGACCGCCTTCCTCGGCGGCACCGTCTGGCCCTCCGCAGCAGCCACCACCCGCACCGTCACCGCCATCGGGGAACACGACACCGTGCCCGACCCCGGCCCGGCCGTACCCACCGTCGACGTCCTGACCGACTCCACCGCGGTCGTCATCGCCGACCGCCCCGTCCTCCCCCTCACCAGCTGGCTCTCCGCCATTCTCCGCGAGACCACCGCGACGAACCGGGCCCTCCACCTCGTCACCCCACCCCACACCCGCCTCACCCTCCCCCTGCGCACAGCTCTCGGTGGCGCCCCCCACCGCTGGATCGTCCAGCACCCGCGGAACGGCTACTACGACGGCCTCGCCGGCACCCCCCTCGCCTGGCGCGACGGCACCTTCGCCCCCACCGCCGTCACGCTCTCCGAAGCGTTCACGCCGACGACCGGCCTCGGACAGCAACGGCAGCTGACCGTCTCCTTCCGCACTATCCACCCCGCGGCCCCCAGCCTGATCCTCGGCCAGGCCCTGGAAACCGCGTGGCGCCACCTCACCGGTGCGGCACCCACCAGCTGGGGCACCGCCGAACCCGTCAACCTGCCCTGGTCCCCCACCCAGTTGACCGACCTGGCCCGCAACCGCGCACCCGCCCCCACCCACCTCCTCGCGGTCGGCGCCCCCGAACGACCGGCCATCGCCACCCACCTCACCACCCGCACCACAGCCGGCGTCGCCGAAGAAACCACCCTGACCCTCGGCTACTCGACCCCACAGGGCGTCCCCCTGGACGCCATCGAGTCCCTGGCCGCAACCCTCGCCACCCATCACAACCTCACCACCATGCTCACCACCCTCCGCACCGCCCGCGCCGACCTCACCCTCCCGCCCCACCTAGAAGGCCCGCCCACCCCCATCGCTTTCACCCTCGGCCCCGGCGACATCCAGACCATCGGCCTCCACCACGCCCAGCACCCACCGACCCCCACACCCCCGAAACAACTCGGCACCCCGGGTCGGCCGACCCTCCACTACACCCTCAGCGGGGGCAGCGCCGCCGAGGGATGGACCGCTCTCCGGCAACTCACCGCCCATCTGAACGCCCGCGCGGCAGACGGCAGTTGAGAGGTGACAGCGGGGACTGTCCAGCCGGCACCCCTCACCCGGCGGGTGACTTACTCGAGTACCAAAGGTGATCCGCCCGCTGATCGAGTTGATGGCCGGCCCATCGGTGAAGAAATAGTCAGCCATCGTGCTGTGGGCGTCCTGGTTGTCTGCGACCGCCTCCGTAACGGCTGCCTGAAAGTCCGGTGACTCCACGAACTGCTTCTTGGAGTTCACCTTGGTCTGCCTGATCAGGTCCGGATCGGCGAGCAGCCGCCGGACGAGTCCCTGCACGAACTCCCTGATCTGGGACTCAGCGAACGATTCGGCACCGAAGAGGTCGTTCATCTTGTCTATGACGACCTGGAGCGCGACGTACTTCGGTTCCTTCCCACGAGCGAGATGTCGACGTCAGCGGCCCCAGGCGGAGTCGGCAATGACCTTCTCCAGCAGGCGCAGGAAGATCGAGAGCATCTCCATGTAGGGGTCGCCGTAGTCGACGATCTGGGACGTCCTTGCGGAACAGGTCGAGCGCCTGGAGCGTGACCTTGTCCCCTTCCTCGATCGCCCGCGCATAGCGGCGCCGGAAGTCGTGCTGCGCCGGGCTGATCGCCGCCGAGAGCGCGTTGTTGCCCTTCCGGGTCACCCACAGCTCGGCGGCCTTGCGGACGTCGTCCTCGGCGTAGTGCCTCGACCTGCCGAACTTCACCAACGGCACCGACGCGAGGCTATGGACCTGCACCGGCGGCGACTCGCAGAGGTTCCGGGTCGTCCCCACCGGACACACCGGCAAGGTCCCGCCCGCCGCCCAGTTCGACCAGGCCAAGCGCGGCATGACCGCGGTCCAGGCCCAGGCCACGAAGCAACTCTTCGCCCTGAAGGCCCAGTTGGCCACCGCCCGCAAGGCCGCCACCGCCACGGACACCGCCGTCCAGGCCGCGTACACGATCGCGGACGGCAACGGCGCCCCGCGCGGCCGGGGCCTGCTCGCCGCCCAGCAGAAAGCCCAGGTCACCAAGGGTGCCGTGGCGGCGCTGGAAGCCCTGGTCAAGGCGGGCGAGACCGCCGAGGCCGCCACCCGGGCCTCCGGCGCCGACAGCCAGACCATCGCGCAGCGGGCGCTCGTCCAGGCCGCGCAGTCGAAGGCGGAGTTCCGCAAGGAGGCCGCGCGGACCGCCGAACTCCAGGCGAAGACCGCCTCGGACGCGGCGAAACTGCACCGGGACAACGCGAAGAAGGACAAGGAGACGCCGAGGCGAAGCTCGCGGTCACCCTGAAGGCCGAGGGCGACGCGAAGACGGCCGCCGCCGACGCCCGTGCCAGGCGGCTGGCCGCCGAGGCGCAGGAGAAGACGGCACTCGCGGAACAGAAGAACGCCGCCGCCAAGCAGGCCGAAGCCAACCAGTACAAACAGACCGCCCAGACCGAGGCCGCCGACGCGCAGAGCGCCAAGGGCAAGGCGGAGGACGCCGAGGCGACCGCGTCCGCCCGCCGCGACGACGCCGTCAAGGCCCGCTACAGCGCCAAGTCCAAGCGCGACGACGCCTGGTCGGCCGAGCAGAAGGCCGACGCCCTGCGCGCCAAGGCCGACGCGAAGGAGGCGTACGCCCAGTCCCTGAACGCCGGAGACGCCGCGACCGCGGCCCGCACGGCCGCCGACACTCCTGGCAGGGCGACCGCCAGCTGTAGTTTGGGGGACAACTGATGCGGCGGGCGGCGCAGAAGGAGGCGAGTACTTCTTCCGCCAAGGCCGCGTCACGGACACCGCGGAACGGACGCCCCCGATCTCGCGTTCCGCCTCCCACCGGACACCTACATCCGACTGACCCACGAGAAGCACGCATGGAACCCCATCAGCAAGACCTGTACCCGGACGTGACCTCCTCGGGCGGACTCGGACCGGCCATGCGAGAGACGGCGAAGCTGCTCGGCCTCGACATCGGACTCTCCTCTTGGGTCACCGACATCGTCAGCATCGAGACGCCGAGGGGTCACGTATCGGTCGACCTCTCCGGAGGAACGGCGCTTCCATCTACGCGTCCACATTCCCAGCCACTCCTGGAAGATCGGCTCGACAGATGACCTCGGAAAGCTAGTGGAAGCAGTCGCCGCCTGGCGGGAAGGAGTACCGCTCGCCGAACTGGCGGTGGAATTCGGCTTTCTGGAACTCGACGAGTTCACCAAGGCACTGGAAAGAGGCGAGCCCACCGTCTCGCAGTGGACCGACCTCCTGTCGTCCGACTTCCACCACGGGCAAAGGGACCTTCTGCGTCGCCTCCACGCGGACGAGGTACTCCGGAACACGTTCCCGACGATCACCCACGGCGCCGTACGACTGCGAGTTGACCCGCTGGACGGGACGAGCCGTCAGATCCTGGTGCACGAGCCGGACGCGGGGCGTTACAAGGTCGTCCACCCCGGGGCGCCCGGCGCCGACTGGATCGAGGTGCCGAGGAACGACCTGATCACTCACCTGCGCGCGGCCCTGACCGAAGAGGAGTGACCACGGCGGACCGCCGAGATCCAGACACCGCCGAGTCAAACATCCCCGGCGGGGCTCCCTCACCGCATCGGGCACCGCCACAGCCGCTTCCCTATCCGCCCAACTCACCATCGGCGCATCGGCGTCGAACTGATCGATGACCCAGGTATGGGTGCCGACCTGGTTCGCGTCGGCGGCGGCCGTGCAGGGCCCAAGCCACCTACCGCACGTCACGACGCCCCACTCCGCCCCGCGAGACCCAGACGACCACACCATCACCGACACGGTGCACGACTCCCACGACTGGCCGGTGAGTTCGTCCGCCCGTACTACGACACGGGCGCCCCCTATGGAACCCTGGTGGACGCGGCGGACGACCAGACACCATCCCAGACCGGCACGGTCTACGACGAGGACCACCTCTCCGAGCTGTCCTCGACGGGCACGGCAGCCGGCACGACGTATCTCTACGACGCCGACGGCGCCCCGCTCCTGCGCCGTGGCCCGGACACCACGACCCTCTACGCCGGCGACGAGGAGCTCACCCTCAAGAAGGGCGCGGCCGGCGCCGACGACGCTACATCTCGATCGCCGGGGAGACGGTCGCCGTCCACTCCTCCGACGGGCACTTCACGTACCTGATCCCCGACCACCAGGGCACCGCCACCCTGGCCGTCGACTCCCAGCCTCAGGCCGTCACCCGGCGCCAGTACAAGCCCTTCGGCGAGACCCGGAGCCAGTCCGGGCCCTGGAGCGGGCAGCGCGGCTTCGTCGGCGGTGTCCAGGACGGCAACACGGGCCTGACGAACCTGGGGGCACGGGAGTACGACCCGGCGACCGGCCGCTTCCTGAGCCCCGATCCGGTGCTGGACCCGGGCGCCCCGCAGACCTGGAACGCGTACGACTACGCCGCCGACTCCCCCGTCCCCCTCTCCGACCCCTCCGGGGAGTGCCCCGCCGACCTGTGCGGCGTCGGCTACCCCATCGGCGGCACCGGCACCGGTCCCGGCAACCCCGTCCGCTACATCACCGACGGCCCCGGCGGCTCCAACCACGCCACCTGCCACCACGGGCACTGCTCCGACGGTCACTCCTTCGGGTCCGGCGGCGGGAACATCAGCGAGAAGACCTACGACCCGCAGGCCGAGGCCGCCGCCGTGGCCCGCGCCAAGTCCACGGCCAACGCCGCGGTAGCGGCGGCGAGGAAACAGGCGTCGGGGCTGAAGCACCAGCTGCTGAACCTCGTCGCGGACGTCCTCGGCATCACCGACGCCTACGACTGCTTCACCAAGGGCGACGCCATGGGCTGCCTCGACACGGCCCTGACCGCCGTGCCCTGGGGCAAGGCGTTCAAGGCCATCAAGGTCGGGGTGGAGGCCTTCAAGATCTGGCGGCAGCTCGACCGGGCCTACACGGCGGTGAAGGACGCGGAGGAGGCGGCGCGCGTCGCGCAGGACGCGGCCCGGGCCGAGCGGGCGATGGCTGAGGCACGGCAGTCGGAGAGCGCGGGGGCGGACGCGGGGGAGGCCGCCACCTGCGCGGTCCACAGTTTCACGCCGGGCACCGCGGTGCGGCTGGCCGACGGCCCGGTGAGAGCGATCGGCAAGCTGAAGGCGGGCGACAAGGTCCTCGCGACGGATCCCCAGACGGGCGTCACGGCCGCGGAGCCGGTCCAGCAGGTCATCGTCACCGGGACTTCACGACCCTGACCCTGACGGCACCCCCGGTCCGCGCCCCGCCGCCCGCCGCCGGCAACAAGTCACAGACGCTGACCACCACTTGGCACCACCCCTTCTGGGACGCCGGACACCGACGCTGGACCGACGCCCACAACCTGGCCCCCGGCACAAAACTCCGCCGGCCCGACGGAACGACCGTCACGGTGACGGGGGTACGGAACGTCCACCGGGACGGGGTCACCTATGACCTGACGGTCGGGGAACTGCATACGTGCTTTGTGCTGGCGGGGACTACGCCGATCCTTGTTCATAACTGTAATTCCGCTCTCGCGGACCTGCCGATCCATGAGACGCCCACGCGGTTTTATGCGAAGGCAAGTGAGATGGTGGATCGAATCGCCGGCAACCCGACGACACGCGAGCAGATGTACGGCAGCGCCGCCGCGGGTCACGGCGGAGTGACAGCCCTCTCCAACGAGGATCTCATTCGCTTCGACGGGCCGAATGGGAGGGAACCGATAACAAGATTCCGGGACTTTTCCCCGGGAGACGGTATAAATCTTCCGGCATCCGTACTGCACATCGCCGACGGGAACAACCGGACGGCCGAGATAGCCAATCGAGTTCTTTCCGGGGATATGCATCCAGATATCCTGATCGAGATGATGATCGGAGGGCACTAGTGAAAGTTTGGGCTACCGGTAGAACCTGGGTCTGTGTTCGGGCGGCAGAATCAGCGCCTCCCGTTTCCTGGCTCAGCTGCTGGAGTCGGGCTCACGGGGCCGGTGCGGAGGAAGTGCGCAAGATTTTGAATGAGATCAAGGAGTCGATTACGGATCCGGTTCGAGTTGGCCCTTACGGGCCGACCATCGGGCGTCCCGGGCACTATGAATCCTGGGAATCCGCCCGGGGAGATATCACCGATATTTCAGATGGTTCGCTCGATTTTCGCGCGGCGGAATCGAGGTCGACACTTGAGGATATCGATGAGCACCATGGAGCGATACGGGCGCATTGTGTCGGGGTTCTACGAGGGGTACTTCGTAAAACTCCACGGCGACTCCGAGGTCACCGGCGGATACTACATCTATCTGGTCAACGATCTGTCCGCGCCCACGGACGGGGGAGACTACTGGGTGGCGGACAGAGCTGAGCTTGAGGCGTTTGTGGAGTCTTCCCGGTGGGAGATCGATTGGCTTCCTGACTCGGATTCGCCGGCTTGACGGGGCAGCAGCTCTCGGTCAAGAGGCAGGATCGAAGCGGGAGTTTGATCTTTTTCTGCGTAGGTTTCCGCTCGACTTGTCCTCCGGTGTGACCCCTGTCAGCCTCCCGTTGGTGAAGCCCTTTCCTTCGGCTGCCGCTAGTTCCTCCACCCGTTTTTTGACCGAGTGCTCGGCGGTTCCCTCCTTGCTCTGGAGTAGCCAAGGCGGCATCTGCCATTTGTTGTAGAGGTTGTCGTGGGAGTCCGTGGCTCTGATGCGGAATCCGTACTGCTCTCCGATTAATTCGTTGACCGCGCTTATTACCCACATACAAGCCTTGCAGGGCTTCAGTGAGCCGCCTAGGTACTCCGTGGATGTGGTCTGGTCCGGGGCAGCTGATTTTAGTTTCTTCTCGATCATGTCCCCCACCGCCAGCATCTCCGCATGCACACTCGCAGAGCTGCCCTCGCTTTCGTTCATTTCCCACTGGACGCCTCTTCCGGCCGCCTCCTGGGCCTCCTTCCACCAGCCTTCGTCGGCCTTTCCCGGGTCGTAGCCGCCCAGGACTAGGGCGGCCAGCTTGTTGCGGTCCTGGATGGATCTCCGGTCCCGTTCCGTCCGGCCGCTCGCCACCGTTTCACGGCGGGTGAAATCCTTGGCCGCCCCGAACTTCTCCCCCGCCTTCTCGCGATGGCCCTGCTTGAACGGGCGGTCCGTGTTCCCGTACGCGTGGAATTCACCGCCGCTCAGTGTGACGGCTACATGCGGTGTGGCCTTGTTGTAACTTCTCCTTTCCGCGTCCGACTTCAGCCCTTGCATCTGACCGGTGTCGTGTTCCTCAAGGCCGTCGTTCAGGAGACGTGCTACGCGGTCGAGCATGCGCAGTTCGGGTTCGGGGTCGTTACCGGAGCGGGCGGCTGTTCTCTCGTAGGCGAGTACGAGATCCGCGTAATCCCCCTCGCTTCCGCTGTCCAGTTCGGGGTTTCCGCCGATCTGTGTGCCCGACATGTTGACGCGCGGGCCCTCCACCATCGCCGGAGTCGCTTCGGCCACCGACAGTTCCGATTCCGAGGATTCCTCCTCTTCCTCGGCCTCCTGCCTGCCCCTTTTCGGATGCATCGGCACGCTGAAGCTCCGCGAGGGCGGCCTTTTGCCCGGACCCGAAGCTCCCTGGCCTGAAGCTCCCTGCCCCGAAGCACCCGCACCCGAGCCGCCCGGACCAGGCGCCCGCTGCACCGGCCGCTCCGCCCTGCGCAGCATCTGGACAACCGCCGCATTGCCCGCGCTGCCCTGGAACGCCAGCAGCGGAGGCAGGGCCGGCGCGGCGTGGTCGGCAGCCCCGCCGCCCGTACCCCGCCGCCGGTGATCCGCCTCGTCCCGCCTGGCCTCATCGTTCGCGTGCATGTTCTTCCTCCCGGGCCGGGTCCACCGGAGCCGATGCCCCGCCCGCATCCCTGCCCAGCAAAGCGCCGCCGATCCGGCCACTGTTCCGTCAACTCCCGTTCGGGGCAAGCGGGCGAACCCCGTACAGGCCGAGTTGAGCCCTGTCCGATCGACGGGGGCTGTGTGACGATCGGCCCCGTGACGCCGGCCCGACAGGCCCGAGTCCATTTCCGAACCCGGATCACGGAGGAGGAACACGATGAGAACGGCACCCGGCCACGGCACACCCCGCCCCCTGCCCCAAAAAGGGCACCCATACGGACACTCCCCGCGCGGCGGATGGGCAGACCTGGCCTGGGAGTGGTCGAAATCCGGCACCCGGCACGCCGCCCTGACGCGGCTGCTGCGCCGGCTGCCGGGGGTCGATACGGACACCGCCTACCGGTTCGGACTCGTGGAACGCCCGCACTACGCCTACGGGATACGCCGGGCGACCGAGTCGGCGGCCCGGCTGGGCCTGCCGGGCGTGACCGTGGTGGAGTTCGGCGTCGCCGGCGGGAACGGGCTGCTGGCGCTGGCGCGGCATGCCCGGCACTACGCACGGGCCACGGGGGTCGAGGTGCGGGTCGTCGGCTTCGACACGGGTGCCGGGCTGCCGCCGAACAAAGACGTCAGAGATCTGCCGTATCTGTTCGGCCCCGGCTACTACACGATGGACGAGGCCCGGCTGCGGTCCCGGCTCGGCAGCAGTGCGGAGGTCGTGTTCGGCGACGTCGCCGAGACCGTCCCCCGCTTCCTCGACACCCACGCCCGCACCCTGCGTGCGCACCCCGTCGGATTCGTCTCCTTCGACCTCGACTACTACTCCTCGACGCTGGCCGCCCTGGAGATCTTCCGCGGCCACGACCACACCCGGCTGCTCCCCCGCGTGACCTGCTACCTCGACGACCTCCCCGGCACGATCGAGCAGATCGGGGAAGCGGCGGCGGTCGCCGAGTTCAACGCCGAGCACGACGACCGGGCACTCGGCCGCGTCCTGGGCCTGCGCTCCTTCACCCCGCTCGACCCGCCCTGGGCCGACCAGATCTACGCCCTCCACCACTTCGCCCACCCCGACTACGCAACCCTGGAGACGGGGGCCACCGGCGACCAACTGCCCCTGACCGAGTAAGCCGGATAAGCCGGATAAGCCGAGTAAAACAAATGCCGAACAAGGCCAGGCGCCGGCCGACCAGCAACTGACCGAGCCACCGACCGGCCACCGACACGTGGACGTCCCCACACCCGCCCGAGCCACCGGCCGACGGCAACATGAGCAACCCCCGCGAGGCCACCCCGAAGCCCCCCCACGGCCGAACCGAAAACACCCGCCACCCGAACCGAAGCCCCCGCCACCCGAAAACCCACCCGATCAAACCCCCGGCACCCCCTCCACCTCAGACCCCCCACCCCTCCTCCCCGCAGCAACAGTCCGCGCCGCCTCGAACGCCACCCTCCGCAACGCCGGAGCGAACCGCGCGGGATCGAACCGCTGATCCGCGCTGGCCACCGAGAGCGCGGCGACAGGATGGCCGTCGGGCCCCATGACCGGCACGGCGACGCAGCTGAGGCCCGGCGCGGCCTCCTGGCGGTCGTAGGCGATGCCGTCGCGGCGGACGGTCCGCAGTTCCGCGCGCAGTTGTGCCGGGTCCGTCAGGGTGGACTCGGTCCGGCGGTGCAGCCTCGTCCCCATGGTGGTCTCCATGGCGTCGTGGTCGAAGGCCAGCAGGACCTTGCCGACGCCGGTGCAGTGGGCGGGCAGCCGGGCGCCGACGCGGGAGGGGGAACGGGCCGCGCGGTGGCCGTGGATCTTGTTGACGTACACGATGTCGGTGTCGTGCAGCACCGCCAAGTGCACGGTCTCGTGGGTCAGTTCGTAGAGGTCGATGAGGTGCGGGAGGAGCCGTTCGCCGAGGAGCGGCGGGGTCGGGCCGTAGGCCTTGGTGCCGAGGTCGAAGAGGCGGGCGCCCAGCCGGTAGTCGCTGCCGACCCGTTCGACGACGTCGTTGCGCTGGAGGATGGCGAGCAGCCGGAAGGCCGTCGACTTGCTGAGCCGGGTGCGGCGCGCCAGTTCGCTCACGCCGATCTCCCCGTCGTGCTCGGCGAGCGACATGAGCAGGACGAGCGCCTTGTCCACCGCGGTCTGCCGGCCGGGGGCCGCGGCCGGCCCGGCGGACTCGGCGAGCGCGGATTCGGTGCGCGGGGTGTGGGTCATGGCGAACTCCGGTGAGACGGGTGAGGCCATCAGATTGGACGCCCGTCCACTTTAGTAACCTTCCCGGCCTTTGCGAACCTCTCGGACCGTGACAGAAGGCACATTTACCTACCGCGCAGAAGATCAACCCCCACCGCCGGTCACCCTGCCGACGCCGACCACCCCGCCAACGCCCCTCACCCCGCCCCCGACACACCCCCTTGCCGCCGCACACTGCTCGGCGTCACCCCGAACATCTCCTTGAACACCCTGCTGAAATGCGCCGTGTCATTGAACCCCCACCGAAAGGCGACATCGGTGACCGTCCGGTCACCCCCGCACCCCGCCAGCTCCCGATAGCAATGCTTCAGCCGCCGCACCCGGATCCACCCCCCGACCGTCGTCCCCGTCTCCGCGAACGCGAGATGCAGCGTGCGCACGGAGACATCGAGCGCCTCCGCGACAGCCGGCGCGCTCAGCTCGGAGTCGTCCAGCCGCTCCTCGATGTACCGGCGGGCCCGGCGGGAGAGGGCCGCGCGGGCGGTGGGCCGCTGCCGGGCGGGGGCGAGCGCCGGGCCGAGGGTGTCGAAGAAGGCCTGGCAGGCGATGGCGAGCCCCGCGTCGCTGAGGTGGTCCAGTTCGCGCGCGATGGCCAGCAGCTGTCCTGCGGCGATGGCCGCGAGCCCTGTCCCGGCCCCGGCCGGCACCGCGCTCCTGCGCCGGGCAGCCGCCGCCAGCGGCTGCGGGACCCGTTCGCGCGGCAGCAGCAGGGACAGTTCGTGATGCGGTTCGACGGCGTCGAAGCCCTCGGCCAGCTCGCTGTCCCAGACCAGGAGGTCGCCGGGGCCGACGGGCACCTCGCCGTCCGCGTACCGGCACACCAGACGGCCGCTGAGGTTGACCAGGATCCCTACCAGGGGCCGCGGGCCGGGCGGGTCCGCGCGGCGGCCCGCGTACCGGCCGCCCCGGAACTCGGCGAGGTCCAGCCCGTCCAGCCGCCGGTGGCGGACGGCAGCCTCGAAGGGTTCCGGGCCGGGGAACGACAGGGTCCAGGCGAGGTGCAGTTCGGGCATCTTCCGGGTCCAGGCGTCCGGTGCCTCGGCCGGTGACAGGCCGGCGGTCGACCACGTTCCCATCCCGACCGCCTTCCTGTGTGCCCTCTGTGCAGGAAACCCCCTCCCCGGCCGGGGAGGCAACCGGCCGTGCCGCCAGGCGGACCGGCCGCAAAGAGGGCGTGCGCGCACGGTCAAACCGGGTTGCGCCCCTGATCAAGCGATGTTTCGCGGATGTCTCCAGAGTGGTTCGGACCACTTCGGCAGGAGCCCCGGCGGGCCGGCCTTCTGCCACCGGATACCGGCCGAGCCGCCCGCGTGCGCGGTGCCTCGATGCCGTCCAGGGAAGGAGCAGCCGTGAGCGATGTGCGCCCGGTCGTCATCTACGGGGCCAGTGGTTCCACGGGCCGGCTGGTGGCCGAGTACCTGCGCGAGTACGGCGTCCCGTTCGTCGCCGCGGGCCGGGACGGGGCCCGGGTGCGGGCGGCCATGGAGAAGGTCCCGGGCATCGAGACCGCCGACTACGAGGTCGCGGAGACGGACGGGTCCGTGGAGTCCCTGACCCGGCTCTTCGCGGGCCGGCGGGTGGTGTGCAACGTCGTGGGGCCGTTCCTGCGGCACGCGGCGCCGGTCGTGGAGGCGGCGGTGCGGGCGGGCTGCCATTACCTCGACACGGCGGGCGAGCAGAAGTACATGCTGTGGCTGCTCGACGAGTGGGGGCCCAAGTTCGCCGCCGCCGGGCTCGTGGCGTCGTCCGCGATGTCCGTGCAGTACGCGCTGCACGACATCGCCGCCCGCATCTGCCTGGAGACCCCCGGCGTCGACACCCTGGAGCTGGGCTCCTACGCCAACGCGATCCCCACGGTCGGCTCGACCCAGTCCATCTTCGACGTGATCCGCGCGGACGCGCACCACCTGGAGGACGGGCGCCTGAAGAAGTACGACGGAGTCGTCGTCCAGGATCTCGTGGTCCCCGGCTCCGGGTATGTCGTGACCGGTCTGAACTGGGGCGGCACCGCGCTGCCGGTGTTCTTCCGCGACGACCGCCGGGTGCGCAACTGCCGCATGTTCGTCGCGATGCGCAACCAGACCATCTGGAAGCGGGTCGTCGACATGGAGCGACTGTTCAAGGTCTCCTTGCAGTGGCTGCCGGAAGAGGCCCTCTACCCGGTCCTGGACCGGCTGGCGGCCGGTATGACGGCGGACAGTCCGCCGCGCGAGAACCGGCACGTGCAGCGTTCCGTCGACTGGTGCACCGCGCGCGGCAACACGGCGACGTCCCGGGTCGTCATCCACAGCAGCACCGGCTACCAGATGACCGGCCTCATCCAGGCGTACGCCGCCTCCCGGCTGCTCGGCTCCCTCCCCGGCGGGGCGGGCTTCCGCTCGCCGGCCGAACTCCTCGGGCACCGCGAGCTGTTGGGCGTCCTGGAGTCCTACGGCTTCGCGCGCGTCACCGAGGAGAGCGCGGCATGAGCGACCCCGTGTGGATCGCCGGTGTCGGCATGACCCCGTTCGGCGTCCGCCGTGACGCGTCGGTCAAGGAGCTGACCCGGGACGCCGTGACCGAGGCGGTCCACGACGCCGGCGCGCGGCTGGCGGACGTACAGGCGGCCTACTTCGGCAACACCTGCCAGGACGTGCTGGAGGGCCAGCTCGTCGTGCCCGGGCAGATGGCGCTGCGGAGCATGGGGTTCGAGCGGATTCCCGTGGTCAACGTCGAGAACGCGTGCGCGACCGGCGCGACCGCGCTGCATCAGGCGGTGCTGCACGTGCGGTCGGGGGCCGCCGACGTCGTCCTCGCGGTCGGGGTCGAGAAGACGAACGTCGACGACAGGCGCAGGATGCTCGCGCTCTTCGACGGCGGTGTCGACGTCCATGACCCCGACGGCGTCCGCGCGGTCCTGCGCGCACTCGGCGGGGACGTGCCGGCGGACGAGAGCGTGCCGCGCAGCCGGTTCATGGACATCTACGCGGCGCTCGCCCGCGCGCACATGAGCGCCTTCGGTACGACGAAGGAGCAGCTCGCGCTGATCGCGGAGAAGAACCACGCCCACGCCGCGCACAATCCGCTCGCGCACTTCCGCAAGCCCCTGACGGCCGCCGAGATCCTCGCGGCGCGCACGGTCGCCGAGCCGCTGACCGTCCCGATGTGCGCGCCGCTCACCGACGGCGCCGCCGCGGCCGTCGTATGCAACGCGGCCGGTCTGCGCCGGGTGGGCACCACCCGGCCGGTGCGGGTGCTCGCCTCGGTCCTCGGCACCGGTTCGGTGCGCGCGCTGTCGGACTGGGCGGGCTCGGTCAGCCGGCGCGTGGCGGGCGCCGCGTACGAGCAGGCCGGGGTCGGGCCCGAGGACGTGTCGGTGGCCGAGGTCCATGACGCGTCGGCGTTCGGGGAGCTGTTGCAGACCGAGCTGCTGGGGCTGTGCGAGATCGGGACGGGCGGCGCGCTCGCCGCGTCCGGCGCCACCTCCCTGGGCGGGCGTATCCCCGTCAACCCGTCCGGCGGCCTGGAGTCCAAGGGGCACCCCATGGGCGCCTCGGGCCTCGGGCAGATCCACGAACTCGTCCGGCAATTGCGCGGGGCCGCCGGGGCGCGGCAGGTCCCCGGCGCGCGCATCGCGCTCGCGGAGAACGGCGGCGGCATGTACGCGGGCGAGGAGGCCGTGGCCGCGATCACCCTGCTGGGCACCTGAACACCACTACGAACGGAGCCGCGATGACCTACGACACCCTCGCCGTCCGGCGTGCGGGCCGCGTCCTGTACGTCGACCTCGACAACCCGCCGCTGAACCTGATGACCGCCGCGATGGCCGGGGAGCTGTTCGACCTCGCCGGGAAGCTGGTCTTCGACCAGGACACCTCGGTCGTGGTCCTGGGCAGCGCCCACCCCGACTTCTTCGTCGCGCACTTCGACATCGGCGACCTCTTCCGCGCGCTGGACGACCCGGACGCCCCGCGCAGCAAGTACCCCGACATCAACGTCCTCCAGGCGCTGACCACCATGTGGGAGTCCCTGCCGCAGGTGACGGTCGGACTCGTCGACGGCGTCTGCCGGGGCGCGGGCCTTGAGTTCCTGCTCGCCCTCCACCTGCGCTTCGCCACCCCGCGGAGCCGCTTCTGCTTCCCCGAGGCGAGCGCCGGTTTCCTGCCCGCCGGCGGCGGCACCACCCGTCTCGCCCTCCAGGCGGGCCCGGCCCGCGCCCGCGAAGTCCTGCTCTCCGCCCGGGACTTCGACGGCGAGGAGGCCGCCGCGTACGGCATCGTCAACCGCGCCCTGCCCGCCGACGGCATCCGCGCCCACGTCGACGACCTCGCGCGGCGCATCGCCGCCCGCTCGCCGGGTTCCGTGCGGGCGGTCAACCAGGTGCTGGCGAAGGTCTACGACCCGGCGCTCGACGCGCAGTTCTCCGGTTTCGCCGCCGAGAACGACGCCCTGCGCACCCTGCTCGCGGACCCCGCCGTACGGCAGGAGCTGGGCAGGCTCGCGCGGCTCCAGGACGTCGAGCACGAGCTGGACCTCCCGGCGGCGATCGCGAGGAGCACGGCATGACCTCCGTACGCCCCGGGCTGCCGTACGTGGAGCCCACCGGCTTCGAGGCGCCGCTCGACGAGGACGAGCGCGCGGTGCAGCAGGCCATGCACCGGTTCGCGCGTGAGGTGATGCGGCCGGCCGGGATCGCGCTGGACCGGCTGAGCGCGGCGGAGGCCGTCGCGCCGGACTCGCCGTACTGGCGGTTCCTGAAGACCGCCGAGGCGTCCGGGATCGAGTTCGACGTGAGCGCGCCGGACGTGCCGCCCGCCGCGCTGGCCCGGCTCCAGGCGATCGCGGTCGAGGAGCTGGGCTGGGGCGACGCGGGGCTCGCCGTCTCGCTGGGGACCGGGGCGTTCCCCCGGATGATGGCGGCCCGCTCGGGACGCGAGGAGCTGGTCGGCCTGTGCGAGGGCCGGATCGGCTGCTGGATCGGCACGCAGCCCGACCGGGGCTCCGACGGGCTGAGCCTGTACCCGGCCGAACGGCACCCGGCCGCCCGCCAGGGCAACAAGGGCAACCTGACCGCCCGGGTGTCCGGCGGCGAGATCGTGATCAGCGGGCAGAGTTCGGCGTGGGTGTCCAACGGTCCCGTCGCGCAGGTCGCGCTCGTCACGATCGCCGCCGACTACGGCGAGGGCTTCTTCGACGCCGAGGGGCATCCGCACGGCGTCGAGGTCGTCGTACCGCTCGATCTGCCGGGCGTGAGCCGCGGCCGGCCGCTGGAGAAGCTGGGCAAGCGGGCGCTGCCGCAGGGCGAGGTGTTCTTCGACGGCGTGAAGGTGCCGGCGCGGTTCGCGCTGGCGCTGGGCGACGACTACTGGCGCGGGCACGCCGCGACCTGGTCCTCGGCCGGGGTCGCGCTGGGGCAGATCATGACGGGGCTGGCGCGGGCGTCGTTCGAGCACGCGCTGGAGTACTGCCACGGACGGCGCCAGGGCGGCGCCCTGCTCGCCGACCACCAGCTCGTGCAGTACCGGCTGGGCGGCATGGCCCGGAAGGTGGAGGCCGCCCGCGCGGTGTCCCGGCGCGCCACCGACTACACCTTCCGCTCCCCCGCCAGGCACCCGTACTACACCGGCGGTGCCAAGGCCACCTGCACGGACCTCGCCTTCGAGGTGGCCGACGAGGCGCTGCAACTGTTCGGCGGCAACGGGCTCACCCGGGAGTACCCGGTCGAGAAGCTGTTCCGCGACGCCCGCGCGGCCCGCGTCGAGGACGGCGAGAACCATCTGCTCTCCCTGAAGTTCGGCCGGCTGACCTGCCTGCTGCACCGCGCGGGCCGGGCCACGGAAAGGATCTGAGGACATCTCCATGGCAGTGACCGATTTCTTCGACCAGGGCTGGCGGGCAGGACCGGACGCGCCGGCCTTCGTCGCGGGCGAACGGACCTTCACCTACCGCGAGATCGGCGAGCTCTCCTGCCGGGTGGCGAACGCGCTGCTGCGCCTGGGCCTCGCCCCGGAGACGAAGGGCGCGGTGCTCGCCGGCAACGACCCTCTCGCCTGGGCGTGCGTGCTCGGCATGTGGCGGGCGGGGCTGGCCTGGGTACCGCTCAACCCGGCCGATCCGCCCGCGCAGACCCGGCGGCTCATGCGGAGTTTCGACTGCGAGGTGCTGTTCTGCCAGGAACAGTTCCTGCCGGTCGCCGGTGAACTCGGCGACGGGCCCGGGCAGTTGCGGTCGGTGGTCGTCCTGGGTACGGCGGCCACGTCCGGCGCCCTCACCCTGGACGAGTTCCTGGAGGGGGAGTCCGGCGACCTCCCCGGCCATCTCCCCGCCCCGGAGTCGGTCGCGGGCGTCATGCCGACCGGCGGGACGACCGGCGCGCCCAAGGGCGTCATGAACACCCACCGCGGGCTCGGCGTGAGCGCCGTCCACCAGATGCTCGCCGCCCCCTACGAGCCCGGCGAACGCGTCGTGAACCTGGTCGCCGCCCCCATGACGCACACCGCGGGCACCCTCACCCTCCCGTGCGCGGCGCGCGGCGGGACCGTCGTCGTGATGTCCCGCCCCGACCCGCTCGCCCTCCTCGACCTCATCGAGGAACACCGCGTCACCGAGCTCTTCCTCCCCCCGACGGTCATCTACCGCCTGCTGGAGATCCCGGGCGTCGAGCGGCGGGACTTCTCCTCGCTGAAGTACTTCATGTACGGCTCGGCCCCCATGTCCACGGAGAAGCTGCGCCGGGCCATCGAGGTGTTCGGCCCGGTGATGTTCCAGGGCTACGGGCAGACGGAGGCCCCGTCGGCGATCGCCTTCCTGCGCCCGCAGGAGCATCTGGCCGACGACGACGCGCGGCTCTCGGCGGCCGGGCGGCCCGCGCCGCTGGTGCGGGTGGAGGTGCTCGGCCCGGACGGGCGGGTGCTGCCCGTGGGAGACACCGGTGAGATCTGTGTGCGCGGCGATCTGGTCATGAAGGGCTACTACAAGGACCCCGTCAGGACGGCCGAGACCATAGTCGACGGCTGGCTGCACACCGGTGACATCGGCTTCCTGGACGACCAGGGGTTCCTCCACCTCACCGACCGCCTCAAGGACATGATCATCTCGGGTGGTTTCAACATCTGGCCGAGCGAGGTCGAGCAGGTGATCTGGACCCACCCGGCCGTGCAGGACTGCGCGGTCGTCGGCGTGCCGCACGAGGACTGGGGCGAGGCCGTCACCGCCGTGGTCGAGCTGAACGCCGGCGCGGAGCTGACCGAGGCCGAGCTCCTCGCGTACTGCCGCCCCCGGCTCGGCGGCGTCAAGACCCCCAAGACGGCCCTGTTCGTGGACGCGCTGCCGCGCAGCGCCAACGGCAAGGTCCTGAAGAAAGACGTCCGCGAGCCGTTCTGGCGCGGACGCCGACGCGGCATCTAGCGACTGCTCGCCGCGGGCATCTCACGGGCCCCCACGGCCCGTTTCCAGAAAAAACGAAAGAAGAAGACCGATGAAGCTCATGCGCGCCGCGCGCCTGCACCTCCCCAGCCACAAGCTGACGATCGAGGAGGTCCCCCGGCCCGTCCCCGGGCCCGGGCAGGTCCTGGTCGAGGTCGCGGCGGCGGGCGTCTGCATGTCGGACGTCCATCTCATCGACGGCTCCCTCGGCCGCCCGCCGCACCTCAAGGGCGACACCGTCACCATCGGCCACGAGGTGGCCGGCACCGTCGCGGACACCGGCCCCGGAGTGACCGGGTGGACCCCCGGCCGACGGGTCGTCCTCCAGGCCGGGGACGCCAAGAACGGCGAACTGCACACCCGGGGCGTCGACTTCGACGGCGGCTGGGCCGAGTACGCCCTGGCGAGCGTGGAGTCGGTGTTCGCCGTGCCGGACTCGATCCCGCTGGAGCAGGCGGCGATCATCCCGGACGCGGTGTCCACACCGTGGGACGCCATCGTCCGTACCGGCGCGGTCCGTCCCGGGGAGGCCGTCGGCGTGTGGGGGGTGGGCGGTCTCGGGGCGCACGCGGTGCAGTTGCTGCGGGCCGTCGGCGCCTATCCGGTCATCGCGGCCGATCCCGCGCCGGCCGCCCGGCAGCGGGCCCTTGAGCTGGGCGCCGACCTCGCCCTGGACTCGGCGGACCCCGCGTTCGCCGACCACGTCCTGTCCGCCACCAAGGGCAGGGCGCTGAACGTCGCCTTCGACTTCGCCGGGGTCAGTCCGGTGCACGAGCAGGCGCTGTCCGTCCTCGCCCCCGAGGGCCGCCTGGTCCTGGTCGGGCTGTCCGGCCGCCCCCTGGTGGTGAGCGACAGCACCCGGTTCAGCTACCTGAGGCATCACGTCCTCGGGCACTTCGGTACGGCCCTCGACGCCGTGCCGCTGCTGGTGGACCTGGTGGCGGGCGGGCGGCTGGACTTCTCCCGGTCCATCACGGACGTGCTGCCGCTGGAGGAGGCGCCGGCGGCCGTCGAGCGGCTGCACACCAAGGAGGGGAACCCGCTGCGGCTGATCCTCAAGCCCTGACGTGCGGAATGTCACTTCGATGGCAAGTGGCACTTGAGTGCCACTTGCCATCGAAGTGACATAAGGTGAGGCCTGTCCCACCACCCTCATCCGTAGGAGAACAGGTCGTGAGTCAGGCCTCCCCCGCATTGACGTCCGTCGAGAGATCGGCTCCGCCCGGGTCGGGCAGAGGCCGGCTGCGCGGGCATCCCTGGCTGTCGCTGCTGGCCGTCGCGCTCGGCGTGATGCTGGTCGCGCTGGACGGCACGATCGTCGCCATCGCCAGCCCGGCCATCCAGCAGGACCTCGACGCCTCGCTGTCCGACATCCAGTGGGTCACCAACGCCTACCTGCTGGCCATCGCCGTCACCCTGATCACCATCGGCAAGCTCGGCGACCGCTTCGGCCACCGGGGCATCTTCCTCGCCGGGACCGTCGGCTTCGTCGCCACCTCGGCCGCCATCGGACTGATCCCCGACATCAAGGTCATGATCGGGCTGCGGGTCCTCCAGGGCGTCTTCGGCGCGATGCTCCAGCCGACCGCGCTGGGCATCATCCGTGCCTCCTTCCCGGCCGAGAAGCTCAACACCGCCCTGGGCGTGTGGGGCGCGGTCGTCGCCGCCTCCACCGCGGCAGGCCCGCTCGTCGGCGGGCTCCTCGTCGAGCACGTCAACTGGGAGTCCTGCTTCTACATCAACGTGCCCGTCGGCATCATCGCCCTGGTCATGGGCCTGATGTTCCTGAAGGACACCGAGCGCGACCACACCACCAAGTCCTTCGACGCCCCCGGGATAGCCCTGCTCTCCAGCACGCTGTTCCTGCTCGTGTGGGCCCTGATCAAGGCCCCCGACTACGGCTGGGGCGACGCCAAGACCCTCGGCTTCCTCGGCGCGGCGCTCGCCGCAGGCCTGCTGTTCGTGATCCGCGAGAGCCGTACGGACGAACCGCTGCTGCCGCTGCGGCTGTTCCGCTCCGTGCCGCTGTCGGCGGGCGTCGTCCTGATGCTGGTGCTCGCCTTCTGCCTGTTCGGGGCCATGTTCTACATGACCTTCTACCTCCAGAACGTGCACGGGATGAGCGCCGTCGACGCCGCAGTGCGGATGCTGCCGCTGACGGGTCTGATGGTCGTCGGCTCACCGCTGGCCGGCGCGCTCATCAACCGGTTCGGGCCCCGACCCCCGATCGTCGCCGGCATGCTCGTGACCGCCGTGTCGCTGTTCGGGCTGTCGACGCTCGACGCCGGTTCGGGCGCCAACGACACGCTCGGGTGGTTCGCGCTGCTCGGCATCGGCCTCGCGCCCATCATGATCGGCGCCACCGAGGTCATCGTCGGCAACGCGGAGGTGGAGCTGGCCGGGGTGGCGGGCGGACTCCAGTCCACCGCGATGCAGATCGGCGGCACCCTCGGCACCGCCGTCCTCGGCGCGGTGATGACCGGCAAGCTCGACAGCGTGTTCACCGACCGGTGGTCGGCCGCCCGGCTGCCCGCCCTCGACGGCGAGCATCTGGCGCAGGCCAAGGAGGCCGTCTCGGTCGGTGTCGCCCCGGTGCCGCCCGGCGCGCCGCCCGCCGTCGCCGAGACCATCACGCAGATCGCGCACGGCGCCTTCATCGACGGCATGCAGCTCGCCTTCGTCGTCGCCGGCGTGGTGAGTGTCGGGGGCGCCGTGGTCGGCCTGCTGACCAAGCGGGGCCGCAAGGTCGAGGGCGCCGCCGTGCACATCTGATCCGGCCGCCCGCAGACGCGGGAAGCGGCGCGCCGCCCGGTTCGAGCGGCCCGGGCGGCACCTGCCCCGCTTCCCGCCGGGCCGGGGCCCTCGTGGGGACGGCGGGCCCCGGCCCCTTCCGCCGCCCTGTGACAGACTTCCAGCCCAAGGAACGGGAGGCAGGTACGGGATGACGGTCAATCCGGGTCTGCGGGAGCGCAAGAAACTGCGCACCCGCTACGCGATCATCTCCACCGCGGTGACCCTTTTCGTGGAACGCGGCTACGACGAGACCACGGTCGCCGACATCGCCAAGGCGGCCGAGGTCGCCCCGCGCACCTTCTTCCGCTACTTCGCCACCAAGGACGAGGTCGCGCTCGCCCTCATCTCCGAGAGCGACGAGATCGGCTTCCGCGAACTCCGGGCCCGCCCGGCCGCGGAACCCCCCGTCACCGCCCTCGCCAACGCCGCCCGCGCCACCGTGGAACAACTCATGCAGGCCGACGACGGCACCGGCGAGCTGTGGGTGCGCATCCAGCGGCTCCTGGAGCTCTCCCCGCCGCTGCTCGCCGCCCACCTCCAGCGGGCCCTGTCGATGGAGGAGCGCATCGCGCGGTACCTCGCCGAGCGTGAGGGCGTCGACCTCGACACCGACCTGCGCCCCTACCTCGCCGTCGGCGCCGTCGCCACGGCCATGCGCGCGGCCCACCGCCAGTGGGCGGCCCGCCCCGAGGCCACCACCGAGGAGCTCATCCGGGTGCGCGACCTCGCGATGCGTTCGCTTCAGGAGCCGCTGGACTACCACTGGGCGCAGCGCTGAAGCCTTGAGGGGCAGGAAGTCTGCCCCGCGAGGCAGGCCCGGCGGGCAGGGGGTACCGGACGCGGTACGGGCGGCTTACGTTGTTTTCATTGATCTCGGTCAAAGGGTGTCGATGAAAGCTCATGACAGGAGTCGTCCCAGCGCGCCGGACCGTCAGGAGAAAGCCGAACGCCCAGCGCCCGCCAGCCGGTTGATGGGGCTTCAGGCCGGCGCCGGCAACCAGGCGGTGCTGGCGATCATGCGGCGCGAGCGCGCGATAGAGGAACAGCGGGCCGCCGAGACGGACGTACCCGCCCCCGACCGCTCCGACGTCGAGGCCGGACTGCGGACGCCCGGCCGGCCGCTGGACCGGGTGACCCTGGCCCGTAAGGAGACGCAGTTCCAGGCCGATCTGTCGGGTGTGCGGATGCATACCGGTCCGGCCGCGGAGGAGGCGGCCGCCGTGGTGCAGGCGCGCGCGTTCACGGTGGGCCAGGACATCGTGATCGGCAAGGGCGGCGGCGATCCGAAGACGCTGGACCATGAACTGACGCACGCGGTCCGCAACCGGCAGCGGGCCTCGGCCGGGCATCCGACGGGCGGCGGGTTCAACATGACGCACCCGGACGACGGCGAGGAACGGGAAGCGGAGTCGAACGCCGTACGGATGCGGTCGGGCGGTGCCAGTGCGGTGTTCGGCGAGGCGGCTGGTGTACAACGGGCCCCCGGCCGGCGGGTCTTGGTCCAGCGCACCGGGCCGGCCGGCACCGCCGAGCAGGAAGCCGCCGGACCCGCTCAGGAGACAGTCCCCGAGGACAAGCAGATCATCGCCCGCCTCAGCCGGTCCATCGAGCAGCACACGATCCAGGCGACGTCCAAACGGAACGTCTTCGCGCCCGGCACCTGGTGGCCCGAGCAGTGGATGCTGAAGGGATCCGCCCGGCTGCGCAAGACCCTGGACCGGCGGGTGATGCGCGGTGAGGCGTTCGACGACCAGGACCTGGCCGACATCAGGCGGCTGTCCGAGCTGGATCCGAAGTGGCTGAAGGACGTGGGGATCGGCACCTACGCGGAGGCCGAGGAGTACACCGCCGGGCCGTTCCGGGACTGGCTGAAGCTGGCGGCCGGCAAACGCGTGCTCACCGCGACGCTGGCCGTCCGGGCGAACCATCCGGTCCTGCGGGACCCGGAGACCCTCACGCCGACGGACCCGGCCTACACGCTCGGCCGGTTCATGCTCACCCAGGCGCCGGGCACCGCGCCGCAGACGCGGCAGAGCCTGGAGCAGGAGCGCGACCAGCAGATCCGCGACACCGCCGTCGACACCCTCTACCCGCAGGGCATGGCGCCCGGCCGGATGCACGGCGGCGAGATCCCGGCGGAGGGCGCCCCGCTGGGCAAGGGCAAGAAGAAGGCTCCCGACTACGCCGCGAAGGACACCGCGGGCCGCGCGATGCTCACCAAGATCCTGCTCGTCCTGCGCCACGGGCTCCAGCTCTACGACCCCGAGGAGCAGCGGCACGTGGCGGACCACGGGCAGGACGTCATCCGCGCGCTGGCCCACGGCGGGCGTGTCAACATCCGTATCCCCGCGCTGAGTTCGAAGGACGAGGCCGCCTACTGGCTGCCGCACTTCCTGGGCGTGACCCAGAACGCCGCCAAGGGGGAGCGGGAGGAGCACGTGGCCGAGCGCGACTACGCCACCCACCGCACCTCCATCAGCGCCAACAAGGACGACCAGCGGGGCGACTTCAAGGAGAAGGGCGGCCTCCTGGCGTCCGCCACGAACAAGCTCACCGTCGGCGCCGCCAGCCCGGACCTGTGGGGCATGGACATCTCCGGCGGCGGGCTCGGCTCCAAGGACTGGAACGGCGACATGGTCCTGCCGAACGGCTCGTACGGCCACGTCCTGCTGGTCTACCACCGCCCGACGATGGACAAGGACGGCTCCCTCCAGGTCGGCGTCGAGACCATCGCGCCGCACGCCGAAAGCCCCGTCGGCTACCGGCACGACGTCCGTTCCACCGAGGCCACGTCGAACCCCGAGTCCGTCCTGCACGGGCACAAGGGGGACAAGGTCGGTTCCGGCGGCCTGGCCAAGAACGAGCGCTACGTCGACCTGGCGGAGCTGGACTCCCGCTCCGACGGCGGCTGGCGCGGCTATCTGGAGCAGATCCAGCGGGACTGGGAACAGGCGATCGCCGCCACCGGGGAGGTCTCGGAGGAACGCCGGGCGCTGTACGAGGAGTTGGTCGGGCCGCGGGCCGGGCGGTGACGGGGCGCGCCGGCCCGGGTGTCAGCGCGCGTGCTCGATGATGTGCACCCGTACGGCCCGCGGCTCCCCTCCCTCGGCCTGCGACACCTCGTAGGTGACCCGGAGTCCCTCCGTCACGAAGGTGCCGTCCTCGATGTCCTTGCGGTGCACCTGTATCTCACCGCCGTCGTCCGCGTCGATGTAGCCGTACCCCCTGGCCTGGTTGAACCACCGCACCACACCGCCGACTCGCTCGCTCACTCCCGTGTGCCTCCTTCAGGTGTCACCGGGCGCCTGGCCGGCTGTCCGGCACGGGGCTTATGCCCATTCCGTGCGGGGTGCACGCCGTGGCCACAGCGGCGATCGCCGTGCGGAGCGGTGCATCGCCGTGCGCATGGCGCGAGCGGCAAAGCTCCGGTGCGCCTGCGGGCGGCGGTTCCCCCTCCGCCCGGTATGGACATCACATCGGTCATGGCCACAGAACCCGCCTCCCGCAGCCAGTCCCCGCGCCCCCTCTCCTTGTCCAAGAGTTCCAACACCCCGGCCCCGGCGCTGACTTGGCGGGCGCGGGTCCGGGCGCTGGGTCCCGGCCTGATCGCCGGGGCGTCGGACGCCGATCCGACGACGGTGGCCACGCTCGTGGTGATCGGGGCGTCGACGTCGTACGCGATGGGCTGGCTGGTGCTGGCGCTGTTCCCGTTGCTCGCGGTGGTCCAGGCGATCGCCACCCGGGTGGGTCTGGCGTCCCGGCTCGATCTTCAGGGCGCGGTCGCGCTGATCCACAGCCGGTGGGTGCGGTGGCTGCTGCTCGGCTCGGTGCTCTGCGTCAACGTGATCACCATCGCCGCCGATCTGGAGGCGGGCGGGGCGGCGCTCGGGCTGCTCGTGGGGTGGGACTGGCGGTGGTTCGTCGCGCCGCTCGCGCTCACCCTGCTCGTGGTGGTGTTCGCCGTCGGCTACCAGGTGCTCCAACGCGCCCTGCGCTACCTGCTGTTGATCCTGTTCGTGTACGCGGCGGCGGCCCTGCTCTCCCGCCCGGACTGGCACGCCGTGGCCGTCGGCACGCTGATCCCGCGCATACGCTGGGACGCCGACTTCGTCTTCGGCGCGATGTCCCTCATCGGCACGACCGCCACGAGCTACGTCTACATCTGGCAGACCATCGCCCAGTCCGAGACGAACACCCCTTTCGCCGCCTACCGGTTGCGCCGCTTCGACGCCCTGGCCGGCTGTTTCTTCGCCACCCTCGTCTTCTGGTTCATCCTCGTCGCCACCGGCGCCACCCTGGGCGCGCATCACCTGGAGGTGAACACCGCCCAGGACGCGGCGCAGGCGCTGCGGCCGGTGGCCGGGGCGTTCGCCGGAGACCTGTTCGCGCTCGGCCTGCTCGTCTCGACCCTGGTGGCGCTGCCCGTCATCGTCGCCACCACCGCGTACATCACCGGCACCCACCTCGACTGGCCGCGCGGCCTGTCCCTGCGGCCCCGGCAGGCGCCCAAGTTCTTCGCCGCGATGGGCGTCTCGATCCTGCTGGGGACCTGCGCCGCGTACTCCTCGGTCCCGCCGATCACCATCCTGTACTGGGCCGGGATCATCGGCGCCGTCGGGACCCCCGTGGGCCTGGTCCTCCTTCTCAAGGCGGCGCGGCACCCACGGGTCATGGGCGACCGCGCGGTCGGTCCGTGGCTTCTCGCCGCCGGGTGGACCGTCACCGCGCTGATCACCGCGGTCAGCGGGGCGGGTCTGTGGCAGCTGCTCCGGACCGGCCCCTGACCTGCGCGTTTACGGCCAGAGCGGGTGGCGCTCCCATCCCCCGCGGCCGGCGGCGCGTTCGTAGCGCAGCCGTTTGTGGAGGCGGTCCTTGTCCGCCTGCCAGAACTCGATCTCGGCCGGGACGAGGGTGAGGAGCGTCCACTCCGGGCTGACCAGACCGGGCTCCGCCTCGATGCGGGCCAGCGCCTCGTGGAATAGCCGGTCGCGTTCCGCGGGGTCGGCCAGGTGGTCGCTCTGCCGGCCCAGCAGCGCCTCGGCGCGGGCGGAGTGCGAGCGGGCCAGCAGGTCGGCGGCGCTCTGTTCGGGGGACGCGGGCCCGACCGTGCCCCGGACCCGGACCTGCCGGCCCAGGAGCGGCCAGTAGAAGGTGAGGGCCGCGCGGGGCTGCCCGGCGAGCTGGCGTCCCTTGGGGCTGCCGGCGTGCGCGGCGAACTGCCAGCCGTCGTCGTCCACGTTCTTCAGGATCAGGACGCGGGCGTCCGGGCCGCCGTCCGCGCCGACCGTCGACAAGGTCATGGCGTGCGCGTCGGGCACACCGGCCGCGACCGCCTCGCGCAGCCAGCCGAGGAACAGTTCGACCGGGTCGGCGGGGGTGTCCGCCGGGTCGAAGTCCGGCAGCGGCCCGGCGAACACCGCAAGCCCTCGCAGCCATTCCCGCACGCTCACGGTCTCCTCGACTCCCTCACCCTCCCGCACGCCGACGCCCTCGTACTCGCCCACGCTGTCTCCTTCGTATTCGTAGTCGTCTTCACAGCTCCCCGCCGCCCCCGGCGCACTCCGCCGCCAGCCGCAGGCTCTCCGCGACCGCGTACGGGATGTCGTCGACCGGGAAGAGCACATGCCGCACGGTCCGTTCCGCGTCCGCCACCAGGATCAGGCGTTTGTGCCGCAGCCGTCCGGCGCCCCGGAAGGCCGGCAGCCGCAGGGCCGCCGCCAGCTGGTGGGCCGCGTCGGAGAGCAGCGGGTACGGGATCTCCTCGGCCCGCGCGAACTCGGCCTGTTCATGGACGAGTTGGGTGCTGATCCCGCGTACGGCCACCCCCGCGCGCCCGGCGTCCCGGAAGAGCCGGTGCTCCAGCGTGCAGCCGGCGGCCCCGGGGATCGGGCCCCATTCGACGCCGGTGCCAGGGTAGGTGAACAGCACGGTCGCGGCGGCGTCGGGGTCGACGAGGGGTATGCCGGCGCCCTGGGATCCGGGGAGCTGGAGGCCGTCGGGGAGGCGGGTGCCGGCCAGGGCGTGCACCCGCGTGTGTTCGGCGCCGGCCGCCTCGGCGGTCGCGGTGAGGCCGCCGTCGCCCAGCATCCAGCGGTCCCCCCAGTCCTGCATGGCGACGAGCAACGGCAGCAGCGCGGTCCCGGCGTCGGTGAGCACGTACTCGTAGCGCACCGGGCGCCGCTGGTAGAGGCTGCGCCGCAGCACTCCCTGGGCGACGAGCCGGCCGAGCCGTTCGGTCAGGACGTTGCGGGACAGGCCGATCTCGGCGGCGAGCGCGTCGAAGCGGACGTGTCCGCGGGCGATCTCGCGCAGCACCAGTACGTTCCACCAGTCCCCCAGGACGACCGCGGCCTGGGCGATGCCGCAGTTCTCGTCAGCGTTGTGCCTCCTCATGCGCCCATAGTAGGTTCTCTTTCAGGACTCACTTTGTTTCTGTGCGGAACTTAACGCCTGCCGTTCGGCGGGCCCAGCGCGAGGAGTTGCACCGTGACCGCCATCAGCCGGGTCGTCGCACGGGAGATCATCGACAGCCGAGGGAATCCGACCGTCGAGGTGGACGTGGAGCTCAAGGACGGGTCGCTCGGCCGCGCGGCCGTGCCGTCCGGGGCCTCCACCGGGGCCCGCGAGGCGGTGGAGCTGCGCGACGGGGACCCGACTCGCTTTCACGGCAAGGGAGTCCGCCGCGCGGTCGACGCGGTGAACGAGAGCGTCGCGGACGCGGTGACCGGGCTGGACGCCGAGGACCAGGCGGCCGTCGACCGCACGATGATCGAGCTGGACGGCACGGACACCAAGGCGCGGCTCGGCGCGAACGCGCTGCTCGGGGTCTCCCTGGCCACCGCGAAAGCCGCCGCTGCCGCCCACCGGCTGCCGCTGTACCGCTACGTCGGCGGGGTCGACGCCCGGCTGCTGCCGGTGCCGATGATGAACATCGTCAACGGGGGCGCCCACGCCGACAATCCGCTGGACTTCCAGGAGTTCATGATCGCGCCGGTCGGCGCGGCCACCTTCGCCGAGGCCGTCCGCATGGGCTCGGAGGTCTTCCACACCCTGCGCCGCGACCTGCTCGCCGCCGGCCACAGCGTGAACGTCGGCGACGAGGGCGGCTTCGCCCCCGACCTGCGCACCGCCGACGAGGCGCTGGACTTCGTGGTCCGGGCGATCGAGCGGACCGGGTACGAGCCCGGCACCGACATCACCCTCGTCATGGACCCGGCCGCGTCCGAGTTCTTCCGCGACGGGGTCTACGACTACACCGGCGAGGGCGTGCGGCGCACCCCCGCCGAGCACGCCGACTACCTCGCCGCGCTCGTCGACCGCCACCCCGTCGCCTCCGTCGAGGACCCGATGGCCGAGGACGACCACAAGGGCTGGCGGGAGCTGACCGCGCGGCTCGGCGACCGCTGCCAGCTCACCGGCGACGACGTCTTCTGCACCAACGAGGCGCTGCTGAAGGCGGGGATCCGGGACGGGATCGCCAACTCGGTCCTGGTGAAGGTCAATCAGATCGGCACCCTCACCGAGACGCTGGCCACCGTGGGCACCGCGCACCGCGCCGGGTACACCGTCGTCATGTCCCACCGCTCGGGCGAGACCGAGGACACCACCATCGCCGACCTGGCCGTCGCCACCGGCTGCGGCCAGATCAAGACCGGCTCCCTCTCCCGCGCCGACCGCACCGCGAAGTACAACCAACTGGTCCGCATCGAGGAGCAGTTGGGATCCCAGGCGCGCTACGCGGGCCGCGCGGCGCTGGGGCTGCGGCGCTGACGGCGGACGCGGCAGACAGCAGCGGGCCACCAGGACTTGGGGAACCCGTCCTTCGGTCAGGCCCCTGTCTCCGGCAACCTCCTGCTGAGGCTGTCAGCGGCCGACTGGAGAAGAGGCATTGAGACGTTCGGCCCTCACGGGCTCACCCACCTCGCGGACACGTCGGTTCACCAGCGCCGTTGTCTACGCCGATGTGGACGGCACGTTACTCACCTCCGCCGACGACTCCCGCAAACCCGGCAGGATCGCCTCCGCGCCGGACCGGGGGAGCTCCGACTTGTAGTCGATCTTCGCCTTGGGAACGCCCGTCGCCGCCACGCTGGGGGCCTGGCCGGCCGAGACCAAGCCCCTACCTTGCGGCCATACCGCTCGCCGCTACCTCATGGCTACTCCGCCCACCAGCTCCGTCTCGCGAACCACGAGACGGAGCTGAGCGCAATTCCGCCTGCTGGTCAGTTGCGCTGGACAGAGCTAGAGGCTGCGGCGATCAAAGCAACCGCAGCAGTAAGCCACTCAGGGCTCACACCGGGGCGCACAAGCACGATCACCGTGATCGACACGATGACGACGATGACGTGCCACCCCATTGCGCCGTGTGCCGGGCATCCACCCTGGGCATCCACATACCGAGGTACGCTCACGTACTTCTCCTCTCAGGTTCGCCTGGGAGCAGGGCCTCGGTGCGTTTCAGGTTGGTAGCCAGGAACACGCGCCGGGGCCCTCTCACATGGGTGTCCAGGACATACCCCTTCGCATATTGCGCACAACGCCAACCTGGACACGGGGAGGTGCAGTACGGGGCGCACACGCGCACGCTTTTCGTAGCTAGCCCCAGATCATGCGCCAACACCAGAAACCGCAGATTCAGCCGATTTGTAGAGCCTGCGTTCAACCGACCAGGCGAGGGCTCGCTGTCTTCCTCGCGCAGAAGCGCTACTTGGTGGCGGCCGCGTACACGCTCACCCACTCACGCTTCGGACTGGCGACCCGGGATCGAAGGTCCACAGTTCGACTCCGGCGAATCCTGCCTCCGTGAACAGCTGCACCAACTTCTCGAAGTCGTACACCCAGAAGTGCGGGTGGTAGTCGGGATCGTCGTCCTAGTCGTGGAAGACACAGTTGATCAGGTCGAGACGAGTGTTGATGTGGCCAAGGCAATCCCGCCTCCCGGGTACGAGGAGGAAGCCGTCGATCTGTACCTTGCGGGGCACGTTGTCGATTCGGCCGACAGGCCACGCCTTCTGGCTGGCCATACAGGTGCGGTGAACGTCGAGTTCCTTCGCGGCGACGCGCAGGGCCTGGGCCAGTCCATAGGTGGTGGCCGACTGGCTGTTGCGCATCAGGGTGTGCTTGATGTCGACGAGTCGCAAGACGAGGGTCACGTCCAGTTCTTCGGCCGGGTGGAGCCGGCCCCCGTCGCCCTACTCGGCCCGCCAGACCTGGTGCCGGAGGCCGGGGTAGGCGGGGCTGATGCCGACCTCACCTTTCGGGATGGTGCCGTTGAAGGGCGTCGACCCCGGCGAGCCCCCTGTACTCCTGGCGCGGGACGTCGATCTCGAAGATCAGCGCGGCGGGCGTCCGGTCGGGCCGGCCGATCCGCCGCAGGAAGGCCGTGCTCGCCGCCCGTGACGCCGATCACCGCGTCGACGCCGTGTCCGGCAGTGAGGAGCGGTCCAGCACGGCGCGCTGCTCGCCGGGGAACGCCAAGCCCTGTTGGACCTCGGCGACGGAGAGGGGCATCGCGACCGTGTCGGCGCTGACGTCGGCAATCTGTTCACCTGTACGGCGGGTCGTCTACGTGACGATCAGTCTCCCCGCCGCGACGATGTCCGCCGTGGTGTAGCGGGCGGCGCGGGTGTAGTGCTCGGCACCCTTGGGCTTGAGCTGCACCGCGTATCCGGCGTGCCGGAGAACGGAGTCGGTGAGGTTCTCGGCCTCGTCGACGCTGCCGGTGCCGTACGGGAGAGCGTCGAGGACGGCTGCGATGGCTGCGGCGTGCGTGAACTCCTTGGAGTGCACGGTGAGTCCGGCCCTTCAGGTCGAAGACGACCGCGCGCAGATCGTCCAAGTCAGGATTCAACGTCTGCATGTCGTCGTGAACGGTGACCTGCCCACCTTGCGCACCTACATCTCCGGATCGAGTATCCCGCTGTTCGAGGAAAACCCCGGCTCCCCCTTCGGCATCGGCGTCAACCGGCAGACCACCCGGCCGGATGGGATGCCCGACTCGTACGTACAGAACACACCGGCCATGCCCTCGACGGCGCTGTCCCCTTCAACTTCAACATCGTGGGCGAGCAGGACCGCGCCGTCGACCTCGCCCCCACGGCTGTCCCGTCCTTCGTGCGGGGGCTTCGGCGGACTGCCATGCGGGGAGGGACAGGAAACTTCTGCGGTTCTCGAGTTTCCGTGCCTGAAAGGTGTCGCGCGAGCCGACCGGTTTCCAATTTGATGAATTATGACTCATCGAGATCAGATAGGTTTCTGAATTTATTCATTTAGTGACTAGCTTTGGCATGGATGATGATCTGGATTGCCAATGTGATCACCGCTGCTGCTTCGACAGCGGATACCGTCAGCGTTAGGGCGGAGTTTTGAGGACCGGCCCAGTAGGCGGTCAGCGCCGCGCCTGGGATTCCGGTGAACAGTCCAAGATCGACGGCGCACTGGATGGTCCGGCGTTGGGTCCGCCTGGCGTCACCGCGGTGAAAGTGCTCCCAGCCGAACATCGTCACCTGTTCCTGGCTGGCAGCGCCGAGGCGGAGATCGAGGCTGGTGCGGATGTAGCGCCCCATATCACTGATCTTCTTGTCGTTGACGAGGTAGGTCCAGCCCAAGGCGGGGGTGGCCGCGGAGACCAGGAGAAGGAGCGGTGGGGTGAGGGGTCCGGCCTGGATGCCGGCGACGAGGATGGCGGCGACGAGGCCGAGGGTGACGTAGGGGAGGTTGTCACGGAAGGCGATCCTGGACTTCTGTTCCTCTTTGGTCTGCTGGTATTCAAGGAACAGGGCCTTGACGGAGGTCGCTTCTTCTCCCACAGGAGCTCCTTCATTGTCAGAGGGTGGCGTTATTGTTGTCAGCAGACGGACAAGGATGCGAAGAGACCTGCCGTGGCGCGGGGCCGATGCATTCGAACGAGGGAAAGTCCGTACGAGTAGGGATGTTGCCTTCTTTGGGGGTCCGGTGAGTGGTATCGAATCTCGGCCTGTGGTGGTACTGACCGCTCTGGGGTTGGAGTACGAGGCCTTTCGGGTTCACCTATCCGAGATGAGGCGTGTCGTTCATGACGGGACCATCTTCGAGATGGGCGTGCTCACGGGGACTGGACGGGTGGTGGCTCTGGCCGAGGTCGGCACAGGGAACCGGCCCACCGCCGTCGTGACCGAACAGGCCCGGCAGCACTTGGGTCCGTGGGCTGTAATGTTCGTCGGTGTCGCGGGCGCACTGAAGAGTGATGTGGCGCTTGGGGACGTCGTGGTGGCGACCCGGATCCACGCGTACGAGGGCGCCAAGCACACAACGGCGGGCACGCTCCCGCGCCCTCAGTCCTGGCCCTCCTCGCACCAGATCTCACAGGCGGCCCGGCACGCTCTGCGCGGCCGGGAATGGCATGCGCGGGTTCCCCCGGATGTACGCCTTCAGTGGGAGAAGAAGGGGAGGGGACCCACTGTGCACTTCAAGCCGATCGCGGCCGGCGAGGCGGTCCTCAACACGATGACAGGAGAAATGCGCAGGCGGCTGGCGGAGACCTTCGACGACGCAGCGGCCATCGACATGGAGAGCGCGGGTCTCGCCGAGGCCGCCAGCCTCGGGGGCTTGGAGGCACTGGTGATCCGGGGGCTGAGCGACTATGCGGACGGCGCGAAGGCGGCGGCCGACGCCACCGGGTCACAGCCCCTGGCCGCCGCCCACGCAGCCGCGGCGGCGGCTGCGGTCATCGCCTCCCTCGCCCCCGGACAGGGAGGGGCCCCGCGCCCTCACGACAGAGTTCCGCAGGCCCCCGGGACTGACTCAGTCGGCGGGCCGGTGCAGGTGAACACCGCACACACTCACGGCACGGTCAACGCGGTCCAGAAAGGCTCTCTCACCATCCGCCAAGACCGACCCCTGTCACCCGGAGCATGAAATGGCACAGAATGAACCACGCCGCGACACCGACGGCAACGACCGTACCCGCCCCGGAGAGCAGATACCGGTCCAGGTCAACACCGCTTCCGCCGGCGGAAGCGTGTTCGCCACCCAGGACGGCGACGTGTTCGTGCGGTACGCCTCTGCGGACGGTCCGCTGCTGTTCGCCCAATGGGAACGGGGGCTGCGTCGGCTCACCCCGGGCGTCGTGCGCACCAGCACCGGCGAGGACCTGCGCATCGACAGGAGTGCGGCCGTCAGCGACCTGGCCTCTCTCACCGCCGACGCGGGAACGGACGCAGTCGTCCTGGTGCGCGGAGAACCAGGCACCGGGAAGTCGTCTCTGGCGCTGGGCGTCGTCGACGAACTGAGACAGCGCCGGTTCACCGTGCTCGCGGCAGGCTTCCGCATGTTGGCCGAGCACCAGTACGGGGTGCGGGAACTTCTGGAGCACGCGCTGGCTGCCGAGAGCGGGCCGCAGCGCTGTGCCGTGCTCCTGGATGGTGCGGAGGCAGTGCAGGAGGGGCTGGAGAATCTGGTCGCCGAGGCCGCGGAAGCAATCCGGGTCTGCGGGGCCGCTCTTGTCCTGGTCAGCCGCGATGACGCAGTGGACACCCTGTTACAGGCCCTGGAGCCGACAGGGCGCCCCGTGCGGGAGTTCACGCTCGAACCGCTGAACGACGGAGAAAGCGCCCAGGTCCTGTCCGCCGCCCCTGAACTCGCCCGGATCGCCCGGGACGCCAGATCCCGTTGGCTGCTTGGTCGGCTGACGACCGTCGACCTGCTGCTGCGCGCGGCACGTGCCGGTGCCCATCTGCCCGACGCGCTGTCCTGCGAGGCGGACGTCTACAAAGTGGTGTGGCAGGCCCTGGTGCTGCGAGGCGGGCGCAGTAATGACAGTGACGGAGTGTCAGGTAACGACCGGGCCGATGCCCTCGTGTCGCTGGCGCAGGCGCGACTGACGGCTCGTCGGGTCCGTCTTCCTACGGGTCGGGCACTGGCATCACTGCGATCGGCCGGCATCCTGGCGCCGGTCGACGAGATGTCCGCAGTGGGAAGCGAGGAGCACCAGTTCACGCACGACGTGCTGAGGGACTACGCACTTGCACGGCGGCTGCTGTTGGAAGACGGACTGCCGCTGCTGGAAGCCTCGGGGCAGCGATGGGCGGTACGCGCGGCGCGGATCGTATGCCAGGCAAGGCTGTGGCAGCGTGGCGGTGGACCCGACATGTTCCGACTCCGGTGGGAGCAATTGTCGGCCTGGTTCACGAGGCTGGCGACAGTGCACGGGGCCAGATGGGCAGAGGTTCCGTGGGAAGCGATGCTCGCGGCAGGCTGGTGTGGGCAGGCGCTGGATGCCTTGTCCGGTTCCCTGGCCGGTGATCCGCGGCAGTTGGACGAGTTGCTGTCGTGCGTACAACTGCGCTTCGCTGGTGAGGGAGCCTGTGATCCTGTGGTCGCGGCACCGGTCGTGGCATGGCTCGCCTCGAACACACCGTTGTTCGCGCCGTCGACCGACTACGAGCCTTCTCGGGGCGAGGAGGTGGCGGTTACCTGGCTACGCGGCGTAACGCGTCTGGAGGCGGCCGGGACGGATGTGTCGCAGCACCGTCCTGTACGGGTCCTGGTGCGTGAGTGCTTGCTGCGCGGCGGATGCGGTGGGAGCAGGGGCAGGCTTCGGCTGGAGGCGCTGGGGCTGCTAGGCGGTGACCTGGACGAGCGCGTGGTGGGCGCATTGAAGGAAGTCGCCGACACGAACCGACTCAAACTGGCTCCGGTGGTGGACCGCTTCGACCCCGCGCGCTCGCTCGCCACCATCGATCCGGACCTGTTGCTGCGGCTCGCGGCGGCCTACTACTGCTCGGGTCCAGACGTTGCGAGGCGGGGCCCGCGGCGGCAGGAGAAGTCCCGGGGACAGCACGAGTACGAGGGACTGCTGTTGCGCAGCCAGGCCGCCTGGTACCGGGGACCGTTCATGGCACTGCTGCGGGCCTCCCCCCGGCACGGACTGTCGCTGGCGTCGGCACTGGCCCACGACTGCGTACGCGGGCCCGGCAACGAGTACTGGGACGGTGTCCCGGGCGAGCCGGACGGCGCCAGTTCCCCCGGCGAGCCGGTGCTGGAGGCGGACCTGCTGGACATCGGTGCCCGCGCGTACGCTGGAGGCCCGGGAGCGTGGGGCTGGCATCAGGGAACCCTCAACGGGCCTCAGCCGTGCATGAGTTCCCTGATGGCTCTGGATCTGATGCTGCACCAGATGTTCGAGGCCGGGATGCAGCTGCGGCACGTGGCGGAGTTCCCGCTGCGCCACGTCGGCACGGCCGCTGGTGCAGGGCTGGCCTATGCCTTCCTGGTGCGCCACCTGGACAGCGTCACCGACGAACTGGACGACTTCCTCGCACAGCCGCTGGTGTGGTCCTTCGAGAATCAACGCACCGTGTACCGGGCCGTGTTCCGTTCCAGCTCGCCCAAGGAACTGCCTGGCGACGTCTTCCTGACGGCCCCGCCGGGCCGCATCGCCATGCACCTGGTCATCGAGGCCGCACGCAGTGACGATCAGACAGCTCTGGCGCGGCTGCAGGAAGTCGCACGGCGGTTACGGGAAGCCGACCCGGGCTCGTTGGACCCGGTGGCGGTGGGCAACTGGGCCGACCACTTGGACTTCGACCGCTACAGCATCCGCTCGGAAGGGCGGGAGGCCGTGATCGAAGTCCTCCCCTCCCCCGACATCGCGGACCGGATCGAGCAGAAGCGGGAGTACAGCAGTCGCCAGGACCTGCTGTACGGCATGACCTCTGGCTACCGGGCGCTGACGGATCTGTGGCGGCGTGCCGCAGCCATGGTGCCCAGGGATCTGGCTCAGCTGGCCTTGGACTTGCGTACAGCCCGGGAGGCCGCCGAGTCCCCTCTGTCCAAGGATTTCGGTGCCCAGGCTCTCGACGGGCTGTACGCGGTGGCCGCCGGGGCCGTCATGGCCTCCTCCTGCGGCCATGACCTGGACAGCGGCGATCTAAAGTGGGCAGTCGAACTGCTCGTGCGCGCCATCATCGATCGCACGCCGACCGGTTCTGCCGACGCCTCCTATCCCTGGGACGGGAGCCGGATGGCGGCGCTGGTCCTGCCCCAGCTGCTGCTGCCCAGGACCGGTCGGCAGATCGGCCCGGAACTGGTGGAAACGGCGACCCAGGCCGTACGCGTGGCAGCGTGCCATCCGGTGCACGAGGTACGGCGTTACATCTACGACGGGCTGACCGCAGTGTGGGCCGAACCGTGCACCGGCCCCTCCTGTCATCACACGCTTGCCTGGGAAGCGGTACTCGAAGGAATCCGGCTGGTCCCCGCCAACCCTCTCGTCATAGCGGACGAGGACGATGAAGCCCCACAGCTGTCCACAGCTTGTGGCGAGGCGGACACCCTCGCGGCAGAGCTCGAGGCCATGCCGGACGACCGGATCCGTCTGGACCTGCTGTCCCCGAGCATGGCAGCGGTCCTGGACGCCGCCGCCGGCGGGCACTGCGCGACGTCTGCGGCACGGGCCCTGAGGCCTGCGGTGCTGAACGCCTACACCCGGGCGGCCTGTGTGGACCACGGAAGGTTCCATGACCAGCGTTCTGACATGATCGCGCCGCTCGCGGCGGCAGTTTTGCACGCCTCGACCCAGGAACCCGCGGTCACGACCGCGATCGTCGATCAACTGGCAGGTTCCGCAGCCGTGCTGGGGCTGTTCCTGGAAGCCTTGAAGATGGCGGCCACCTACGAGCCAGAGCTCGTCGGCCCGCTCGCAGCCGTGTGGCCGCACATCATGGAGACCGCCCTGACCCTCCCCTCTTCCGCGGACCTGGCCAACCGTGACAGGGAAGCACTGTTGCAGGAGCTCCTCCCCGAGCCCAAGGCTCACGTTTCCGACAGTTCCCTGGACACTGTCCTTCAAAAAGCACGCGCAGACTGGCTGTCCGCGCACCCCCTGCACGAGCACATCGAGGCGTGGATCCCCGAAGCCCGTGAGGTCCGGGGCTGCACGGACGCTCTCGTAGGCCTCCTGAAGTCACAACCCATCAGCTTCCAACTCGACCCCGGCCTGCGCTGGGCACGGGAACTCACCGACCCGCTCGACGACGCGGCGGCCTCGCCAGGCTTCCTCATGCCCGAATGGCTCGAGACTCTGCACCCCCTCCTCACTACCGCCACCCGCCCTCACTACCTGGCGCTCTTGGATTCCTTCGCCCGAGCCGGACACACTTTCGCGCAGCAGTTGCAACAGAGGGACGAGTAACCACTCCACCAGCCAGATCATCAGAGCGCCTGATGCCGTGGTCAGGCCCTCTTCACACGGCCGGGCTGCGGTTCACACGCGGCACCGACAACAGGGTTCCACGCCTAAGACCGCAGTGACAGAGGCGAACATCTCCAGCAGGTTCGGCACGTCGACGCCAGAGGAGTCCGTACGCAGGTTTCCAGCGGTCTGCCCCTGGCTGACGAACTCATCGACCGACATAGCGGATTGGGCAGCAAGTCCGTGGTCCCCCTGTCGAAACACTCTCGTTCAGGGACGATGCGTCCTTCCACTGCGACCACGACGGCCTGACCGTTCACCAGCAACCTTTCGGCCCACCGTAGTCCGTCCAGAGCCGAACTCCCTCGGAGAGTAGGAGTCGCCCGCAGGTCGTGAAAGACCGCACAGCTGACGGGGTTATCGAAGAAGTCCTGCCGGGCGAAGGTGCAGGGCCAGACGCCGTGTCTGCGGCGCAGGGTCACGATCACCAGCGCATCGAGAAAGCCGCGATGGTCAATGACGATCCAGCGTGTGCCCGTTCCCGGAGCCGGTCGGAGGTGGTGTCGTACCCGAGGGCCATCAGTCGGGGCGCGTTCCGTGTGGACCAGGCGGAGGTGTTGACGGCGATCTCGACCTCGGGGCGAACGGTCTCCGCCAGAAGCAGAACCGCGCGGTGCAGAGCCGGGAGGCCGCTACGGGCGAGCGGTACGCGCAAGCGGATGCCGACCGTCCATGTGGCGCCGGGTCGGCGGGCGGCCCAGACGGGCAGCTGCGAGTTAAGCGCGCTGTCTACGAGTACCCGGTCATCGAAGCGAACTAGCGGAAAGGCGCCGGAGACCGCCTCCCTTCGACGGCCGTCACGGCGGAACCCGGGTCCAGCATGACCGCGCGCTGGTGCGTACGTCGGCCGCTACCGCCGCAAACCGGGCACGGCAGGTCCTCGACGTGACAGCTCTGGAAGATCCAGCGCAAATCAGCCCGCAGCGCCGCCGTCTCAATCAGCACGAACTGCCGGGTCGGCCGGAGGGTCCCGAAACCCGACCAGGTCGCGGCTTCGATGCACTCGGCGATCTTCACCGCCGGCAGCCCCGGCGGCCGAACACGCCGGTCACGTCAACGCCTTCTCCAACGCCCCGAGGTAACTGCCCATGAAGTGGTCGCGGATGCCCTCGCCGGTCGGGGAGAAGGCGGCCGTGCCCAGGCCCTTGGCGCGGTTCGTCAGGCCGGTGAGCACACTCGGGTTCTCCCGGACGCGGCCCGTGGAGTCGATGTGGTACAGGGTCTTGACGTGGGTGAAGGCGGGTTCCGGGGGGAGTTGGGGGACGATGTCGTTGCCGTGGACGAAGCGGTGGGTGCGGCCCCGAAGTCCCTTGTCGTAGGCGGCGGCCAGGAGGCGGTCGCAGGTGCGGGGCTGGCCGAAGGTGTAGACGCCGTCGGCGCGCAGGCGGGGTTCCTCCAGTTCCAGGCGGGCGGCGACGAGCATCGCGAGGGCGCCGCCGAGGCTGTGGCCCGTGAACCACACGCTCTGGCCGCCGGTGCGCAACCGCGCGACCGTCTCGGCGACTTCGGGGAAGACGGACTGGAGCGCCCGGGCGAAGCCGTAGTGGACGTAGCCGGTGCGGGCGGGGCCGGGCCAGGGCGGGGTGACGGCGTCCGTGAGCCAGTCGCGCAGTTGCAGGGGTTCGGTGCCGCGGAAGGCGGTGACGATCATGTCGTCGTCGGCCATGGTGTAGGCCTGGGTGTCCTCCAGCGGGAACGGCCGGGTGAACCGTGTGTGATGGTGGCGCACCTCGCCGAAGCCCCAGGCGCGGGCCTGCTTCTCGATGGTGGCCTCGTCCTTGTAGGCGAGGTCGGAGGCGTTCGCCAGGCTGTAGGCGTGCGGGAGGCTGTAGCCGGTGGCGCGGTGGTCGAAGGTGGGGGGTACGGGCATGGGGTGACGCTATCTGACGCACCGTCACCGTAAAGGCGCTCAACACGCTTCCAGGGCTGCCAGTTGGAGGTGCACCGCGGCGGTCGTGCGGGCCGTGTCGCCGGTGGCGAGGAGGTCCAGGAGGGCGCCGCGCAGGACGGCGAGGACCAGGGTGCGTTCCGCGAGGGCGGGTTTCGTGTCGCGGCGGGCGGCGGGCTGGCCGGCGGCGAGCAGGGTGAGCCAGTCGGTGACTGTGTCCCGCGCGAAGTCGGCCCAGGGTCCTTCGGGTTCGGTGAGGGAGCGGGCGTAGCTCTCCACCCACAGGGTCAGCAGGCCGCGGTGGGTGTCGGCGGACAGCCATCCCCAGAGTTCGCGCGCGACCGGGCCCAGCCCTTCGGGGGCGTCGGCGAGTTGCCGGATGTGGGTCAGTTCCTCGGCTCTGGCCCGCGCGAGCAGGGCGCGGATCAGGCCGTCCTTGCTGCCGAACAGGTAGAGCAGGACGCGGGGGCTGGACTGGATCTCCTCGGCGAGCGGGCGCAGCGAGAGCCGGCCCAGGCCGCTGCGCAGGGCGTGGGCGTAGGCCGCTTCGAGGAGTTCCTGGCGGCGGGCGGAGGGGTTTGCTTCGGGCTCGGTCACCGGCCTAGTCTACTGAAACAGTCGTTTCAGTGGGCGGGAGGAGTCTGGGATGGCGGAGCGTGAGGTGGTCGTCCGGCCGCTGGGGCTGCCCGGTGATCTGGGGTGGGTGGTGATGGCCCACGGCGAGCTGTACGCGCGGGAGTTCGGCTGGGACGCCGGCTTCGAGGCGCTGGTCGCCCGGATCGTCGCCGCCTACACGGAGGGCGAGGGGGCGCGGGCCGCCTGGATCGCCGAGGTCGACGGGGTGCGGGCCGGCTGTGTCTTCTGCGTGCCGGAGGACGAACGGACCGCGAAACTGCGCCTGTTGCTGGTCGACACACCGGCACGCGGCCTGGGACTCGGCGACCGGCTGGTCGGGGAATGCCTCGCGTACGCGCGGGAGGCCGGGTACGAGGGGATCACCCTGTGGACCAACGACGTCCTCGGCGCGGCCCGGCGCATCTACCGGAAGCAGGGGTTCGAGCTGGTCGCCGAGAACCCCCACCACAGCTTCGGGCACGACCTCGTCGGACAGACCTGGCACCGGCCCCTGTGAAACCGGCGGCTCACAGCAGAGCCGTCCGCACCCCCAGCACCACGAACACCACCGCGGTGACCCGCGTCAGCGCCCGCTTGGTCCGGGGCCGGCGGATGACGTGCGCCGCGCGGTGGACGAGGGCGGTCCAGCAGGTCAGCCAGAGGGCCGTCAGCAGGGCGTGGACGGTCGCCAGGGTGAGGATCTGCACGGCGAAGGACCGGTCGGAGCGGATGAACTGGGGGAACAGGGTGAGGTAGATCGACACCGCCTTGGGGTTGAGGACGTTGGCGAGGAACGCGCTGGAGTAGGTCGAGGCGGAGCGGGTGGACGACGGGGTCGGCGCGGTCCGCGAGGGGCGCCGGGTGCCCCACCACGTCCACAGGCCGAGGCCGATCAGATAGACCGCGCCGGCCAGCTTGACCGCCGCGAAGGCCCGGTCGGACCGGGTGACCAGGGCCGACAGGCCGATCGCGGTCAGCGAGGCGTGCACGTACAGCCCGCTCACCGTGCCGCCGATGACCGGCAGCGCCTGGCCGCGCCCCCCGGCGGCCACCTTCTCGACCAGCAGCGTGAAGCTGGCTCCGGGGGTGATCGTCAGCGGGAGCAGGGCCAGGACGAAGGCGGCGAGCACGTGGGGTTGCACGGGAGGGGGCCGGCCTTTCCGACAGAGGGTCCGACGACAGGGGGGCTCAGCGGCCCGCTCAGCCCGACAACGCCCCCTCCACCGCGTCCCGTTCCTCGATCGCCGGAAAAAGCACCTCCCGTACATAGCGGTAGTCCTCGGGGAAGTCGCACTCGGAGAACAGCAGGTCCCCGGGGAACGACAGCACCCCCAGCCGGTTCAGGGTGAACAGGTACTGCCAGACCTCCTCGTGCTCGGAGAGCCGGCCGCCGTACCCGTACGCCCGTTCCGCGGGCGGTTCCCCGACGATCCAGCGGGTCACCTCGGCGGCCAGCAGGGTCGTCGGGGCGTCGAGGAGGATGAGGCCGAGGCTCTCGCCGAGGAGTTCCAGGCCCTGGGTCATGGCGCTGTTCATCCCCTTGCCGATCAGCGTCGGCTCGTCCGCCGTGCGGCCGTACACGCGGACCTCCTCGCTGTCGCCGCTGACCCGTTCGACGGCGCACAGCCGCGCGCCGTCGGTGGCGGCGACGCGCTCCAGCAGGCCGCGTTCGTAGACGATGTCGGCGTCGGAGACCAGGGTCCGGGCCCCTCCTGGCCGCCAGTCGAGGACCGCGCGCAGGCCGGCGAGCATGCTCACGCTGGAGCCGTTGCGCGGCTCGTCCTCTGGGCGTCCGGCGACGACGAGGCGGACCACGTCGTCGGCGACGGGGGCGAAGCGTTCGCGGTTCTCCGGGCTGACCACGACGAAGATCCGCTCGACGCCGGCGGACCGCAGGAGGTCCAGGTGGCGGCTGAGGAAGGTGGCACCGGCTGGAGCGTCCCGCCGCAGCGGGAGGAGGGCCTTGGGCACGGCGGCGCCTTCCGCGCCCATCCGGCGGTTCTCGCCCGCGGCGAGCACGACCGCGCACTGCACCATGTCTCGCGTCCTTTCCGTGGCCGCGGGTCAGCCGACCGCGCTGCTGACGTCGATGATCGTGGAGGTGATGGCGGAGGCGGAGCCCACGCAGATGCGGGCCATCCGCTCCCGGTGCTCCTCGTACTTGCGCTCCCAGGTCTCCGGGTCGCGTTCGTAGATCGCCTGGTTGTAGCGCTGGAGGAAGCCGTTGACCAGCTCTTCGAGGCGGCCGGAGGAGATCGCGCTGAGCCGCAGCGTCGAGCGGGCGGTGTCGATGTGCAGGGCGCCCTGGTAGCTGATCGTGCCGTTGCTGACGGCCTGTTCGAAGAGTTCGGAGCCGGGGATCGCCGCCGCGATGAACACGTTGATCGAGTGGAACGGCAGCTGTTCCACGAAGGAGAAGCCGTCCTCGATCTGCGCCTCGGTCTCCCCCGGCATGCCCACCACCAGCGTGCCGTGCATGAAGACGCCGAGGTTGTCGAGGTAGGCCATGAGGTCGGGCACCCGGGTCAGGTCGACGGGTTTGCGGTGCTGCTGTTTGAGGGTCTCCGCGCTGCCGCTGTCCAGGGAGAGGGTGATCTGGTAGAGGCCGGACTCCACCATGCGGTCGACGAGCGGCGGGCTGAGCGTGTTGACCATGATGCCGTTGGGGGTGCACCAGGGCAGGCCCAGCGGGGTCATCTTCTCGAACAGCTCCTGGGCCCGCTTCTTGTCGAACGTCAGGTTGTCGTCGGCGAACTGCACCTCGTCGACGCCGAACCGGTCCTTGTAGTACTGCATCTCGGCGACCACGTTGTCGGGCGTGCGCGCGATGTACTGCTTGGAGAAGTTGGTGCTGGCGCAGAAGGTGCAGCCCACGGGGCAGCCGCGGGAGGTGTACAGCGGCAGGACCCGTTTGCCGCGCGGGTAGGGCGAGAACGGCACGTTGTGCGCGAAGTACTTCTCCAGCGGGAGCTTGTGGTACGCCGGGAAGGGCAGCGCGTCCAGGTCGGTGACGCGGGCGAGCTGGGCGTTGGCGAAGACCTTGCCGTCGCGCCGGCCGGCCAGGCCGTCCGCGTGCACGTCGATCTTCCCGTCGGCCAGGTTGCGCAGGAAGTCGCCGAGCCGGATCTCGCCCTCGCCGCGCAGCACGTAGTCGATGAAGGGGACGCCGTCGGCGACCGCGTCCTGGAGGAAGCGGCGCGCGTAGATGCTGGCGTGCAGCCCGCCGGCGATGACGGTCGTGGCGGGGCGGACCTCCTTGACCAGCTGGGCGTAGCGGTAGAGGTTCTGGAGGTCGGAGGAGTAGATCATGGTGAAGCCGACGACGTCGTAGTCGTGCTCCGCGATGTACGCGCGGAAGCGCTCCTGCGACATGCCCATGTTCCACACGCCCTCGGCGACGGGGACCTCGTCGTCGATGCCCTCGACGATGCAGTCGAGGACGTCGACGTCGATGCCCTCCTTCTCCAGGGCGCCCGCGATGTAGCACAGGCCGATCGGCGGGACGACGCGCTTGACCGCGCCCTCGTACATGCACATGGGCGGCATCACCAGCAGGGTGCGCGGCATGCGGCCCAACGGCTCGGCGACGTCGACGAGTTCACTCTCGCGGCGGGGTTTGCGCACCCGCGCGGTCTCGTCCTTCTCGGACAGGTAGAGGCGCAGCGGGCTGTTCTGCGGGAGGTTCTGGTCGAGCTTGTTCTGCTTGATGCGCAGGTCCTGCCCGGGAGCCGCTTCCGTCTGCGTCGTCGCGGCTGTCTCATCGCTCATCAGCGGTCCCAATCGTGGACGGGGTGCGGCCACGGCGGCGGCGAAGCGGGCCGCGGCCTGCGGCGGGGCCAGGGCGGGGCGGCCGAGGCCGGGGTCGGAGCCGCTGCGGATGCGCACCCGCAGCAGGTGGGGGCCCGGCAGTTCGCGGGCGCGCAGCAGTCCGGCGGTGAGCGCGGCGCTGTCGCGCACCACGGTCGCCGAGCGGTATCCGCAGGCTTTGGCGACGGCGCAGAAGTCGACGCCGGCCGACATGGTGGGCTGGCCGCCGGTGGACTCGTACGCCTCGTTGTCCAGCAGGACGTGCAGGAGGCGGCGGGGGGCCTCGCGGCCGATGGTGGCCATCGACTCCAGGCGCATCAGGGCCGCGCCGTCCCCGTCGAGGACGACGACGGGGCGGTCGGGGGCGCCGAGGGCGACGCCGAGGCCGACGCTGGAGGCGCAGCCCATCGAGCCGACGACGTAGAGGTTCTCCGGCCGGTCGCGGTCGCGTTCCAGTTCGCGGGCGGTCTTGCCGGTGGTGGCGACGACGAGCGCGTCCTCGGGGACGGCGGAGACGACGTGCCCGATCGCCTCGGCCCGCAGCATGAGGCCGGCCTCGGGCGGCGGGGCGGGGCGCGCCGAACGGTAGGGCTCCAGCGCCCCTTTGGGCACCAGGAACGCGTACGGCAGCTCGGTGTCGGCCATGTGCGCGGCGGCCAGGTCGAGCGCCGGTCCGAGCCGGGCCAGGTCGTCGGGGAAGCGCCGGTGCCGGATCCGCATGGCGGTGAGGAGGTCCGGGGTGATGGGGCCCATGAGCTGGTGCTGGGGTTCGTCGGGGCGGCCGGGCTCGCCGCGCCAGGTGACCAGGAGCAGCACCGGCAGGCGCAGGGTGTGGCAGAGCGAGGTGAGGGGGTTGACGGTGTTGCCGAGGCCGGAGTTCTGGAGGATGACGACGGGGCGGCGGCCGGTGAGCCGGGTGCCGGCGGCGATCGCGACGGCCTCGCCCTCGTTGGCCGCCGGGAAGTAGGCCGCCGGGTGCTCCGCCTGGAAGGCGCTGATCAGGGGGCCGAGGAAGGAGCACGGTACGCCCGTGAACGGGCCGAAACCGGCGTCGAGGAAGGTGCCGGCGACCTGGCCGGCGTCCAGCGCCCCGCTCATGCGGGGCCTTCAGGGCGGGGGCCCGGTAAAGGGGTGTGCGTCATGGGGGGACCTCTCGGAGGAGGAGGCGGGGGTCACTGGTCCAGCGACTGCCAGCTGCTGAGCCGCTGGAGCGCGAAGATGTCCTTGACCGAGGCGATGCTGTCCTCGACGGCGGTGGTGTCGCCGTGGCCGTACACGGACCCGTAGGTGGCGCGCAGCGCGCTGACCGTGGCGCGCAGGCCGTGGTTGGCGTAGATGACGGCGGCGACGCCGGCCTTGCGGATGTCCTCGATGTGCCAGTCGGGGTAGGTGGTGGGCACGATCACCACCGGGCACTCCGAATCCCATTTCTCCAGGAATTCGGCGACCTGGTCCCGGCTGCGGGCCTTCGAGTGGACCAGTACGGCGTCGGCGCCGGAATCGACGTACGCGGTACACCTTTCCAGTGCCTCGCCCACGCCCAGTCCGCTGATCATGGCCTCGGTGCGGGCGATGACGAACATTTCCGAGGTGGACTGGGATTTCTTGGCGAGCGCTATCCGGTGGGCGAACTCCCGGGTTTCCTCCAGGGTCTGGCCGGTGTCCGCGAAGCTGTTCACTTTCGGGAAACGTTTGTCCTCGACGCAGACCGCGGTGAGTCCGGCGGCCTCGAATTCGTGGACCATGTGGGCGATGTTCATCCGGCCGCCGTAGCCGGTGTCGCAGTCGGTGACGACCGGGACGCCGATCGCCCGCTGCGTGTGCGCGGCGGCCTCCAGGTACTCCGCCATGCCGAGCAGGCTGGCGTCGGGCAGGCCGCGGGCGGCGGAGACTTCGAGCGAGGAGGACCAGACGGCCTGGAAGCCGGCCTCCTGGGCGAGCAGTCCGCCGAGGGCGTCGTGCGCCCCGGCGATGCGGACGACTTGATCGGTCTGGCTTTCCATGATCGAGCGGAAGGAACGGTGAATGACACGTTGCATAGGCACGGCTGCTTTCTCCGAAAACCGAGAGGATTGAGCGTGAATTCAGTCGAACAGTAGATTAATTCGTTTCCCGCAGATCCCACAAGCAATCTTTCAGTCGGCCAGCAAATACCCCATGGCTTGACTTTTCAACAACTCCCCTGCCGGATAAACACTGTTTCACCAGCCACGTAAGTACCGGCGGCATTCACAGGAAATGGACAGGTTCCGCTCCACTAGTGAATTCCACAGTGTGTCTTCCGGACATCCTGAGTACATCTCGTCGACGCCTGCCGATCATGTTCTAGGCTCCGGGAGATCCGGTCACGGCATGTCCTCACCCGTTGGAGCCCGCGATGTCCTCGCCGTCCAGCACCACGCACCGGCCCGCCACCGGCCGGGACCGCCAGGTCCTCTTCAACCCCGGTCCCGTCAACGTCCACGAGGACGTCCGGGCCGCCCTCACCGTGCCCGACCGCTGCCACCGCGAGCCCGAGGCCCTCGGCCTGCTGGCCCGGATCAGGGAGAAGACCACCCGGATCTGCGGCGGCGCCGGCCGGCACACCAGCGTCCTGCTCGGCGGTTCGGGCACCTCCGCGCTGGAGGCCGCGCTCGCCTCCGCGATCCCGCCGGACGGCCGCGTCCTGGTCGTCGACAACGGCCATTACGGCGACCGGCTGCGCAGGATCGCGGCCGTGCACGGCATCGCGCACGAGCACCTGGAGTTCGGCTGGGGCGGCCCGGTCGACGTGGCCGCCGTCGAGGGGGCGCTGGCCCGGGACACCTCGCTCACGCAGGTCGCGGTCGTCCACCACGAGACGAGCACCGGGGCGCTGAACCCGCTGCGGGAGATCGGCGCGGCCGTCGCCCGGCAGGGCCGTTCGCTGCTGGTCGACGCGGTCAGCAGCGTGGGCGCCGAACCGCTGGACGTGGTCGCCGACCACGTCGACTGGTGCGTGAGCACCGCCGGCAAATGCCTGGAGGGGTTCCCCGGCGTCAGCTTCGTCGTCGCCCCGCGCGAGAAGCTCGCCGCCCTGGAGAACGTCCCGGCCCGCTCCTTCTCCCTGGACCTGTACCGCCATTTCCTCGCCCAGGACCGCGCCGGCATCCCGCTGTTCACCCTCCCCCTCCAGGTGATGTCGGCCTTCGACACCGCCCTCGACCTCACGCTCCAGGAAGGAGTACGGGCCCGGGGCGAGCGCTACGCGGCCCGCTCCGCGCAGGTGCGGGCCGGCCTGGCGGCGCGCGGCCTGCGCATCCCGCTGCCCCCGCCGCACCGCTCCCGCTCCCTCACCTGCTTCGGCCTGCCCGAGGGCGTGACGTACGACGCGCTCCACGACGGCCTCAAGGCCCGGGGTTACGTCATCTACGCGACCCAGGCGGCGGGGGCGGCGGAGTTCCGGGTGGCCACCATGGGCCGGCTCACGCACGCCGACATCGCCGGCTTCCTGACCGCGTTCGACGAGGTCGTGGCGCCGGCCACCGCCGCCTTAACCCCGCAGGACTGACCGAGGAGACTGTTGCATGGGCTCGACGACTCTCGCCATCATCGGGGCTGGCCCCAGCTGCACCTACGTCCTGGAACGCCTGGCCGCCACCGCGCAGGCCGCGAAGTGTCCGCCACGGCTCGACATCCATGTCTTCGACCGCACCGGCCAGTTCGGCGCCGGCCAGGTGCACAGCCCCGACCAGCCCGCCACCAGCTACCTGAACCGGATCGTCGGCCAGGTCGGCTTCGCCGCCGACGAGAGCGTCCGCGACGCGGGCCCGCTCCTCGACCCCGCCGACCGGCCCACCCTGCTGGAGTGGTGCCGGGAGCGGTACGCGGCCACCCACGACCCCGCCTTCGACCTGACCGCCGAGGACTGGCCCAAGCGGTTCGTGCACGGGCAGGCGCTGCGCGACCGCTTCTCCTTCTATGTGCGCGTGCTGCGCGAACGCTCGGGCGCGGAGGTCCACCTGCACCGCTCCGAGGTGGTCGACCTCGCCGAGGACCCCGGCTCCGGACGGCTGACGGTCATCACCGCCGACGGGGACCGCGACGTCCACGCCGACCAGGTCCTCATGCTCACCGGGCACTCCTCCAACGACCCGCTCAAATACCCCCGGCAGCGGGAGTGGGTGCGGTTCGCCCGCGAGCACGGCACCTTGTTCGTGCCGTCCGCCTACCCGCTGGAGAACGCCTTCGCCGACGGGGACGCCGGGCCCGGCAGCGTCGTCGGCTGCGTGGGGATGGGCCTGACGGCCATCGACGTGATCCTCCTGCTGACCGAGGGCCGGGGCGGCACGTTCGACACGGACGCCGGCGGACGTCTGACCTACCGGCCGTCCGGCGCGGAGCCCGCGTCCATCGCCGTGTTCAGCCGCGCGGGCCTGTTCACCTTCGCCCGCCCGCACAACGCCAAGGAGCGCGACCCGGAGCACCTGGAGCACCGCGGGGTGTTCCTCGTCCCCGAGGCGGTCACCCTGCTGCGCGCCAGCGCCGCCCGCCCGGTCCGCTCCGGCGACCAGGTCCTGCGCCAGCTCGACTTCCGCCGCCACGTCTTCCCCGTGCTGGTCCTGGAGATGGCCCACGTCTACTACACGACCCTCTTCGGCCCCGAGTTCGGCCACTACCTGGAGGAGGAGGCGCGCCCCGAGTACGAGGCGTTCCTCGCCGACGGCGGCGCGGGGGCCGGTTCCGACAACTCGGTACGCCGGCTGCTGGCGCCGGTCGAACGCGCCGTCGGCAAGGCCGTCGAGACGGTGGACGGCGTGCTGGGCGGGACGCTCCCGGCGGCCCGGGCGCGGCGGCGGTGGACCTGGGCCCAGCCGGCCGTCCGCCGCTATCTGTCCGTGGTGTTCGGCGTCGAGCAGGGGCAGCGGCTGGCGACCTTGCTGGACGCCCCCCTCGCCCTCGCCGGGGCCGTCGCCGAGGCCGAGTCGCCCTACCGGCACCCCACGTCCGCCGGCGCGCACCGGTTCTCCTGGGACCGGCTGATCCACCCGCTGGCCGGGCGCCGCTACGACCGGCCCGCCGACTACACCGCGGCGCTGCTGGACTTCATGGACACCGACCACCGCTGGGCCGCGCAGGACAATCTGTGGAACCCGGCGAAGGCCGCCGCCGACGGCGTCTGGCGCGATCTGCGGGACGTCCTGGCGCAGGTGCTGGACTTCGGCGGGCTGCGGGCCTCCTCGCACCGGGACTTCCTCGATGTCTTCATGCGCCACCACAACCGGCTGTGCAACGGGGCCGCGCTGGAGGTGATGGAGAAGATCCGGGCGCTGATCCGGCACGGTGTCGTCGACGTCTCGGCGGGCCCGGGCGCCGAGGTCCGCCCCGACCCGGCCAGCGGCAGGTTCCGGGTGCACGGCCCCGCGACCGGCGCGGACATCCTGGCCGACGTCCTCGTCGACTCGCGCGTGCACCCCTTCGACGCCGGGAACGACAGCGCCCCGCTCTACCCGAACCTCCTGCGCCGGGGCCTGATCCGCACCTGGGTCAACCCCGGGGTGGACGAGCCGGACTTCACCCCGGGCGGCCTCGACCTGACGGACGGCTTCCATCCCGTACGGCGCGACGGGCGCCCCGAGCCGCGGCTGACCGTCCTCGGGCCGCCCAGCGAAGGCGTGATGTTCTTCCAGCTGGGCGCGTTGCGACCGCAGCAGAACCATCACGTCATGCAGGACATCCTGTGCTGGCTGCGGGAGTTCTGGGAGCAGGTGTCGCTGCCGGACGGGCCGGAGGGGGTACGGCCGCCGCTGTCCCCGTCGACCCGGCCGAGCTGACCTCGGCGGACCGCCCCGGCCGGCTGCCGGGGCGGTCCGCTTTCCGAACCCGGATCACATGGCGGTCAACTCCACCGCACCGGGCGGCACCTCCCACTCCCCCGGCGCCCGCCACCCCCTCCACCGCTCCCACCACGGCGCGCCGTCCCCCACCAGCTTCTCCACCTCACCGGCGGCCTGCCGGACGGCCCCCGCTTCGGCCCCGGACAGCTCGCCGCGCTCCGCCATCCCGTCGAACACCTCCACGTCCTTCCACACAGGCGCCGAGCCGTCCCCCGGCACCCACAGGTCCAGTTCGAGGTCGAGGGTGTCGAAGCCGCGCTCCGAACGGCGCGGCGGGCGCTGGAAGTTGACGTACCAGCCGGTGAACTCGCCGCCCTCGCGGTAGGCCCACACCGCGTAGTGCTCCCCGGCCCGCTGGACCTGGAGGACGCCCTCCGAACGCCAGAAGGGGTCCGCCTCCCGCCAGCGGTGCGGCCCCCAGCTGAACTCGCCCTCGCCGAAGGTCAGCGGGGTGCCCCGGGCGACGTACACCGCGAGCAGATCCCCGTCGTCGGCGACGACCCGAACCGGATAGAGGAGCCATTCCCGATCGTCCAGCATCTCGCGGCGGACGATGATCTCTCCTGGAGTGAACCGTGGTCGCATGGCCTGTGTCCTACCCGCCCGCACGGGCGCGACAACGGGGGGCCAGTTGACGGGTCACTCAACTGGCCGTCTTTCAGGCCGACTTGACCGGCCGAGCCGCTTCAGCCCAGCCGCGGCGACTCCGGCCCCGTGAAGTCCGGGCTGGCGAAGTCCGGGCTCGCGAAATCGGGGCTGGCGAAGTCCGGCGACGTGAACCCGAGGCGCCGGGCCCGCTGCGGCTCCTCGGCGGCGGCGGGCCGGCTCCCGGCCCCCTGCTCCAGATGCCCGAGCAGGAACGGCAGCACGCCCCGCTCCAGCAGCGCCGACTTCCAGGCCTCCCAGGCCTGTTGGACGGCGGGGTCGGCCGCGCCGGCCGCCTCGTCGCCGCCCGTGGACCGCCCCCGTCCCGCGACCGCGAACAGCCAGACGAGGTCGACGATCACCGCCGCGAGGGCGACGACGGCGGCCACCAGACCGGCCGTGACGAGCCCTTCGCCGATGTGCCGCGTCCCGCCGATCGCGCCCAGCGCGTATCCGGCGATCAGGAAGACGGCCGCCGCGACGACGGACAGGCTCGGCACGAAGACGGCGAGCAGCGGCAGGATCCCGCCCGCCGACCGCGAACCGCCGCTGCCGCCCTCGGCCGCCGCCTCCTTCGCCTCCAGGTAGTCCTGGTACTCGGGCGCCGCCATGACGGTGATCCGTTCACGCGCCGCCACCGCGCGGGCCCGCAGGTCCGCGCGCGCGGTGGGGCCGCGCAGCGCCCGGCTCACCTCCTGGGAGGACAGGGCGCGGTCCAGTACCTCGTCGAACACGGCGTCGAGGTCTTTGCGCGGACGGTCGGACGTTGGCATGAGTGGCTCCCCGCTCGAAACACTTCACAGCTCGCACCGTCTGCCCTGGTAGACGTGAACGACACGGCAATGGTTCTCCAATTGCGCAACTGTAAAACATGCTGCGCGGGAGACGAGCCAACTCTCAGGCGGACATGGGCCGTTGCACCCTGATCGACTGCAACAGCCCCACCGCCACCCACACCGCGAACATCGACGAACCCCCGTACGACACGAACGGCAGCGGGATGCCGGCGACCGGCATGATGCCGAGGGTCATCCCGATGTTCTCGAAGGACTGGAAGGCGAACCAGGCGACGATCCCGGCGGCGACGACCGTCCCGTACAGCTCGCCCGTCTCCCGCGCGATCCGGCAGGCCCGCCACAGCACCACCCCGAGGAGCAGGACGATCAGTCCGGCGCCGACGAAGCCCAGTTCCTCGCCCGCGACGGTGAACACGAAGTCGGTCTGCTGCTCGGGCACGAACTGGCCGGTGGTCTGCGTCCCGTGGAACAGCCCCTCGCCCGTGAGCCCGCCCGAACCGATCGCGATCCGGGCCTGGTTGGTGTTGTAGCCGACGCCGGACGGGTCGAGGCTGGGGTCGGCGAAGGCGGCGAACCGGTTGATCTGGTACTGGTCCAGCAGATGCAGCCGCCAGATGGCGAGCGCCCCGAGCACCCCGAGGGACAGCAGCCCGAACAGCCACCGGTTGGAGGCCCCGGAGGCGAGCAGCACCCCGAGGATGGTGACCGTCATGACCATGGTCGAGCCGAGGTCCGGCATCATCATGACGACCAGGATCGGTACGGCGGCGAGGGCCAGCGCCTGGACGACCGTGCGGTGGTCGGGGTAGGTCCGGTCCCCCGCGTCGACCCGCGCCGACAGCAGCATCGCCATCCCCAGGACGATGGTGACCTTCAGGAACTCCGAGGGCTGGAGCGAGAATCCGCCGCCCAGGACGATCCAGTTGCGGTTGCCGTTGATGGTGGCCCCGAGCGGCGTGAGCACCAGCAGCGCGCCGAACAGGGAGAGCCCGTACAGGACGGGGACGGCATTGCGCAGCGCGCGGTGCCCGAGCCAGATCGTGCCCGTCATCAGCGCGAAGCCGATGCCGAGGTTCATCAGATGCCGGACGAGGAAGTAGTACGGGTCGCCCTGGTTGATGGCGCTGCGGTTGCGGGTCGCGGAGTAGACGAGGAGGGAGCCGATGAGCGAGAGGGCCAGGGCCGCCAGCAGTATGGGCCAGTCCAGCCGGCGCAGTACCGAGTCGCGTGCGAACAGGCGGGTCCAGCCTGCGCGGGCGGGGCCGTAGCCCTGGACGGCGAAGGTCTTCGCGCCGGTCATGTCACCATCCGTCAGGGTCAGGTCAGGGTGAAGTAGGCGAGGCTCGCCAGGCCCGCGCAGGAGCAGTAGACGGCGAACGGGGTCAGGGAGCGGGTCTCGAAGTACTTGGTGAGGAACGCGACGGCTATGTAACCGGCGGCGAAGGCGGCGACGCTGCCGGCGAGGACTTGGCCGCGGATGCCGTCGCCCGCGCTGCCGAGGAGCGCGGGCACCTTCAGCAGGGCGGCGGCGCCGATGACGGGGGTGGCCAGCAGGAAGGCGAAGCGGGCGGAGTCCTCGTGGGAGAGGCCGCGCAGGATGCCGGCGCTGATGGTGGAGCCGGAGCGGCTGATGCCGGGGAACAGGGCGAGGATCTGGGCGGCGCCGATCAGGGCGGCGTGCCCGAACGTCAGCTTGGCCAGGCGCCGGTCGGAGAGCTCGTCCTCGGAGAGGTGTTCCTCGCCGGGGGCGGGGGCGCCGTCGGCTCTGTGCCGTCCGGTGCCGCCGCTGCGCAGCCGCTCGGTGCCGTACAGGACAAGACCGTTGAGGGTGAGGAAGATCGCGACCGGGACGGGGCGCCCCATCACCGTACGCAGGAAGTGTTCCAGGGCGAGGCCGACGATGCCGACCGGGATGGTGCCGACGATGAGCAGCCAGCCGAGTTTCTCCTCGGCCGTCTCTATCCGGCGGTTGCGGACGGAGGAGACCAGCCCCCGGACGATGCGGACCCAGTCGCGGCGGAAGTAGACGACGAGGGCGAGGGCGGTGGCGAGGTGGAGGCCGACGAGGACGCTCAGGTAGGGCGAGCCGTCGGCCGACACGTCGAGGTCCTTGGCCCAGTGCCCGCCGAGGAGGGCGGGGATCAGGATGCTGTGCCCCAGGCTGGAGACCGGGAAGAGTTCCGTGACGCCCTGGAGGAGACCCACTCCCACGGCTTCCGGATACGACAGGGCGGCCATCGACAGCCTTTCTCACGAGCCGGCGCCAAGCCGCCCCTAAGACGGTTGCGCAATGCCTGAATCGTAGCCGTCGGACGTCGCTGACCAGGCGTTGCAGGACGGCGGCGCGAACTACTCACCGTCCTCTCACCTACCGCACGACCTGCGTCTCCTCGGCGCTGAGGTCCGGCATCGGCAGCGGCGCGGGCCGCCGGGCGGTGTCGCTGACCTTGATGAGGAGGGCGACCAGCAGCCAGTTGGCGACCAGGGAGGAGCCGCCTTGCGCGAGGAAGGGCAGGGCCTTGCCGGTGAGCGGGATGAGCCCGGTGACGCCGCCGGTGACGACGAAGACCTGGAGGACGAGCGAGGTGGCGAGCCCGGAGGCGAGGAGCTTGCCGAACGGGTCGGTGACGGTGACGGCGGTGCGCAGGCCGCGTTCGGCGAGCAGCGTGTACAGGAGCAGGACGAGGGTCACGCCGGCCATGCCGAGTTCCTCGCCGACGGACGTGAGGATGAAGTCGCTGCGCCCGGCGAACCCGATCAGCTCCGGGTGCCCCTGGCCGAGCCCGGTGCCGAGGACGCCGCCGGAGCCGAAGCTGAACAGCGCCTGCGCCGCCTGGTCGGAGATGAGCCCGGCCGGGCGCTGCGCGGGCGGCAGATAGATGTCCATGGGGTGCAGCCAGGCGACGACGCGGCCGTGGACGTGGGGTTCGAAGGAGCCGACGACGAAGGCGCCGACGGCGAACATGGCGACGCCGAACACCACCCAGCTGGTGCGCTCGGTGGCGATGTAGAGCATCACCACGAAGATGCCGAAGAAGATCAGCGAGGTGCCGAGGTCGCGTTCGAAGACCAGGACGAGGAGGCTGAGCAGCCACACGGCGGCGATCGGCCCGAGCTGCCGGCCGCGCGGGAGGTAGAGGCCCATCACGCGGCGCCCGGCGAGCGCGAGGGCGTCGCGGCGCATGGTGAGGTAGCCGGCGAAGAACACCACGATGACGATCTTCACGAACTCGCCCGGCTGGAAGGAGAGCGGCCCGATGAAGATCCAGCGCTTGGCGCCGTAGACGTCACCGGGGTAGAAGGCGGGCGCCATCAGCAGCACCAGGCCGACGGTGATGGCCAGGTAGGGGTAGCGCTGGAGGTGCCGGTGGTCCTTCAGGGCGATGACGGCGGCGGTGAAGCCGACGACCGCGATACCGCACCACACGAGCTGGCCCGGCATCGCCTCCGGGGAGTTGTAGTGCGCGCGGTAGGCGATGTCGAGCCGGTGGATCAGGACGATGCCGAGCCCGGTGAGGAGCGTGGCGATGGGCAGGATCAGCGGATCGGCGTGCCGCGCGAAGCGCCGGACCATGACATGGCACAGCACCGGCAGCGCGCCGAGCCCGGCGATCTGCGCCAGCGTCATGGCGGTCAGCTGTCCGCCGGTGGCCAACGTGGTCTCGGCGTAGCCGTAACCGCAGATGAGCACCGCGCCCAGCACCAGCGTCAGTTCGACGCCACGGCTGGTCAGCCGGCCGTAGCGGACGGCCGGTTCGCGTCGGTCACGCATGCGGCTCCCCCCGGGTGAAAGTGAACCGGCGGGGAGTCCGCCGGAAAAGTTATAGAGTTGCGCAACAACGCAACAATAGACCCGAGGGGGCGATGAGACTGAGCGGATCGGTAAGGAAGCGCCGGCTGTGGCCGATCGGTATCGGACTCGGACTGGTCCTGGCGCTCGCCGGCTACCTGACCGTGCACTACCTCCGCTCGGCACCGGCCGAGGAGTGCACCGCCCGGGGCCCGTCCGGAGCGGCCGTCACCCTGAGCCCGGAGCAGGCCGCCGACGCGGCGACCATCGCCGCCGTCGCCATCGCCCGGGGACTGCCCGAACGGGCCGCCACCATAGCGCTGGCCACCGCGATGCAGGAGTCCAAGCTCCGCGACCTCGACTACGGTGACCGCGACTCGCTCGGTCTCTTCCAGCAACGTCCCTCCCAGGGCTGGGGCACCCCCGCCGAGATCCTCGACCCGGTCCACGCCTCGGCGAAGTTCTACGCCGCACTGGTAAGAGTTCCCCGATATCTCCGGCTTCCCCTCACCGAGGCCGCGCAGAAGGTCCAGCACAGCAACTACCCCGACGCGTACGCCCGCCACGAGCAGGACGCGGCGACCTTGTCCGCCGCCCTCACCGGACACGCGGGCGCCGCCCTGACCTGCCGGTTCAGCGGCGTCGGCCCCCAGGCTCCGGCGCCGGCCCTGACGGCGGAGGTGACCCGCGCGTTCGGCTCGGGCCCGACCTGGTTCGCCGCCTCCCCCACAGACGTCACCTACCAGACCCCGGACGCCACCGAGGGCTGGGCGCTGTCCCTCTGGCTGGTCACCCACGCCAAGGACCTGCACATCGCCTCGGTGGACTTCGCGGGACGGGACTGGAGCGGCGCGGCGTCGGCGAACGGCTGGACGACGCGTGCGCGGGCCCAGGGCGATCAAGTGGTGGTGACGCTGGCCGCGCCCGCAAGTCCTTAACAAGCCGTAGGGATATCCCCACGATCTTCATCACCCGTTCAGCCGAACATGAACGTCCAGTAACGTCGCAGCGCATCCGCACCCATGGCCTCCCCACCCCCATCTCATCGGAGACCACCCCCCATGCTCGCTGCGACGAACATCTCCGGCGCCGCCCCGGCGGACGCCCGGGACGGCACCGCCGTCCCCACCGTCCTCATGGACGACCAGGCCCTCACCGACTTCCTCGGCGCGGCCGTGATCGAGTACCAACTCATCACCGCAGAAGCCCCGTTGCCCTGCTTCGCGCTCCTCCTGGGCACCGCGCGGGACGCGACGTACCACGTGCGACGGGTCGCCTTCGGGCGCAATGCCCGGGGCAGCGACCCGGCGGCGCGGGAGGAGTTCCGCGAGACGATAGTGCCGAGCTTCGGCCCCGCCTACGAGAACGAGCACCGCGGCTGGTGGATGGACTCGCGTGACCTGCTGCGGGCGTCCCGCGAGGCCGACGCGCTGGACCTCGACCTGCTCGGGTCCATCCACATGCACCCCGACTGGCACCGGCTCGGCCCGCCCTCGGAGCGGGGGCACCTGCTGAGCGAGCAGCCCACCGCCATGGACCGGCATCTGTTTGGCCGGACCGGGTGGCCGCTCAACATCGTGTGCTACGTGGAGCGCCGGGGCGGCGCCTTCTACCACGCGCTGACGGCCTGGACCCCGGACGGCGCGGAGTGCCGCGAGGTCGCGCTGCGGGTGCGTGTCGGTTCACTGACGGAGGCCTGAGGATGAGCGAGCAGAACACCCCCGACGTCCAGGCGATCCACGCCCTGTGGGACGGCATGGCGCGCGGCTGGGCCGCCGGTGACGCCGCCGTCTTCGCCGCGGGTTTCGCCGAGGACTGCGACTTCACGACCGTGCGGGGCGACAAGCCGCCGGGCCGGGCCGGGGTCGAGGCCGGGCACCGGGCCCTGTTCCAGGGGCCGTACGCCGGGACCGTCCTGGCCGCCCGGGTCGTCGCCGTCCGGTTCCTGCGGCCGGACCTGGCCACCGTCGAGGCGGAGTCGGCGATCACCGGCGCGGACGGTGAGGTCCTCGCCGGCACCCACGCGCTGGCCGTCGTCGAGCGGACGGCCGAGGGCCGCTGGTCGATCTCGGCGTTCCACAACATGATCCCCGCACCACCGCAGTCGCCCTCCCCGAAGGACTCCCCCATGGACACCTCCCGCCCGAAGCTCCGCCACCTCGCCATCGTGGCCCGCGACCCGGAGAAGCTCGCCGAGTTCTACTCGTCGGTCTTCGCGATGGAGCTCTTCCACCGTGACCCGGACGGCAGTTGCTTCCTCTCCGACGGCTATCTCTCCCTCGCCCTGATCAAGCATCAGCTGGACGGGGACACGCCGGTCGGCATGAACCACTTCGGGTTCCACATCGAAGACACGGCGGCGATATCGGAGGCGCTGACGGACGCGGGGACGCCGAAGCCGGCCGAGCGGTTCACGAACCGCCCGTTCGCGGAGTACCGGGCGATGGATCCGGAGGGGAACTGGTTCGATCTCTCGGAGCACGGGTTCGGGGGGCCGAAGCCCAAGGAGTCCTGAGCGTCAGGAATCGCGGCGGTTCGCCTGCGCCCCGGCCAGCAGCATGGCCACCAGCCGGGTGAGCCGGGGCGTGAACTCCGAGGCCGCGTGGGCGAGAAGCGGGTCCTCGGCGTAGAGGCGGGCGAGGGTGTCCGGCGGGTTCGAGGTCTGCCACTGCTGGGCGGCCATCGCGGTCGTACCGGCGACGACGTCGACCGCCTGGCCCCGGGTCAGCCAGGGCAGGGCGGTGGTGAGGGCGCCGGTGACGCGGTCGACGGCGTCGAGGGTGGTGACTTTGAACTCGCGGACCTGTTCCCGGGTGACGCCGCGTTCCAGGCTGAGCTGGGCGTGGGCGAGCAGGTCGCAGAAGAGGGGGTCGGCGGCGAGCGCTCCGGTGAGCGCCGCCGCCGTCTCGTGCGGTTCGGCCGGTCCCCGCAGCACCTCTTCGACGGCGGTGGCCCACTCCTGCCAGCCGTCGGCGGTGAGCAGCAGGAAGACCGCCTCGCGGGAGGCGAAGTAGCGCAGGACGGCCGACTTGTGGACGCCGGCCTCGGCGGCGATGTCGGTGAGCGTGACCGTCCGCACGCCGTCGCGCCGGCCCAGGGTCGCGGCCGCCTCCAGGATGTCCTGGCGGCGGCGTTCCTTGTGTTCGGGGCGGCGGGCGCGCTGGAACGGAGTCGTCATGGCGGCAGCTTAACGCAACAGGGTTGCGTTTGCGTGGTTAACGAACCCATGTTTCACTAACTCACGGGGAGGGATTCACGGGATTCACCTGTCTCACGGAAAGGGCATTTCCGATGTCCGCGCAGACCATCGCCATCACCGGCACCGCGAGCGGCTTCGGCCACCTCGCCGTGCGCCGCTTCGCCGGGGCGGGCTGGAACGTCGTCGCCACGGTCCGCAAGGAAGCGGATCTGGGCGTCCACGCCGGCCTGGACAACGTCGGCACCGTTTTGCTGGACGTCGACGACGAGGCCGCCGACGCGGCTTTCGGGGACCTCGCGCTGTCCCGGTTCGGCCGGCTCGACGCGCTGATCAACAACGCCGGGTACTTCCAGTCGGGCCCGCTGGAGGCCACCACCATGGACCAGGCCCACCGCCAGTTCCAGACCAACGTCTTCGGCCTGATCGCCCTCAACAAGGCCGTGATCCCGGTCTTCCGCGCGCAGCGCTCGGGTGTCATCGTCAACGTCAGCTCGATCAGCGCCGACGGCGGCTTCCCGTACACCTCGGTCTACCAGGCGTCGAAGGCGGCCGTCGCCGCCCTCACCGAGGGCCTGCACGCCGAGCTGGCCGAGTTCGGCGTTTCCGTCAAGGCCCTGCACCCCGGCAGCATGGAGACCAAGATCTTCGGCAAGGCCGACCGCGCCCGGGACGTCCCCGAGGACTACACCGCGTCCTGGCAGAAGTTCGCGAGCCTCAACCTCGTCCGCTCGGACCCCGCGCTCACCGCCGACGTCATGTTCCGCATGGTCACCGACGGGGACACGAAGAAGGTCCACTACTACAGCGGCCCCGACGGCGAGGCGATCCCCCGCGTCAAGCAACTCCTGGGCCAGGACTGGTACTTGGAGGAACTGAGCGCGCGGAACCGGGGGGCGGCCTCGGCGTTGTGGGGGGCGTTGATGCCGGGGCCCGGCAAGAAGGCGGATTAGGCGTGCATGCCGACGGCATTTTCCCGCACCTTGAACGGCCGAAAACCGGCATGTACGCGGAAGCGGCGTACTGTCACGATGACCGGGTTCCGTCCAGGCAGCTCAACACGTTTCGTGAAATCTGTTGACGCGTTTCTTCGCCGCACGACGGGGGACCTTCATGCTTTCGTCAGGGTCGGGTACCGCCGTTCCACGCGCACGGGAAGTGTCGGGCTGGCTGCTGGGTGAACTGACCGGCGGGGGGCGTATTCCCTTTCGGCTCGCCTGCCGGCGGCTGACGGTCTGGGAGGGGCTGCTGGTCCAGCATGTGCTCGGGCGCACGGACGTCGAGGTCGTCACGGCGCCGCTCGTCACCGACGGCCTGGTCCGGGTGACGCGTTCGGCGCTGTTCGGGGTGTCGTTCTGGCGGCCCGGCGAGCCGCCGACCGCCGGGGCCGCGCAGCTCGGATGGCTGCGGGTGCCGGACGAGGTGCTGGACATGGCCGAGGAGGAGACGCGGGCCGCCGAGGCGCGGGAGGCCGCCGAGTTCCAGGAGGTCGACGCGCTCCTGCGGGGCTGGGCGGAGGCCGGCGAGCTCGACGGGCGGCTCGCGCGGCTCGCGGACTGGGTCGAACGGGTCGAGACGGTCTATGTGTTCGTGGGGCGCGAGGTCTTCTCGAAGTCCGACGCCGGGAGCAATACGCTGACGCGGGACGGCCGGATTTCGGGACTGCGGCTGCGTCCGGTCGACACGTGGAGTACGGCCGACCGGTTGTTCGTCGTCCTCGCGCATTGTCTGTTCGGCAGCGGGAGATCCGTCCGGTTCGAGGAATTCAACGGGACTCAGCTGTCGGCCACCCGGCTCCATGAATTCCTTCTCGACCGGCACGCGCATTACTGCGCCGCGGTCGGGCGGCCGGGCCGGGGCGCCCACGCTCTGCCGCTGCCCGCGCTGGCGGCGGAGGTCCGCGCCCTCCAGGAGGAGGTCGACCGGCGCTCGCCGCTCATGCGCTACCGCCGTATCAACGGCCTGACCTTCGTGAAGAACGAGCACCTGGCGGACTTCCCGCAGCCCCGGGACCCGCAGGTCCTGCCGGAGCTGATCGCCCGGCACGGGCGGCAGCATCTCGGCATCGAACCGACGGGGCGGGCGCGGGAGGATCTGCGGGCCCTGACGATCGCCGCGACGACGGCCACGACCGAGCCGCCGCACCCTGAGAACGCCGGTCACAGCGCCCCGGCTCACGGCCCCCTGGGTGAACTCCTCGCCGCCATAGTCCTCTCCGCCGTCCAGCTCACCGACTCCGACTACGGCATGACCAGCTCCGTCCGCGACCTGACCCGGCTGCGCGGCGCCCGTCCCGGCGGCCCCGACGGGGTCCTCGGACTCAAGAAGTCCGACTTCGTCTGCTGCTGCCTGCCGCACCCCACCCGCATGGCGGACGCCGGCGAGGAGACACCGTCGATCCTGTGGCGGGCCGCGCAGCGCATGATGTACAACCGCTGGCACTTCGCCCCCGGCGAGTTCGACCGCGCCGACATCCCGGACAGGCGCCACTACTTCTTCCCGCCGCAGGTCCCCGACCTCGCCGAGCACGCCGACCACCACCACGGCGGCCACATCGCCTCCCGCGTCCGCTTCTCCATCCGCGCCCCCGGCGCCCAGGTCTGGCACCCGCCGTTCACCGCCTACGGCCACGGCTTCCGCGGCTGCTACGACATCCGGCTGGTCCGCATGGACGGCCCGCCGTACACCCTGCGGGAGTTACGCGAGGCCGTACGGCACTGCTCCCTCGTCGACGAGCTGTGGCGGACCCTCGCGGAGGGCGCCGAGTGCGGCACCCTCCCGGTACGGCCGCTGGGCGGCTTCGACCGGGACTGGTACGGGGGGTGGGGGTGGGCGCGGCTGGAGGCGTACGGGCTGGTGAGCGGGGCGGCGGGGCGGGACTGGCCGGCCGTCGCCGTCCCGGCCCGGGACGCCCGGGGAACGGTCCCGGCCCTGGACGCCCGAGGAACGCAACAGCTGGAGGACGCACCGTAGATGAGCGAGAGCCCGTACGAGAAGGAGGCCCCTCCTCTGAAAGCCGCCGCCCCCGACATCATCGGCCACCTCACCCGCACCCCCTCCACCGACACCCGCCACCGCATCCACTACCGCGCCGGCGACGAGATCCGCTCCCTCACCCTCGCCGCACTCGACACGGCCGCCCGCCGCGTCGCCGCCCGCCTCCATGAACTCGGCGTCCGCGCCCGCGACCGCGTCGGCGTCATGGCCCCCAACCGCATCGAGTGGATCCTCCTCGACCTCGCCGCCCTCAGACTCGGCGCCGTGACCGCCGGCATCGAACCGGGCCGCCACCAACCCGCCGCCGTCCAGGCCGAGTTCGGCCTCACAGTCCTGTTCACCGACGAACCGGGGACGGCGGGCACAGACGCGGGCACAGACATCGCGGAGGTCCACGACTGGGCCTTCCCGCCCGCCCCGACCCCCGTCCCCGACCTCCCCGCCCTCCCCGCCCACGACCCCGCCGACATCCTCGCCATCAAACAGACCTCCGGCAGCACAGGCCCGCCCAAGGGCATCGAAGTCACCGTCGCCAGCGTCAACGCCTCCCTCGCCGCCGTGCAGGACATGTTCGGCCACCAGGACGGCGACAACCTCCTGGTCTTCCTCCCCGTCCGCTTCCTCCAGCAGCGCTACTGGATCTACTCGGCGTTCGCGCACGGCCACGACGCCACGCTGGCCGACCGGTTCACGGCGCTGGAGACGGCGCGGGCGGTCTCGCCGACGGTCGTCATGGGCGTACCCGGGTTCTACGAACAGCTCAAGGCCCAGTTGGCTGGCAAGGAGGACCGGCGGGCGGAGATCCAGCGCGCCCTGGGCGGCCGGATCCGCTACCTCTGGACCGGTTCAGCGCCGGCGAGCCGCCAGGTGCTGCGCTTCTTCAACGACGCGGGAGTCCCCCTCTACGAGGGCTACGGCCTCAACGAGACCTGCATCGTCGCCAAGAACCACCCCGGCGCCTTCCGCCTCGGCAGCGTCGGCCGCCCCCTGCCGCACAAGACGGTCCGCTTCGACGCCGACGGCGTCCTGATCGTCGGCACCACCGCCCCCGTCAACACCCGTTACACGTGGTGCGCGCCGGGCGCGAGCGAGCGGGTGTTCCTGCCGACCGGGGAGGTGCGGACGTACGACGTCGGGCATGTCGACGCGGACGGGTTCCTCTACATCGACGGCCGTGTCGACGACATCGTCACCCTCAGCGGGGCGCTCAACATCCTGGTGCCCCTGGTGGAGGAGCGGGTGCGGGAGCTGCCCGGGGTGCGTGACTGCGCGGTGTTCGGCGACGGGCGGCCGTATCTCACGGCGGTCGTGACCCTCGCAGGACCGGCCGACCTCGCCCGAGACCTCGCGAAGCTCAACGCCGAACTCCGTTACGAGCAGCGGATCTACGGTGTCGTCGTCGCGCAGGAGCCGTTCTCCGTCGACAACGGCATGCTCAACGCGCAGTACAAGCTGATGCGGACGCGGATCGGCGAGCGGCACGCCGCCGATCTGGAGCGGGTGTACGCCACGCACCGCGTCTACAACGACGGCACGATCAGTACCGCGCCGGTGCTGGTCGTCGAGGAGGCTCCGTGAGCTGGGACGCGCTGGCCGATCTCCAACTCTCCAACGAACGCGTGACGTTGCGGCGGGTCCGCGTCACCGACACCGAGGCGTTCGCGCGGATCGTGTACGAGCCGGAGATCTGGCGGTACTTCGTGCAGCGCATCGAGACTCCGGCGGATCTGCACGCCTTCCTGGAGACGGCGATCCGCGACACCCTGACCGGCACCCGCATCGTGTTCGCGATCCTCGACAACGCGACCGGCGAGATCGTCGGCAGCACCGCGTACGGCAATCTCGCCCCGGCCGACCGCAGGCTGGAGATCGGCTGGTCCTGGCTGTGCGCGGGGGCTCGCGGGACCGGGATCAACAGGGCGGTGAAGCTGGCCCTGTTGGACCACGCGTTCGGGCGACTGGACTGCGAGCGGGTCGAGTTCAAGACCGATGTGCTCAACTCCGGTGCACGTGCGGGACTTTCGGGGATCGGGGCCGTGGAGGAGGGCGTGCTGCGCAGCTTCAACGTCATGCCCGGCGGGCGGCGTCGGGACGTCGTCTACTACAGCGTGCTGCGCGAGGAGTGGCCGGCCGTGCGCAAGGAACGCTTCGAGCACTGAGGGGGCCGGGGATGGAGTTCTTCTTCGAGTCCGGCGGGGAACGGCTGGCGGCGACCAGGAACGGCGACGCGGAGATCCTCGCCCTGCACGGCCTGGGGGCGACGGCGACCCGGCACCGGGTGCGCTATCTGCTGGACGCGTGGGCGGCGCACGGGCACGGCTCGCTCACCTTCGATTTCTCCGGGAACGGCGACAGCAGCGGCGAGCTGACCCGCGCCACGCTCCGCCGCCGGCGCGCCGAGACGCTGGCGGCGGCGGAGCGGCTGGACAAGAGACGCGCCCCCGTCGTCGTGGGCACCAGCATGGGTGCGCATCTCGCCGCCTGGACCGTGCGGGAACTCAAGCCCCGCGCGCTGGTGTTGTTCTGTCCCGCGACCTATCCCGCGCGCGCCGCCGGACTCCCTTTCGACGGCAGCCTGGTGCGGCCCGCGCGGCACCCCGACTCCCCCGCGTACGCCGCGCTGCGGGACTTCGAGGGGGATCTGCTGGTCTTCGGGGGGCGGGCGGACGAGGTGTGTCCGCCGGAGGTGATCGAGGGGTACGTCGACAGCGCGCGCCGGGCCCGTTCGCGGGAGGTGGTGTGGCTGGAGGGGTGCGGTCACTTCGTCCACCGGTGGCTGCCCGGCCAGGAGTCCTCGCGGGAGCGGGTCGTGGCGGCCGTGCTGCGCCTGCTCGCCGCGCCCACTTCACAGGAGGCGTCTCACCATGACCGAGCGGAATCTGCTGAAGCGACGTGACGTCGAAGCCCTCAGGACGGTCGAGGCCGCCTTCCGCACCGGCCCGCTCGCCGAACTCCTCGCCACCGCACCGGAGTTGGAGCGCCGCAGCGGTCTGACGCGGGAGGAGTTCGAGCAGGAGTACCGCTTCAAGGGCCGCCCGGTCGTCCTGGAGGGGTACGCCGCCGACTGGCCGTCGGTGCGCGGCTGGACGTTCCGCAACCTCGCCGAGCGCTGCGCGGACGTACCCGTGGTGGTCGACAGCTACCGCAGCGAGGCCGCGCGGCGGACGACGTTCGGCGCGTTCGTCGCCCAACTCGCCGAGAGCGAAGGGCCGGTGTACCTCCAGGAGTGGTACTACCGGACCAGCGCTCCGGAGTTGGCGGCGGACATGCCCGAACTGGACATCGCCCAGTACGACTTCAGGCGGGAGCTGTACGGCGAGGCGGCGTCGGTGAACCATCAGCTGTGGATCGGGCAGCGGGGCGGGATCACGCGGCTGCACCAGGACGCGTACTCGGTGGACGTCATGCACGCGCAGATCGTCGGGGAGAAGCTCTGGTACGTCATGGGCCCCGGGGCCGAACTCCTGCCGGAGACAGGGGTGGAGGCGCTGCGTTCCTCGCCGGACACGCGGCTGGCGCGGTTCGTGCTGCGGCCGGGGGACGTGCTGTATCTGCCCGCGCTGTGGTTCCACCGCATCGAGCTGCTGGACGACTCGATCGGGCTCGGCCGCAAGTGTCTGGACGAGGCGAACCTGCGGGCCCATGTCCGGCAGAGGATCGGGGAGTTGCTGGCGCTGGCGCTCAATCCGGAGGAGCTGCGCGTGACGCACTCCGAGCTGTTCGACGTCGTCATGGCGCGGGCGCGGGCGCTGGCGGACCGGATGGAGATCGACCTGTCCCGGCTGCGGCAGTGAACGCCGCGCAGCGCCCCGCGAAGTCCCTCGGGGGAGCCCGCCCGTGCGGTACAAAGACCCCATGAGGCAGCACATCTTGCTGGTCGGCGGCCGGGGTCACGAGGTGCCGAAGGCGGTGGCCCTGGGCGTGCGCTATTCGATGACGCAGCTCCCGGAGCGGGCGGACGCGGGGCACGCGGCGGGCGCCGAGCGCTACCAGGTCCTCGACTACCGCGACCTCGCCGCGCTGCTCCCGGTGGCCCGCGCCTGGCACGCGGCCGACCCGTTCGACGCGGTCCTCTCCTTCACCGAGTACGGCCTGGAACCGGCCTCCCGCGTGGCCCGCGACCTGGGCGTCCCCGGCGACAACCTGCCGGCCGTCCTCGCCACCCGCGACAAGACGAGGACCCGCGCCCTGCTCGACGCCCGCGGCCTGAGCCCCGTACGCCACCGGGTGTGCGCGACGGAGTCGGAGGCCGCCGGTTTCCTGGCCGCGCTGGGCGGGCCGCTGGTGCTGAAGCCGCCGTCGGGCGGGCTGAGCGAGGGGGTGTACGTCGTCGAGTCGGCCGCGCAGCTCGCCGAGCGGTGGGCGTGGACGAAGGCGGTGGCGGGGCCGGAGCCGGTGCTGGCGGAGGAGTTCCTGGCCGGGCCGGAGTACAGCGTCGAGTCGGTGTCGCGGCACGGGCGGCACGAGGTCGTCATGGTCACCGAGAAGCTGACCACCGGTTTCCCGGGGTTCGTGGAGCTGGGCCACCAACTGCCCGCGCGGCTGGCCCCTGGTGACCTGGCGGCGGTCGAGAAGCTGATCCTCGACTTCCTCGACCTTGTCGGGCAGCGCACCGGTCCGGTCCACAGCGAGCTGCGGCTGACGCCCGCCGGGCCGCGGCTGATCGAGGCGCAGACGCGGGTCGGGGGCGACCAGATCTGGGAGATGTGCGAGCTGGTCAGCGGGGCGGACCAGATCACGGAGACGATGTGCGCGCTGCTCGGCAGGCCCGATCCGCCGCGGGTCCCGGGGGCGCGGGCGGCGGCGATCCGCTTCTTCGGCCGGGAGAACGAACGCGTGCTCCGCGTGGAGGGCACGGCCGAGGGGGCGCCGGGGGTGATCCGGGCGGTGTGCGCGCTGCGGGCGGGGCAGGAGCTGGGGCCGCTGCGCTCCTCCGACTCGCGGCAGGGGTACGTGCTGTGCGCGGGCGACGGCACTGCGGACGCCGTGGCGAAGGCGGAGGCGGCCCTGGACCTCGTCCGTGTCACCTCGACGCCTCTCTGATCAACTACCGCCCCTGTCAGGAGAGTTCATGCGTGTCCTCGTCATCGGCACCAACCGCGTATGCCACGAACGGCTCCACGAACAGGGCCATGAACTGGTCCTGTTCGTGCCGCGCGGACGGGCCCTGCCCGAGGACGCGGCCGGCCCGTACACCGATGTGGTGATCCTCGACGGGCCCGGCACCGGCGTCTGGGCCGACGTCGCCGAAGTCCTGCACCGCCGGGCGCCGTTCGACGCCGTGGCCGCGTACAACGAGCACACGTACCCGATCGTGGACGCGGTCGGCCGGCGGCTCGGGGTGCCCACGACCGTCGACGTCGACCTGTACCGGCGGGTCCTGGACAAGGCCCGGATGCGGGAGATCCTGGCCGAACACTCCCTTCCCAGCTGTGAGTTCGCCTTCGCGCGGGGCCGTGCGGCGGTGCTGGAGGCGATCGGGAGGATCGGCCTGCCGTGCGTCGTGAAGCCGGTGGACACCGAGGGCAGCGTGGGCGTGTCGTACGTCGGGGCGGAGCGGGACGTCGAGGCCGCGCTGCGCCGGGTCGGGCCGTATCACCTCGAACGGGGGGTGGTGGTCGAGGAGTTCATGGCCGGCGCCGAGTTCAGCGTCGAGGCGCTGTCCGTCGGCGGGCGGCACCGGATCATCGCCGTCACCCGCAAGTTCACCGACCCGGTCACGTTCGTCTCCCGCGGCCATGTGGTCCCCGCTCCCCTGACCCCCGAGGAGCACGCGGCCGTCACGTCGTACGTGACCCGGGTCCTGGACGCCTTCGGGTTCCACGACTGCCCCTCGCACACCGAGGTCATGCTGACCGGGCGCGGGCCGCGGATCATCGAGATGCACAACCGGGTCGCGGGCGACGCGATCATCGACCTCGTACGGCTGTCGACCGGCGTGGACATGTACGAGATGGTCGCCCGGCAGAGCATCGGCGAGGACATCGGGGCGCTGCTGCCGGCGGAGGTGGTGCACGAGATGAGCGCGGCGGCCTGGTACGCGGCGCCCTCGGGGCCCGCGACGCAAACCCTGCTGGAGATCCAAGGGGCCGAGCAGGTACGGGAGTTGCCGTACGTACGGGCCGTCACGCTGCTGCGGGAGCCGGGCAGCGCGCGGACCGAGGTCGCCACGAACTTCGACCGGTCGGGACGGGTGCTCGCGGTGGGTGAAAGTCCCCAACTCGCCCTGGAGCGGGCGCGGGAGGCGGTCGGGATGCTGGGGTTCGTCTACGGCTAGGGCCTGTCCGGCGGATCAGGCTGGAGGAAATAGACGGTATCTGCCCAGCTCACGCGAGCGGGGTCTGGTGCGTGCAGCTGCAAGGCGGAGGAGGGAGTTGACGCGGAGCGTCGGCGACCGACGACAACGCGGCAGATGTGCGTGCCAGGGCCCGCGACCCCAGCAAGATCCGCCGGACAGGCCCTAGGGCAGGATCTCCACGCCGCGCGCGGCGAGTTGGCGGATCACCGGGTTCCGGCGGCCCGCGTCGGTGATCACCCCGCTGATCTCCTCCCAGGGCAGCACCCGGTACCGGGAGGCCGCGCCGATCTTCTCGGAGGAGGCGAGGATGTAGGTGTCGGCGGCGCGGGCGGCGAGGGCGCGTTTCATCGCGGCCTCTTCCGCGTCGCCGGTGGTGAGTCCGGCCTCGGGGTGGACGCCGGTGACGCCGAGGAGGCAGAGGTCGGCCGAGACGTTCTGCGCCGCTTCGACCGCCGCCGCGCCGCAGGCGACCGCCGAGTGCTTGAAGACGCGCCCGCCGAGCAGGAAGAGTTCCGCGCGCGGGTGGTCCAGGAGGGCGGCGGCGATGGTCGGGCTGTGGGTGATCACCGTGCAGGCCAGGTCCGGCGGGAGCGCGCGGGCGACGGCGAGCGCGGTGGTGCCGCCGTCGAGGATGAGGGCGCTGTCGGGGCGTACGAGCGCGGCGGCCGTCTCGGCGACCTGCCGTTTGGCGTCGGGGGTGACGGCCTGGCGGGCGGTGTAGCCGGCGACGGCCGGGGAGACGGGGAGGGCGCCGCCGTAGACGCGGTGGCAGAGGCCTTCGGCGGCGAGGTCGCGCAGGTCGCGGCGGACGCTGTCCTCGGAGATGCCCAGGTCGGCGGCGACGTCCTTGGCGACGATCTTGCCGGCGCGGGCGAGCAGACCCAGCAGGTGGTCACGGCGTTCGGCTGCGAGCATCCGCACTCTCTCCTGTTCTTGCACGTTTCTGCCTGTACTGTAACGCGCCATGAGTGATCACCGCACCGCCCTGCCCCGCCCCGGCGTCGACACCCCCGACCACCGGGGCCGCACCGGACTCGACCGCGCGGGCCTCGGCCTGGACCGCAACCCCGACATCGTCGTCCGGGAGGTGGAACTCACCTCCCAGGGCTGGCACGTCCTGCGCCGCACCACCTACGACCAGCGCCGCCGCGACGGCCGCTGGACCACCCAGGAACGCGAGACGTACGACCGCGGCGACGGCGCGGTCGTCCTGCCCTACGACACCGCGCGCGGCCGGGTGCTGCTGATCCGTCAGTTCCGCTACCCGGCCTACGTCAACGAGCACCCCGACGGCATGCTGATCGAGGCGGCGGCCGGGCTGCTCGACGGCGACGACCCGCTCGCCGCGATCCGCCGCGAGAGCGCTGAGGAACTGGGCGTCACACTCGGCCCGTTGACGCATGTCCTGGACGCCTACATGAGCCCCGGCTCGGTCACCGAGCGGCTGCACTTCTTCGCCGCCCCCTACACCCCGGCCGACCGCACCTCGGCGGGCGGCGGCCTGGAGGAGGAGGGCGAGGACATCGAGGTCCTCGAACTGCCCTTCACCGAGGCCCTGTCCATGATCCGCGACGGCCGCATCACCGACGCCAAGACCATCATGCTGCTCCAGTGGGCGGCGCTGGACGGCCCGTTCACCAGCGGTCAAATAGCTTATTGACCTCACGTCAAATAGTGCTTGTCATCTCGCGACCCACAAAAGAAACAAGAACTGCTTGAACTTTTACAGACCCGCCCTGTAGCGTCTGCAACTCCGCGAAACGAGCGAGGCACAGACATGGGATCCGTACGTTTCAGCATGCGCGGGGCCTTATCCCGCTCCTGAGTCGCCTTCCCGCCCCGGTAATTCACCAGGCCCGCGACCTCGTACGTTCGCCCTTTCCCAAACCCCCTTCTCTCGGTCTCCCCTGCCCCACGCAGTTCCCCCTTCCTGGAGAAACCGATGAAAACCGACCACCCTCCGTCCACCATGCCCGCGTCCCGCGCGCCGGCCGGGCCGCCGATCTCCCTGCCCGCCGTGCGCCACCGGGTCGACCAGGTCCTCACGACGTTCCTCGACGCCAAGGCCCGCGCCGCGGCGACCCGGAACCTGCCGCCCGAAGTCACCTCGCTGCTGCGGGACTTCGTCCTGGGCGGCGGCAAGCGGGTGCGCCCGGTGCTGTGCGCGGTGGGCTGGTACGCGGCCGGCGGCCGGCAGGAACCGCCCGGGTACGTGATCCAGGCCGCCGCGTCGCTGGAGATGTTCCACGCGTTCGCGCTGATCCACGACGACGTGATGGACGGCGCCCACACCCGCCGGGGCGCGCCCACCGTGCACCGGGCGCTGGCCGAGCGGTACGCGCACCGCCGTGACGCCGGCCGGTTCGGGGAGCACGGCGCGATCCTGCTCGGCGACCTCGCCCACGCCTGGTCGGACGAGCTCCTCCACGGCGCGGACGTGCCGCAGGACCGCGCGGGCGCCGTACGGGCGGTGGCGGACGCCATGCGCTGGGAGGTGATGTTCGGTCAGTACCTCGACCTCGTGGCCACCGGGCCACCGGACGACGACGCCGACGCGGCGCTGCGCATCGCCCGGTACAAGACCGCCCGCTACACGATCGAACGCCCGCTGCACCTCGGCGCGGCCCTGGGCGGGGCGGACCCGCGGCTGATGACAGCGTTGTCGGAGTACGCGCTCCCCGTCGGGGAGGCGTTCCAGCTGCGCGACGACGTCCTGGGCACCTACGGCGACCCCCGCCGGACGGGCAAGCCGTGCCTGGACGACCTGCGCGACGGCAAGTGCACGCTGCTCGTCGCCTTCGCCATGCGGGAGGCCGACGAGGAGCAGCAAAACCTGCTGCGGACGTCGGTGGGGAATCCGGCCCTCGACGAGGAGGGCGCGGACCACGTCCGCCGGGTCTTCGACGCCACCGGGGCGCGCGCCGCCGTGGAGCGCCTCATCCTCGCCCGGCAGGAGCAGGCGTGCCACGCGCTCACCCGGGCCGCGCTGCCGCCGGCGGCGGACGCGGCCCTGCGGGAGATAGCCATCACCAGCACTGTGAGGACCTCATGACCACCAGCCCCCACCTCTCCCCCACCTTCCGGCCTCCCACGATCCCCGACGCGCCGGGAGCGCTCCCGCTGCTCGGCCACATACCGAGCATCGCCCGCGATCCGCTGGGCTTCTTCGGCCAGCTGCGCACCCTCGGCCCGGTGGTCCGCATCCGCATCGCGAACAGCCCGGCGTACGTGGTGACGAGCCCGGAGCTGGTGCGCCGGCTGCACGTCAGCGACCAGGACCTGTTCGACAAGGGCGGCCCGCTCTTCGACAAGGTCCGCCACTACGTCGGCAACGGGCTCGCCAGCTGCCCCGCGCACGACCACGCCGTCCAGCGCCCCGCGATGCAGCCCGCGTTCCAGCGCTCCCGGATCGAGCGCTACGCCGAGCAGATGACCGCGTCGGCCGACGAGATCACCGGCTCCTGGCAGCCGGGGCAGGTCCTCGACCTGTACAAGGAGATGCACCGGCTGACCACCAGCGTCATCGGCCGCACGCTGGTCTCGGCGGACACCGCCAACCCCGCGGCCCGGCACATCGCGTCGGCCGTCCCCGACATCATGCGCGGCGTGTACTGGCGGATGGTCGTACCCGGCCAGTTCTTCTCCAAGCTGCCGATCCCGGTCAACCGGCGCTACGAGGAGGTCACCGAGCGCACCCGCAAGGTCGTCGGCGACGTCGTCGACCAGTACCGCGCCGACCGCACCGACCGGGGCGACCTGATGTCGATGGTCGTCGCCGCCTGCGAGCAGGAGGCCGATCCGCACAAGGCGGTCTACGACCAGGTCGTCACGTTCCTGACGGCGGGTCTGGAGTCGGTCGCCGCCTCGCTGGTGTACACGCTGCGCCTGCTGGACCAGCACCCGGAGATCGCCGCGCGCGTCGTGGCCGAGGTCGACGAGGCGCTCGGCGGGGGCGACGAGCCCCGGCTGCCCGGGTACGCCGACCTGCCCAACCTGCGCTTCACGCAGAACGTGCTCACCGAGGGGCTGCGGCTGTATCCGCCGGCCTGGATCGTCAGCCGCGTGGCCGTCGAGGAGGTCGCGTGGGACGAGGCCCGCATCCCGCAGGGCGCCGGCGTCTTCTTCACCCCGTACACGCTGCACCGCGACCCCGAGGTCTTCGCCGACCCCGAGCGGTTCGACCCCGACCGCTGGCACCCGGACCGCGTCACCAGCGTGCAGCGCCAGGGCTACTTCAGCCTGGGCGCCGGGCGGCGCAAGTGCATCGGTGACGTCTTCGGCACGGTCGAGTCGACGATCGCCCTGGCCACCGTCGTCAGCCGCTGGCGCCTGCACCACAAGCCCGGCTCGGCCGCCGACAAGCCGTCGGTGACCGCCCTGCTGATCCCGCCGCGCACGCTCGTGCGGGTGGAGAGGAAGCAGCGATGACGACGGCCGAACTCCCGCTCCAGGAAGGGGCGTTGGCGGACAGCCCCGCCCGGCGCTCGCGCCCCGACGCCTGGGACGCCCAGCTCGGCGGACTGGTCTCCGGGCCCGCCGCCCTCGCCCTCCTCGACCGGGTGCACACCGTCGCCGACGGCCCGGCGGCGGCCGACGGCGCGACGACGTACCTGATCGGCGCACCCGCCTACGTCCCGTACGGCACCGCCACGATGCCGTGCCCCGCCGCCGGGTACCGGATGGCGCGGCGCGTCATGCGGGCGGTGTACGAACCCGAGCTGCTGCGGGCCGTCGAGGCGGGTCCGCTCGCCGACATCGCGCGGCGGACGACGGCCGTGCAGGCCGCCGCGCTGTGGCGGGCGGACGCGACGCCGGCCGCGCGGGGGCTCGCCCGGCTGGCGGCGGTGGCGCCCAACAAGGGCGGTGAGACAAGGGAGTTGTGGGCGGAGTACCTGCGGCGCGTGCCGGCCGCGACGGACCCGATCATGGCGATGCGCGACCTGTGGGGCAGCGTCTACGCCTGGCAGTTCATGCGCGGCGACGACGCGCGGCTGCACGACCTGTGCGCGTCAATGCTGTCGCTGACGTCGGCGGTGGACTTCTGCGACGCCTTCGACGACTCGGGCGCGGGCGGCCACGACCTGTACATGGCGGCAGCCGCCGAGGGCCTGGCCCATCTGTCGGGACCGGCGGCGACGCTCGCGGTGCGGGAGATGGTCGCGGTCGGCGGACTGATGGTGGTCAAGGACGCGATGGCCACCGAGCCGTACGACGGCACGGCGGCCCCGGTGACCCCCGACGAGTACATGGGCGCGCGCTCGTGGGACGGCGCGATCGCCCCGTACTACCGGGTGATGCTGAGCAGCAGTCACTACCGTCAAGTCGGCGACGCCTGGGGCGAGTTCACTTCCGCTGCGGCCTGCGACCGGATCCAGCGGGCCATCGACAACATCATGCGGTACAACGATGTCACCGACGCCGTGGCGGACTACGCCCACCATGAGAGCTTCAACCAGCTCCTCCTGGCGGTGGCTGTCGCCGGCCCGTCCGCCGCCACCGGTTTCGGCGCGGCCCTCGCCGAGGTCACGGACGCCGCCCTGGACTGCCCGTGCGACCAGCCCGGCCACGAGGAGGCCGCCGAACTGTCCATGGGGGCCTGCCTGTGGTACCTGCTGACCCCCCGTTACCAGGTCAGACGCCAACTGGCCGCGTTCACCGAGGCGGGCGGCGACATCGCGGCGGCGTACGCCCCGTCCCCGGCCGCGTACGCCCTGCGCCCCGGCCACGATCTGTACGGCACCAGCTGGGAACCGCTCTGGGAACCGGCGCCCGCGCTCCCCGCCGGGGAGAGGGCGCGCCGGATCGCGCGGCGGAGCCTCGCCGGTCCCGTTTGCGAGGCGGCGGCGGCTGCGGTGCTGGCCCGCTGCGACGAACTCTCCGACGCGGGCACGCTGTTGGCGCTCGACGGCGACTGGGGGCGGGTGTTCGACGCCGCGCTGGAGGGCACGGCGGCCGGCCGGACCGCGCACGCCGTGGCGCTGCGCGAGCTGGTGGGCCGGTTCTGGCGGCAGGCCGTTCTCGGCGACGGCGACGCTCCCGGTATCGACGCGGCGCTCCTCATGGACGTCGACGAGGCGGTCAGGGCCACCTTCCAACTCCCCGCCCCCGACGGGCTGCGGCTGCGCCGGGCGTTCTTCGGCGTGACGAGCGGCGCGGCGGAACTGACCCGCTTCAGCCCGTTCGCCCGGCTGACGGATGGGGTGGGGGCGGTCTGCGGGTGAGGAATCCGGGGTCCCGCACAGGGTTGACGGTCCTGTGCGGGGCCTGTGCCGATCGACTCAACCTTGGTTGCAGGTGGGCCGGTTGAGGTTGCGCGCTACTCCCCCTTCCACGCCGACTCCCGCAGCAACCGCAGCCCGTTGAGCCCCACCAGCACCGTGGACCCCTCGTGCCCCGCGACGCCGAGCGGCAGCGGCAGATGGCCGACCAGGTCCCAGACGACCAGGCCCGCGATGAAGACCGCGGCGATGACGAGGTTCTGCACGACCAGCTTCCGGGCCCGCCGGGAGAGGGCGATCACGGCGGGGACGGTGGCGAGTTCGTCGCGGACGATCACCGCGTCGGCCGTCTCCAGCGCGAGGTCGGAACCGGCCCGCCCCATGGCGACGCCGGTATGGGCGGCGGCCAGCGCCGGAGCGTCGTTCACCCCGTCCCCGACGACCAGCACCCTGCGTCCGGCCCCCGTCAGCTCCTTCACGGCGCCCACCTTGTCCTGCGGCAGCAACCCGGCCCGTACGTCGTCGATACCGGCCTCGGCGGCGAGCCGGGCGGCGGCGCGCGGGTTGTCGCCGGTCAGCAGGAGGGGCGCGGTGCCCGTGAGCGAGGTGAGCGCGGCGACGGTCGCGACGGCGCCGGGCCGCAGCCGGTCGGCGAGGCCGAGGACGCCGATCGGGACGCCGTCCACGATGACGACGACGGCGGTACGGCCGCCGGCCTCCAACTCGGCGGTGAGTGCGGCGACTTGAGCGGAGCTGTCCTTCAAATCACCCTCCGGCTGACCGGAGTTGTCGTCCAGCCTACCCGCCGGCTGACCAGAGCTGTCCGCCAACCCGCCTGCCGGCAGCACCCCTTGGCCGTAGCCGTCCGTCAACCCACCCGCCAACCCCGCCACTTGACCAGATCCGCCGCTCAACAGCCGCGCAGGTGCGCCGACTTCAACGCGGCACCCCTCGACCACCGCCGCCACCCCGACCCCCGGCGTGGACCCGAACCCCTCCGCCACCGGCAGCGCCACCCCACGCTCCCGAGCCGCATCCACCACCGCCCGCGCCAGCGGATGCTCACTCGGATGCTCGGCGCCCGCCGCGAGCCGCAGCAGCCGGTCCGGGGCGGACCCGGTGAGCGGCAGGACGTCGGTGACCCTCGGCGTCCCCTCGGTCAGCGTCCCCGTCTTGTCGAGGGCGACCGCGTCGACCTGGCCGAGCCGCTCCATCACGACCGCCGACTTGACCAGCACACCGTGCCGCCCGGCGTTCGCGACGGCCGACAGCAGGGGCGGCATCGTCGCGAGGACGACCGCGCACGGCGAGGCCACGATCATGAACGTCATCGCCCGCAGCAGCGCGTCCGTGAACTGCTCGCCGAGGGCCAGCGGCACGAGGAACACGGCCAGCGTCGCCGCCACCATGCCGAGCGAGTACCGCTGCTCGACCTTCTCGATGAACAGCTGCGTCGGCGCCTTGGTCCGCGACGCCTCCTCCACCATGCGCACGATCCGGGCGATCACCGTGTCGGAGGCGTCCCGCTCGACCCGTACCCGCAGCGCGCCGGTCCCGTTGAGGGTGCCCGCGAAGACCTCGTCCCCCTTCCCCTTCACGGCCGGCAGCGGCTCGCCGGTGATGGTCGCCTGGTCGACCTCGCTCACCCCGCCGAGGATCCGCCCGTCGGCGCCGACCCGCTCCCCGGGCCGTACCAGGACGGTGTCACCGACGGCCAACTCCCCGACGGGGACGCTCACTTCGGTGCCGTCGGCGGCGACGCGGGTCGCCGTGGCGGGCGCGAGGCCGAGCAGGCCGCGCACCGAGTCGGCGGTCCGCGCGGTGGCCAGCGCCTCCAGCGCGCCGGACGTGGCGAAGATGACGATCAGCAGCGCCCCGTCCATCACCTGCCCGATCGCCGCCGCCCCGAGCGCCGCGACGACCATCAGCAGATCGACGTCGAGCGTCTTCTCCCGCAGCGCCTTCAGCCCCTCCCACCCGGGCTCCCAGCCCCCGGTCACGTACGCCAGCGCGTACAGCGGCCCCCACGCCCACCCCGGCGCGCCAGCCAGTTGCAGCGGCAGCGCGAGCAGGAAGAGGACGGTCGCCGCGAGCGCCCAGCGGACCTCGGGCAGGGCGAGGAGACGGGTACGGCGGCGGGGTACGGCGTCCTCGGGCGGCGGGGTCGTGTGCGGGGCTGCGGGGGTGACGGCGGTGGAGGTCATCGCGGGGCGGTCCTTCGCGGACGGAGGCAGGGCGAGGCGGCGGCAGGCCGGGGTCCGGTGCCGCTCCCTCCACCGTACATGAAGGCATGAAGACTCATTCATACGTTCATGGGACGTGGTCCGTAGGATGGGCGTCATGGGCCACGGAGCAGACGCGAAGAACACCACCGCCACCGCGCGCGAGCGCCTGGAGAGCGTGGGCGCCGCCGACGTGGCCGCCACGCTCCAGGCCCTGGCCGCCCCCTCCCGCCTGCGCATCCTCGCCCGCCTCCAGGAGGGCCCCTGCGCGGCGACCGAACTCGCCGACGCCGTCGGCATGGAACAGTCGGCCTGCTCCCACCAGCTCCGCCTGCTGCGCAACCTGGGCCTGGTCACCGGCGAGCGCCGGGGCCGCTCGGTCATCTACGCCCTCTACGACAACCACGTGGCCGAACTCCTGGAACAGGCACTGCACCACGTGGAGCACCTGCGGCTGGGGTTGCGCGACGCGCCGGCGGAGACGGAAGCGGAAGCGGAAGCGGCGGGGGCCCGTTGAAGGCCGGAACCACTCGGCCGGAAAACCCCTTCTGAAGCAAATGTTCCACCAGCATCCTCACATTTCATGAGCATGCGCAAGAAACTCGCCATCATCGGTACGACAGCCGCGGCACTCGCGGCCACCACACTCACCACGAGCCCCGCGGCTTGGGCAGAGCCGGCGGCCAAAGGCACCATGACGTTCCAGGTGTCCAACGACCTGCGCAGCCCCTACTACCACATCACCGCATACCTGAACGGCAGTTACGCCGGCGACGTCTACTGGAGCAGAGACCCCGGGGGCGATCTGAACGGTGACGGCGTCACCGACCCCGGTGACGCGATGATCGCGTACGACGGAGCGGCGGACGGCTGGGGGGTCGAAGGGCGGCTCAGCACCGGCCGTATCGCCACGACCCGGGGGCACAACTCCCCGTACTGGAGCCCCTGGGCGACCGGGAACCTCCCCGAGGACACCGCGTACTTGATGCGGGCCTGCGGGGTCCGCGGTTCGTCGGAGAGCTGCTCGCCCTGGCTCACGGTCTACTCGTAACCCCAGGGAACAACCTCAGTCGAGGCAGAACTCGTTCCCCTCGACGTCCCGCATCCCGATGCACGACTCGTTGAACCCGTCCGCGCGCAGCAGCCGTTCACGGACCGCGCCGAGTGCGACCAGCCGTGCGCACTCGGCCTCCAGCGCGGCCAGCCGCTCCTCCCCCACCAGACCGGTGCCGACGCGTACGTCGAGATGCACCCGGTTCTTGACGGTCTTCCCCTCGGGCACCCGCTGGAAGAACAGCCGCGGGCCCGCCCCGGAAGGGTCGACGCAGGCGAACGCGGCCCCTTGCCGCTCGGCCGGCAGCGAGCGGTCGAAGTCGGTCCAGGAGTCGAACCCCGGCGGCGGAGGCGGCACGACGTACCCCAGCACCTCACACCAGAACCGGGCGACCCGCTCGGGCTCCGCGCAGTCGAAGGTGATCTGAACCTGCTTGATCGATGACATCGGCGCACCCTAACAGGGCACCGCGCCGCTCATCCCGCAATAAAGCCGGCCCGCGTGAACCCACTGCTCCGCTCCACCTTCGCCACATGCAGGGTGTAGCTCTGGTACCACTGCTCCCGCCCCCGCCGCTGCGCCGCCCGGTGCTCGGCGTCGGTACGCCACGCGGCGAGGGCCTCGGCGTCACGGAAGTAGCTGACGCTGATACCGAGCCCGCCGGGAGTCTGCGCGTGGTCCATCCCGAGAAACCCGGGGACGTCCTTCACCAGCTCCTCCATCCGCGCGTTGGTCTCGGCGTACCCGCCCTGCTCCGGGGTCCGCACGGTGGTGAAAACGGCGACGTAGTAAGGGGGTTCGAAGGCGGGGACGGGCACGGGGTGATCGCTCATGGCGCCAAGGTAACCCCGTCAGAAACCGAAGTGACCCCCGACCCCCGTCAACTCGGCGCTGATGTCCCACAGTTGAGCCCCGACGGCGGGATCGGCCATGTGTGCCGGGACCGGCTCGCGCCGGGGTGTGCCGCGTAGGCCGAACACCCGTGGGCCCCAGATCTGTCCGCCCCGCACCTCGGGGTCGAGGGCGGCGCGGACAACGGGCCACGCGCCGGCCTCCTTGCCCTGGACCAGCAGCCCGGCGGGCAGCGCGCGCAGCCGTTCGGCGAGGGTCGTCACCCGTACCGGCGGGCGGGACGGGGTGAGGGAGTCCAGGGCGCCGCCGGGGTGGGCCACCACGCTGAGCACCGTGCTCCCGGCGGCCCGCAGCCGGCGGTCGAGTTCGAGGCCGAAGGACATCTGCGCCAGCTTCGAGCGGCCGTAGGCACGCTTGGGCCGGTAGTCCCGGGCCGATTGCGGATCGCCCAGGTCCAGCCGCTCGGACCGCGCCGCGAAACTCCCCACCGTCACGACCCGCCCCGCCGGCGCCGCCGACAGCAGCGGGGCGAGGTGGTGGACGAGCGCGAAGTGGCCGAGGTGGTTGGTGGCGAACATCAGCTCGTGACCGTCCCGCGTCTCCCGGCGCGGCGGGTCGTCGAGCGCGATCCCCGCGTTGCAGACCACCGCGTCGAGCCGGTCCGACTCCAGCCGGTCGGCGGCGGTCTTCAGGGACGGCAGGTCGGCGAGGTCCAGCTGGATCCGCCGCAGCCGCGCGCCGGGCACGCGCGCACGGATCGCGCCCATGGCGGCGTCCGCCTTCGCGGCGTCCCGGCTGCCGAGGACGACGACCGCTCCGGTCCCGGCGAGCTGCTCCGCGACGAAGTAGCCGATCCCCGCGTTGCCTCCGGTGACGAGGAAGACACGGCCCTCGGCGGCGGGCGGCCGGCGTACGTCCCACGGCCGGTTCGGGGAAGCGGAAGACACGATGACGGGCTCCTTGTGCTCAGGTACGACGACCCGGCCAAGGTCTCAGCCGCCGCCGACAGAGCACCGACAGACGCCCGACACCGGCCGGCCCCAGCAACACGCCACCCGCTACAACTTCACCAGAACTGCCTCAAGTTGAAGCTCCGCAGCGACACCGGACTGGGCGGCTCCACCGAGCTCCGGGCATACAGCAGCGGCAGCGGCCGGGAGTCGTAGGCGGCGGACCACGCCTGCCACTGGTACTCGTACCAGCCGCGCTCCATCCCGATCCCGATGCCGTCCCGTTCGAGGGTGGTGAGGGCGAGGCGATGGGTGAAGGCGACGTGGTAGCGGGCGCGGGCCTCCAGGGGGTGGTCCTCGTACTGGGCGAACCAGGCGAGCGCGGAGGCGCCGCGCGCGGTCGGGGTGGCGGAGGTGTCGTGGATCTTGAGGGCCTGCTCCAGGTCGAAGGTCTCCTCGCGCAGGAACCGGGTCATCGTGCTCTTCGCCGCCTCGACGGCCGCGTCGAGGATCGTGCCGGCCTGCCAGCGGGGTTCGGCGGGCGCCCCGGTCCAGTCGGGTCCGAACGCGCGCGCCATGTCCTGCTCGACGAGTTCGCTGAGCGGGTCGAGCGGGGCGAAGCGGAACTCGGTGGCGGAGAGGGCGTTGTGGCGGGCCAGGGTGGTACGGATGTCGTCGGCGTGCTGGTCGAGGACGCGCAGGAGGTGTTCGATGCGGCCCTCGGCGGCGTAGCGCATGAAGACGAGGGAGTTGACGGTGCTGGCGGCGTGGTCGGTGGCGGTCTGCTGGGTGACCTCGACGGTGCGGCGGCGGGCGCGGGAGTTGTCGGTGAGGGAGCTGACGAAGGCGACCATGCGGGCGGCGCCGAGGGGGCTGACGTGGGCGGGGAGCGTCGGGTCGGTGACGGCGGTGCGGTGCGCGCACAGGCCGATCTGGAGGTCGAGGGCGGGGCGGTCCGCCAGGAGCATGGACAGGAACCGGGCGCCGTCGACGTACCGGTTGGACTCGGTGTTGTACTCCGTCCCCTGCCGGCTGAGCTTGAAGCCGGCGATCATGGCGGGGACGAGGCCGAGCATGCGGGGGACGGTGAGGGCAGCGCGCTCCGGCTTCGAGAGCCGGTCCAGGAGTTCGCGGCCCTTGATGATCTCCTCGCGCACGGGCAGCTGCCCGCTGCCGGCGTAGACGGCCGCGCCGATCGCCGCCTCCCAGCGGCGGGGTCTCTTGAGGGCCAGCGGGTGGATGCCCGCCATCGCGTCCGGGGACGGGAGTTCGACGTCCACGGACTCGGCGTCCGCGCGCAGCCGGCACAGCTCCGGCAGCTCCCGTACGTCGATCGTCGCGCCGTTGTACCGGCTGAGCACCTGTGACCTGGAGTAGTCCCAGAACGTCATCTCATCGGCCATCGCTCGGCTCCCTCTGCCTCTCTTCTCGGTCCGCGTGCCCTGCGGGTTCCATGGGTGCGCCGGGCCCGGCGGTCTCGGTGGGCACGCCGGGCCCGGCGGTCTCTGGGGGCCGGCCGAAGATCTCCCCGGTGTCCCGGCGCACGGCGGACAGCGCGCCGCAGGCCGCCAGCGCGCCCGCCGCGAGCAGGGCCCACGGCCAGCCGGCGCCCAGGCTCAGCGCGCCGGTCAGCAGCAGCGGCGCCAGCGCGGAGCCGACGCCCCACGACAGCTGGTGCAGCCCGAGATGGCGCCCGGGCCGGCCGGCGGGGGCCATCCGGACGGCGACGGCGTCGCTGGTCGGTCCGTGCATCAGCTCCGCCGCCGTGAACGTCACGACGGCGGCCGTGAGCAGCAGCGGTACGGCGGCGCCGGTCACCCCGCTCGCCGCGCCGAACAGCACGGCGGCCACGGCCCACACCAGCCCCGCCCACCGCAGCGCCCGCAGGTACTCGCGCCGCTCCAGCCACCGCACCACCGGCAGCTGACCCGCCGTCACCAGCAGCGTGTTGACCGCGAACAACGCCCCGACCAGCCAGGACGGCCGGCCGAGTTCCTCGACGACGTACAGCGGGACGAGGACGGGGAGGGCGGAGGCGACCAGGACGAGGAGGGTGTTGGCGGCGATCATGATGAGGTACGGGCGGTCCGGGCGGGGGCCGACTGTAGGGGCCGGGCGGACATCGGACGAGCCGCCCTTCTCAGCGCCGCTCCCCTTCTCGACGCCGCTCCCCTCCTCTATACCGCCCTCCCTCTCAGCCCCGCCCCCGGCATCCCGCAGCAACGCGATCAACACCGCGGCCAGCACATAACTCGCCGCGTTCCCCGCCATCACCACCCGCAGCCCGCTCCCGCCGGCCCCGGCGAGGAACCCCGCGGCCAGCCCGCCCGCCGCGAGCCCGATGTTGCGCAGGGTCCGTTCGAAGCCGTACCAGCGGATCAGCTCGCCGGGTGCGCAACGCCGGGCCAGGAAGGCCCGGTTGGCCGGCCAGAACAGGTTGTCGCCGACCGCCGCGAGGGTGGCGAGGGCGAGGGCCGCGCGCGGCGAGCCGGTCGTCAGGTAGCCGAGGAAGGCCGCCGCGCGCAGTATGTGGGCCGCCTGGACGACCCGGCGCGGGCCGAGCCGGTCGATCAGCGGCCCGGAGAGGGGCCCGGCGGCCAGCGCGACGACGCCGGCGACCGTCAGCACCGTGCCCGCCCCGGCCGCCGACATGCCGTCCTGCCAGGTGAGGTAGAGCAGCAGGAAGGGCACGGCGAGGCCGCTGCCGGTGCTGTCGATCACGACGGCGGCGAACAGCAGCCGCTGCCCTTCCAGCCGGGGCAGGCCGAGTGCCTTCGACGTCACGCCGTGGCGGCCATGGCGTTGCCGAGGTAGTTGGGCATGCGCTTCAGCTCGTCCCACAGGTGGTCGAGGTCGACCGGGTAGCTCTCGCGGTAGCGCCGGGTGACGGCCTCGACCTCGGCCCAAGTGGTGGGCATGCGGCCGTCGTTGTAGCTGGGGGCCAGCTGGTCGTAGAGCGGGGTGCCGGGGCGCAGGAACATCTGGTTGAGGCCGAAGTAGCCGGGCAGTTCGGCGGCCCACTGGAGCAGTTCGCCGTTGCCGCAGGCGGGGTCGTCGGGCAGGCCGAGGAGGATGAAGGCGAACGGGGTGATCCCGACGTCCTGGAGCTTGCGCACGGCCCCGTTGGTGACCTCGGGCTTGACGCGCTTGCCGACCGGGGTCTCGGCGATGCCGGGGGACTCGGCGCCGAGCCACATGCCCTTGCAGCCGGCCTTGGCCCACTGCTCGACGTCCGTGCGGCGCACGACCTCGGCGCGGGTCTGGCCGGTCCAGCCGAGGCCCTGGCCCATGAGGCCGTCGCACAGCTCCTTGTAGAAGGTGGGGTGCAGGCCGAAGACGTAGTCGAGGAAGAAGACGAAGTCGACGTCCCGTTCGCGCATCGCGGCGACCTCGGCGAGGGTGCGCTCCACGGCCTGGGGGCGCATCTTGGTGCCGAAGGGGAGGTGGCAGAAGGTGCAGCCGTAGGTGCAGCCGCGGACGCCGAGCGCCATGCCGCAGGAGCCGCGGCGGACCTGGCCGTCGGTGAACACCTCGGCGGTGTAGGCGTTCAGGTCGAACAGGTCGTAGGCGGGCAGCGGCCAGTCGTCGGTGGACAGCTGGGGGTAGCTGTCGGCGAGCGGCATGACGGGCAGGGCGGGCTTGCCGCCGGTGAGGTCGCGGACCGCCTGGATCGCGGCCGAGTCGACCTCGCCGCGGGCGACGTGGTCGACGCCGAGTTCGGCGCGGGTCGCCTGGGGCAGGTGGGTGGCGTGCGGTCCGCAGGCCAGCGTCTTGGCGCGGGGCCAGTGCGCGCGGGCCTTCTCGGCCAGTTCCCTGACCGGGTCGAGGACGAGGGGGTAGCACTGGGCGCGGTCGGCGATCGCCGTCACGATGACCACGAGGTCGGGGTCGGCGTCGGGCGGGGTGTCGCTGAGCCGGTTGTCCCAGACGGACACGTCGACGCCCTCGGCGCGCAGCGCGGCGCAGGCGTTGGCGACGTCCAGGGGCAGTTGGAGGAAGTTGCGCTCGAACTCATCGTCAGGAATCGCGAAGCAGACCTGGGTCATGGGGGCTCCCGGTCGAGATCGTGGGCGGGTGACCGGGACACAGCGGAGCGGTCCCCGGTACCGCGACCCTATGAAGATCGACATCGCTTCCCCCAGCCCCTACGACCCCTACGAACCCCTATTGCGGGCGCGGCGGGTGGCGGAAGTGCCCGCAGGTCCGGTGCGGTAGGGCCGCGAGCCCCCGGTCGCGCCCCGCTAGGGGTTGGTGCGCACTCCAGTAGGGGGTCGTAGGGGTCCTAGGGGCTGGGGAAGCCGCTGACGATCTTCATAGGCTCGCCCTGATCGGAGGCCGCCCTTCGTGGCCTGGCCTCCGCGACCCGGTTCTCGCACATCGGCCCTCCGAGCGGCCGATCCCCCCACCCGATTCTTGACGAGAAGAGGCTGAGACATGGCCATCACCGAGAGCGAGTCCGCGGGTCTCGCGGTCGACAACGCGACCGCGGCCCCCGGGGCAGGCCGGTACGAGATCGTCGACGGCCGTATGACGCTCCAGGATGTGGAGGATACGGTCCTCACGGTACTGCGTGGCGAGGGGGTGCCAGCCACGCCGTCGCCGACGGGTGACGTCCGCTTCGACCTGGACGGCACGCCGGTGCACGTGTACAGCAGGCCGGTGGCGGACGCGGCGCCGGACACCCTGGACGCCATCGACCCGCCGGCCGGCCGGACGCAGGTGCTGCTGAAGGCCGAGGGGTATCTGACCCCGGCGGCGGACGAGGTCTTCGGGCGCGTGGCGGACGCGCTGCGGCTGCGGGGCAGCTGCTACACGGAGGCGGAGATCGAGTCGATCGTCAAGGGCATGCCCCTGGTCGACCTGTACGCCACCGAGGAACCCGCGCTGCGGGACTGGGCGTTGATCTTCCGTGACCACTATGTGGAGAACAGCGTCGGTTTCCTGCTCGGCATGGAGCGGGCCGGCATCGACCGGAACTGGATCTTCGCGCTGAACAAGGGCGACCGCACGCTGCACCGCGACCGGGTGCACGCCTGGTTCCTCAGCCGCGGCTACCGCAGTGACACCTTGGACAACTCGGTGATCAACGACACGGCGGACACGGCGGAGAAGGCGTACGCGCTGGCGGTCAACGAGCGGGTCGACGAGTTCGTGCGCCAGGCGCACCAGGCCGGCCGCAAGGTGCTGGTGGTCGACGACGGCGGGCTGCTCGCGCAGGGCTACGGCGCGGACGGGGTCCTGGAGGACCGGATCGACGGCGCGCTGGAGCTGACGGTCAGCGGGCTGAAGCGGATCATCAACGCGCCGGGCGAGCTGGACATCCCGGTGCTGAACATGGCCCGTTCGCGGCTGAAGAGCATGCTGGGCTACAACGAGATCGCGGACTCCTGTGTGCGCCGGCTGCGGGCGATCCTGCCGGGGGAGAAGTTCATCGGCCGGCACGTGCTGCTGCTGGGCTACGGCACGCTGGGCGGCCGGGTCGCGCACGCGCTGCGCGCGCTGGGCTGCCGGGTGTCGGTGGTGGACACGGACGTCCTGACGCTGATCACGGCCGCCGAGCACGGCTACGAGACGTACCGCAGCGCGGGCGAGGCGCTGTCGGCGCACTCCCCGTTCCTGATCATCGGCAACACCGGCGAGCTGGCGATCACCCCCGAGGACCTGCCCCGGCTGCCCGACGGCGTGTTCCTCGCGGGCTTCGCGACCAAGGACTTCAGCCTGCTCAGCGAGGGTTTCGAGGGCCTGACGTCGACGCCGGTCCCGCAGGTCGGGGTCCGCTACCACCTGCCGACGGGCACCACGGCGACCCTGCTGGGCGACGGCCGTTCGCTGAACCTGTACGAGTACGAGGGGATCGCGAACCGGGGCTACGACGCCTACCGCGCGGGCACGCTGATCGCCGCGAAGACGCTGTGCCGTGAGGCGGCGGGGCTCGGTCCCGGCATGCATCTGGAGCCGGTGGACCGGGCGATCGACGAGGCGGGCCTGTTCTCCGCCTACTACGAGGAGTACCTGGCCTCGGGCACTCCCCGTCACGCCACGGCGGCCCGGTGAGTGCCCGCGCGTCCGGGGCGCACATCTGCGTCATCGGGTTCGGGGCGGCGGGCCGGCTGCACCAGCGGCTGCTGAGTGACCTGGGGTTCGACGTCAGTGTCGTCGACCCCGCCCCGGTCGCCCCCGACGTCAAGGTCCCGGTGCTCGCGGGAATCGAGGAGGCGGCGGCGCGCCGGCCGGTCGACGTGTGGTCGGTGTGCTCGCCGACGGCCACGCACGTGGCGACGGTGGCGCAGGTGCTGGCGCTCGATCCGGCGGCCCGGCTGCTGGTGGAGAAGCCGCTGTGCCGGACGTGGGAGATCCCCGCGCTGACGGAGCTGCTGGACACCCACCCCGGGGCCCGGCTGGTGATCATGGACCAGTACCGGCACTCGCAGGCGATGGCGCTGCTGCGCACGCTGCGCTGGGAGCTGGCGCCCCGGCATCCGCTGGCGGCGGTGCGGGTCGGGTTCGGCAAGGACCGGCTGGCGGACATCGCGGCGGGCCGGTTCGTCGACCACGACTACGGCGTCTTCGGCTACGAGTGGCTGCACATGCTGGCCCTGGTGCGCGGCGCGCTGCCGCCGGAGCTGTACGACCAGTACATGGACACCGGCCCGGCGAAGTGGACGCTGCGGGTGGCGACCGATCCCGAGCTGACCAGCACCGCGGCCTATGAGCGGGTGAGCGCGGGCGAGGTGGACGTCGAGCTGTACTCGACGATCGTCGGGCCCGATCCCACGGGCCGGGTCGAGGTGCCGTCCTGGTTCGAGCTGCCGGTCACGGCCGGGGAGAGCAGGCAGCGGCATGTCGAGGTGGTCGCGGGTCCGGTGCGGTTCGGGCTCGACCTGGACCCGGTGACGCTGGCCAACGGCACCCGGCTGCCGCGCAACACCCACCGGCTCGCGGTGGAGGGTCCGGGGCTGCGGCGCGAGTGGCTGGTGCACGACTCGCCGCTGGACAACGCCCTGCGCTGGTCGGTCGCCACGCTGCTGTCCCCGGACGGCCCGCCCGGTCTCGACCTGCGCGGGGTGGCCCGGATCGGTCTGCTCGCCGAGACCGCGCACCCCGCGCCCCGGCCGCCGTCCGTGCGTACGTGATGCGGCTACGGGTCTGTCTGCTGGTGCCCGCCACGGGCGAGCCGGACGTCAGGGTTCCGCTGGACGCCCTGCTGGCCGCCGCCCGGCTGCGGGCCGACGGCCATGACGTCACCGTCTGGGACGAACGGCTCTCCGAGCTGCCGCCGACCGCCGACGTGCCCGACCTGCTGGTCGTGTTCACGGCGGTCGGCGCGCCCTGGCCGGTGGACCTGTGGCCGGCCGGGGCCGCCGTCAACCGGGTCCGCCGGTGGTTCCCCGGCGTGCGGGTGCTGGCGGTCGGCCCGCACGGCACGGAGCTGCCGGGCGCGACGCTGCTGGAGCTGACGGCGGATCATGTCGCCGTCGGCGCGGCGGACTCGGCGGCGGTGCGGGGCGTGCGCGACCTGGCGTCGGGCCTGGACGTGCCCGTGCTGTACGGCGGCCTCACGCGTCCGGTGCCGCCGGTGCTGGTGGTGGGCAACCGCCCGGCGCCCTACCGGGAGCTGGGCCACTGGCCGCCGCCCGCCTACGACGTGGTGCCGCTGTCGCGGTACACGGCCGAGGTCGTCGTGGACGGTGTCCCGCGTCTGGTGCCGGCGGGCGCGGTGCGCTCCGCGCCGGGCCCGTACCGGTCGGTGAGCCAGGTGCTCGCGGAGATCGCGGCGCAGCGGGCGGCCGGGCTCGGCCATGTGGTGTTCCTGGACGACGTGTTCGGGGCGGACGCGGCGTTCCACGGCGCGCTGTGCGGCCGGCTGGCCGGGCTGGGCGTGGAGTGGACGGGCCGTACGCGCGCGGACGTCGTCTTGCGCAGCGAGGTCGGGCGGTGGGCGCGGGCGGGCTGCCGGGGCATGTGGCTGGAGGCCGGGCCCCTGGTGCGGGCGGCGGCGCTGAAGCTGTCGCGCGCGGGCATCGTGCCGTGCGTGCCGCTGCTGGTCGGCGAGCCCGGCGGCACCCGCGTCCCGGACCCGCCGGCCCGCTTCGCCCTCGGCCGGTTCGTCCTGCGGCCGGGCACCGCCGCGTACGACCGGCTCGCCCCCGCGCTCGGCGGCGGCAGCGCCCCGGCGACCTGGCGGGGCGTGCAGGACGTGAACCGGCGGTACTGGGAGCGCTACCAGGCCGAATTCGACGCCCTGGAGCGCGAGTCGGCCGCGCTCCCCCATCATCTCTCCCTGGAATGTGAGGTCTCATGCTGACGTTCGGCGTGCTCGGCTGCGGTTCGATCGGCGGGTTCTGGACCCGGCTGCTGGCCCGTGAGGACAGCATGCTGGCCGGGCGGGCCCGGCTGGCGGCGGTCGCGGGCCGCGACCCGCAGCGGGCGCGCGCGCTCGCGGCCGAGGCGGGCTGCACGGCGAGCGACGTCGCGGGGCTGCTGGCGCGGCCGGACGTCGACGCCGTCCTCGTCTGCACGCCGAGCGGCACGCACGCGGAGCTGGCGGAGGCGGCGCTGCGGGCGGGCAAGCACGTGCTGGTGGAGAAGCCCGTCGACGTGACGCCCGAGGCCGCGGACCGGCTGACGGCGGTGGCGCGCGAGACCGGGCGGACGCTGGGGGTGGTGTCCCAGCACCGCTTCGACCCGGCCGCGCAGTTGGCGCGTACGGCGATCGACTCCGGCGGGCTCGGCCGGATCACCTCGGTGGTGGCCGAGCTGTCGTGGTGGCGGGCGCCTGCGTACTACGCGTCGGGGACCTGGCGCGGCACGCCTGAACTGGACGGCGGCGGGGCGCTGATGAACCAGGCGATCCACACGGTGGACCTGGTGCAGTGGCTGGCCGGTCCGGTGGAGGAGGTGGCCGCGCACACCGCGCGGCTGGCGCACCCGGAGATCGAGGTGGAGGACGTGGCGAGCGCCAGCCTGCGCTTCGCGAACGGCGCGCTGGGCACGTTGCTCGCCAGCACGGCCGCCTACCCGGGCCGCACCGCGCGCACGGCGGTGAACGGGGACCGGGGCAGTGTGGTGATCGACGACGACGAACTCGCCTTCGTCCACCTCTCCAAGGACGGCGAGGAGGCGCCCGCGTACGGGGCGTTCGGCGCGGGCGATCAGTCGGCCGACCACGCGCAGGCGCTGGCGCGGGATCTGACCCGGGACGCCGGGGGCCTGCTGTACCAGCCGCACCGGGACCAGCTGGCGGACTTCTGCGACGCGGTGCGCGAGGGCAGGGCGCCGCTGGTGGACGGCGAGGCCGGGCGGCGGGCGGTGGCCGTGGTCGCGGCCGTATACGAGTCCGCGCGCACCGGCAGGCCGGTGCACGTCCGCTAGGTCCGTGAAGGTCGCGAAGGGCACGAATAGAACGCTATGAGTTTCTTATAAGTAATGTGACATCCCCGTTAAACAAGCTGTAAAATAGCCGATCTCTATCTGTCGCTCTGTCCCGGCTCGCCTAAACTTGATCATCATGCAATCGGAAAGCTGCGACCGGCAGACCGAACGACGCAGCGGCATCCTTATTCTTCGAGGAGGCCCTGGAACAGGAAAAACCTCCATTCTGGAGGACATGAAAAGACGAGCCGCGGGGGTCGGCTCAGTTTGTCTGCACGCCACCGGATTCCGTGACGAACACGAAGTACCCTTTTCCGTCGTCGAGCAGCTCGGCCACGCTCCCGGTATTCCCGAAGAGGTCAGATCGGCCGTACGGCGGCTCGTCGAGCACCCGGAGCCGGCGCCCGCGCGGCTGCTCCAGAACCTCGCCACCGAACTGGGCGCGGCGGCCGGGCGCACCGAAGTCGTCCTCGTCGTCGACGACGCCCAGTTCATGGACCCGGCGTCGCGCGCCTGCCTGCTCTATCTCGCCCGGCGGGTGCGCTCCCACGCCATCACCCTGGTCCTGGCGTTCCCCCGGACCCTCTCCATCACCGACGGACACCTGGAGTTCCTCGGGCTGCCCGACGCCCGGCTGCTGGAGGTCGTCCCCCTCAGCCACGAGGAGGTGCGGGCGCTGCTGGAGCGGCGGATCGGGGCGCGGGCCGCCGGGGAGCTGGCCCAGGAGGTCCACCGGGTCAGCGGCGGAAACCTCGCCCTGGTCACCGCGCTGGTCCTCGACCTGCTGCGGGCCGGACACGGGCGCGCCCAGGCGCCGGTGACGATCGGGGAGTCCTTCCGGACCGCCTTCCTCGCCTCCCTGGTACGCCATCCCGCGCTCGCCCGGACCGTCGAGGCGCTCGCGGTGCTGGGCGAGAACGCGACCCCCGAACGCGCCGCCGTCCTGCTCGGCCAGCCCCTCAAGGACGTCGAGCAGCGCATCGTGGAACTGGAGAACGCGGGCCTGCTGAAGAACGGCGGCTTCCTGCACCCGGCGATCCCCGGCGCCCTGCTCGGCATGCTCGGCCCGGAGCTGGCGGCCCTGCACCGGCGGGCCGCCTCGCTGCTGTTCAGGGAAGGGGCGCCCGCCACCGAGATCGCCGGCCACCTCATGGCCGCCGACGAGCCGCCCGACCCGACCGAGGTACGGGTGCTGCACCACGCCTGGCGGCAGTTCCTGGCGGCCGGGCAGCCGGAGCGGGCGCTGGCCTGTCTGCGGCTCGCGGACCGCGTCGACCTCGACGAGGCCCAGCACGCCAAGACCGTCTGCCTGCTCGTCGCCACGCTGTGCCAGCTCAGCCCGCTGGCGGCGGAGCCGGAGGTGGAGCGGCTGCTGGCCGCGGCGCGCGCCGGGCACACCGACTGCTCCGCGCTGCGGCTGCTGACCATCTGGTTCCTCTGGTTCGGCTACCGCGACCAGGCACGGGAGCTGGCGCTGATGCTGGCCGAGTCCTGCTACCCGTTCCACAGCCACGCCGAGGTGGAGCGCCTGGCCACCCTGATCGACTCCCTGTGGCCGGAGCTGCTGGACGCGCCCGAGCTGCGCGCCTGCTTCCGCGGCCGGCGCGCCACCGCCGCCCTCACCCCGGCCGGCGAGCGCGACGGGGGCGCCGGCCGCTCCCCCGACCGCACCATGGACGCGCGCCGGCTCTGGGGGCTCGACCTCGCGTCCGTCGTCGGACTGATCGGCCAGGGCGAGCTGGCCGCCGCCGACCAGCTGTGCCAGGAGCAGCTGAGCAAGCTCCCCCCGGGCCGGCTCCCGGCCCGGCAGGCGTTCGTGACGGCCCTGCACGCCCGGGTCCGCTCGCACATGGGCGACCTGCGCACGGCGGCGGCGTACGCGGCCTCGGCCCTGGAGCTGCTGCCCGACCACAGCTGGGGCATCGTGATCGGGACGCCGCTGGCGGTCCTCGTCTCCACGCACACCCTCCTCGGGAACCCGAACCTGGCGGCCCGCTACCTGGAGCGCCCGGTGCCCGACGAGATGTGGGACTCCCCCCACGGCACCCAGTACCGGCTCGCGCGCGGCGCCTACCTCCTGGAGACCGGCCACCCGCACGCCGCTCTCCAGGACTTCCTGGCCTGCGCCGCCGCCGAACCGCCGGAGCCGCCCGAGCCGCAGGGCCGGCCACGCCCCGTCTGCGTCGCACCGGACCTGCTGGGCTGGCGGGCCCGCGCGGCGGAGGCCTATCTCGCGCTCGGCGACCCGGAACGGGCCCGCCACATGGCCGGCGAGGAACTCGCGCGGCCCCGCGGCTCCAGCGACTCCCGGGGCCGGGCCCTGCTGGTCCTGGCCGCCGTCGACGGCCCCGACCGGCGCCGCGCCCATCTGGAGGAGGCCGAAGTGACCCTGCGGGAGACGGGCGACCAGGTCTCGCTCGTCCACGCGCTCGCCCACCTGTGCAAGGAGGACCTGGCGGACGGCCTCACCCGGATCGCGCGGGCCCGCTGGAACGAGGCGATGGAACTGGCCGGCGCGAGCGGGATCGCGCACCGGATCAGCCGGCTCCTGGCCACGGGCGACGGAACGCCGTGCCCGGCCGGACCGCACCCGCACCCCGATCCGGTGGACGACGGGGACCCGGAGGAGGAGGACGTGCTCACGAAGGCCGAGTGGCGCGTGGCGTCACTGGCCGCCGAGGGCCGCTCGAACCGGCAGATCGCCACCCAGCTGTACATCACGGTGAGCACCGTCGAACAGCACCTGACCCGCGTCTACCGCAAACTCTCGGTCCGCCGCCGCTCCGAACTCTCCGACCAGCTGGGCCTCGTGCCCCGCCAGGGGAGCAGGCGCGGCGGCGGAGAATAACCCCTAGGAGCACCCCCTGAAAAACCCCACCACCGTTTTCCGTAGCGCGGGCGCTCTGTTCCCCGGACGGCGACAGCCCGTAGGGTGATCCCCAGCAGTTGGTTCGCCCCGTCCGCCAGGCGGGGCGTCGTAAGAGGGAACCCGGTGGAAATCCGGGACTGCCCCGCAGCGGTGAACGGGAACGACCGCCGTCATAAGCACTGGACCCGAAGTACTGGGTCTGGGAAGCGACGGCCAGTAGGTGTCTTCTTCCTGAATTCTTGGGGAAGAAGGTGTGCTCGTGAGTCCGAAGACCTGCCAGCCGCCCGCGCACGGACCGTTCCGTGCGCGGACACCCCGGTGACCTCGTGGGCGGGTCGGCGTACATATCGGACGGAAAAGCGACCGCGCCATTGCCGCGCGGGGTCGCGGCCGTCCGGTCCGTCATCCCCTTCGCGCTCCCGATTCCGTCTCCGGGGAATCTCAGGGATTCATCTCGCGAAGGAGATCTCCGTGACACCGAAGTCCGCAGCCGCGGCAGCCCGGGCCACCGTGTACGGCTACCCCCGCCAGGGCCAGGGCCGGGAACTGAAGAAGGCGATCGAGGGCTACTGGAAGGGCCGCGTCACCGCAGCCGACCTCCGCGCCACCGCCGCCGGCCTGCGCCAGAGCAACTGGCGCCAGCTCGCCGAGGCGGGCATCACCGAAGTCCCCACGGGCGACTTCTCGTTCTACGACCACGTCCTCGACGCCTCCGTCATGGTCGGCGCGATCCCCGCCCGCCACCGCGCGGCCGTCGACGCCGACGCCCTGGACGGCTACTTCGCCATGGCCCGCGGCACCCAGGACGTCGCCCCGCTCGAGATGACGAAGTGGTTCGACACCAACTACCACTACCTGGTCCCGGAGCTGGGCCCGGACACCGTCTTCACGGCCGACTCCGCCAAGCAGGTGGCGGAGCTGAAGGAGGCCCTGGCGCTCGGCCTGACCCCCCGCCCGGTGCTGGTCGGCCCGGTCACCTACCTCCTCCTCGCCAAGCCCGCTCCCGGAGTCGCCGCCGACTTCGAACCCCTCACCCTGCTGGACCGCCTGCTCCCGGTGTACGCGGAGGTCCTGGCGGACCTGCGCGCGGCCGGCGCCGCATGGGTCCAGCTCGACGAACCCGCCCTGGTCCAGGACCGCACCCCGGCCGAACTCAACGCCGCCGCCCGCGCCTACCGCGACCTCGGCGCCCACACCGACCGGCCGAAACTCCTGGTCGCCTCCTACTTCGACCAGCTGGGCGACGCCCTGCCGGTCCTGGCGAAGGCGCCGGTCGAGGGCCTCGCCCTGGACTTCACCGACAACGCCGCCGCCAACCTCGACGCGCTGGCGGCCGTCGGCGGACTGCCCGGCAAGCGGCTGGTCGCGGGCGTCGTCAACGGCCGCAACATCTGGATCAACGACCTCCAGAAGTCCCTCACCACCCTCGGCACGCTCCTCGGGCTCGCGGACCGCGTCGACGTCTCCGCGTCCTGCTCGCTGCTGCACGTGCCGCTGGACGCGTCCGCCGAACGCGACATCGACCCGCAGATCCTGCGCTGGCTCGCCTTCGCGAAGCAGAAGACGGCCGAGGTCGTCACCCTCACCAAGGGCCTCGCCCAGGGCACCGACACCATCGCCGCCGAACTCGCCGCCAACCGGGCCGACCTGGCCTCGCGCGCGAACTCGCCGATCACCCGCGACCCGGCCGTGCGCGCCCGCGCCGCCGCCGTCACGGACACCGACGCCCGCCGCTCCCAGCCGTACGCCGAGCGGGCCGTGGCCCAGCGCGCCCATCTCGGGCTGCCGCTGCTGCCCACGACGACGGTCGGCTCCTTCCCGCAGACGAACGAACTGCGCACCGCCCGCGCCGACCTGCGGGCCGGCCGCATCGACACGGCCGGGTACGAGGAGCGCATCAGGACGGAGATCCAGGACGTCATCTCCTTCCAGGAGAAGACCGGCATCGACGTCCTGGTGCACGGCGAGCCCGAGCGCAACGACATGGTCCAGTACTTCGCCGAACAGCTCACCGGCTACCTGGCCACGCAGCACGGCTGGGTCCAGTCCTACGGCACCCGCTACGTCCGCCCGCCGGTCCTCGCCGGGGACATCTCGCGCCCCGAGCCGATGACCGTGCGCTGGACGTCGTACGCGCAGTCGCTCACCGGGCGTCCGGTCAAGGGGATGCTGACCGGGCCGGTCACCATGCTCGCCTGGTCGTTCGTCCGCGACGACCAGCCGCTGGGCGAAACCGCCCGCCAGGTCGCCCTCGCCCTGCGCGACGAAGTGGGCGACCTGGAGGAGGCCGGGACCTCGGTCATCCAGGTCGACGAACCCGCGCTGCGCGAGACCCTCCCGCTGCGCGCCGCCGACCGGCCCGCCTACCTCGGCTGGGCCACCGAGTCGTTCCGCCTCACCACCGCGGGCGTCCGCCCGGACACGCAGATCCACACGCACATGTGCTACGTCGAGTTCGGGGACATCGTCCAGGCCATCGACGACCTCGACGCGGACGTCATCAGCCTGGAAGCGGCCCGCTCGCACATGCAGGTGGCGCGCGATCTGGCGGCGCACAGCTATCCGCGCGAGGCCGGACCCGGCGTCTACGACATCCACTCCCCGCGTATCCCGAGCACCGAGGAGGCCGCCGGCCTCCTGCGCACCGGGCTGGAGGCGATCCCCGCCGAGCGCCTGTGGGTCAACCCCGACTGCGGTCTGAAGACCCGCGGCTGGCCGGAGACCCGCACCTCCCTGGAGAACCTGGTGGCCGCCGCCCGTACGGTCCGGGCCGAACTGCCCGCCGACTAGCCGAGAACGCGAGAGGGCCCGCGGACGCGTTCCGCGGGCCCTCTCGCCTGGTCGCCCCTCACCCTCAGCCGGGCGCGGCGACCGCCGCGGCCGGCGCCCTCGCCGGCCTCGGGTTCAGCACCCGCTCCGCCAACTCCCCGAAGACCAGCCCGAATCCGGTCCACAGCGTGAACTGGATGGCCAGCGCGGCGAGCCGGAACCGCCACAGGACGGTCGCCGGGAAGTCGGCGGGCACCTCGTTGATGACCGGCAGGAAGGCGTACGCCAGCCCGACGGCCAGCGCGAAGGCGGCCACCGCGGCGACGGTCGCCCACCAGTTCCCGAGCCGGGGCGCGAGCCGCTTGCCGAGGAGGGTCGCGGCGACCGCGAGGAGCACGCTCAGCACGATCATCAGGAAGTACAGGGTGGTCCGCTTGCCGATGGTGCCGGGGTCACCGACGGCCGGCGGGTTGGCGGGGTACTTGAGGAACGGCACGACGTAGACGGCGAGCAGCGCGCAGCCGGACAGCAGCAGCGCGGTCGCCCGGGGGCCGAAGCGCCCGACGCGGCCGAGGGCGAAGCAGTAGGCGAGCGCCGCGATACCGCCGAAGGCGACGCCGTAGAGGAGGACGCCGGTGGCGAGTCCCGCGGTGGACTGGAGCGAGCGGGAGACGAGTTCCGTCTCGTGCTCGTGGGAGTGCGCCGCCTCGAAGCCGATCGCCTTGTCGACGTAGGGCTCACCGAGCAGATAGGCGGTGACGAGGGCGAGGACGCCGGCCGCGAGGCCCGCGAGCATGCCCCGGACGAGGAGGCCTCGCACTGTTGCGGAGTTCATCTCGGTCCCCTGGTCAGTGGCAGGGGAAGCCGAGCAGATGGCGGGCGTCGTGCACCCACTCGTGGACGTCCTCGCCGGCGACGACGGACGTGGCGCCCTGCTCGGCGCCGACGAAGTAGAGCAGGACCAGCATCAGGATGCCGAAGAAGACCGCCCAGGGGGCGATCGCGCCGATCGGCAACTTGGCCGGCAGAGCGGGGAGTTCGGTGCTGTCGGCCGGCTGGGCGACGTGCTGCGCCATGGCGTGTGCCTCCTTGGGGAGTTCGCGTCCCGTGTCGGTGGTGCGTGTGGGGTACGACGGCCACGGGTCTGACTCACCCCCTCGCGAGGGCACACAGTGGCGCGACCGTGCCGGATTCCCACCGGCTTCCGCTTCGCCGTCGTCGAGCAGTTGAACGGGGTGACCATACCCGTTCGACCCGCCCATGAGACGGCCGGCCGGCCCCTGTTTTATGGGGGCTGCCTCCACTTCTGCGCAACTCGGCAAATAACAAGGGGAGTTGCGCATATCGGCAACTTGAAGCGTCAACCTACGGTTGAGTAAAGACTAGTTGACCCGTCAGATATGCTCTGCGGATGCAGATCCCCGAGCCGCGTCCACTGACCGCCGAGGAGAGGAAGACCTGGGCGGCCCTGATCGGGGTACTGCTCAGGCTGCCCGCGACACTGGACACCCAGTTGCAGCGCGACGCGTCCATGAGCGTCTTCGAGTACCAGGTCCTGTCGGTGCTCTCCGAGGCCCCCGAGCACACCCTGCGCATGAGCGAGCTGGCGATGTTCGCCAACGGCTCCCTCTCCCGGCTCTCGCACGTGGCCCGCAGACTTGAGGAGCGCGGCTGGCTGCGCCGGGCGCCGGACGCGCAGGACGGCCGCTTCACCACGGCGACCCTCACCGCCGCAGGGCTGGAGAAGTTCGGGGCCGCGACCCCGGACCACGTCGAGACCGTACGCCGGCTGATCTTCGACCCGCTCACGCAGACACAGGTGCGCCAGCTGCGGGACATAGGCCAGCGGATCCAGCACGCGATCGACACGGACGGGACGGCTCCGCCGCGCGCCTGAACCTCAAGACGCCCACCCCTCGGCACGCCCCGCCCCTCAAGACGCGCACAGCTTCCCCGCCCCCACCCCCGAACTCCCCAGCCGCTCCTGGACCGCGTCCAGCGCCGGCAGCAGTTCCCCCAGCTCCCGCCCGCCGCCCGCGTACGCCAGCACCGCCCGGTAGAAGGCCGCCGACACATCGGGCCGCATGACGTCGGCGGCGCCGAAGCAGAGGGTGTAGCCGGAGCCGGGGCGCAGCATCTTCGCGACCCCCTGCCGCGCCCCCGTGCCGTAGTCCGCGAGCGGCACCCGGGTGTCGGCCGAGATCGCGTAACCCCCTTGCGCCCGCACCCACTTGGCCTGCCCCGCCCCCGCCAGGTAGTGGATGAACTCCCGCGCCGCCGGGTTGCCGCGCGTGAACATCCCGACGAAGTCGGCGGAGACCTCGAGGCGCCGGGTCCCGAGCCAGGGCGCGTAGGTGGAGGAGCGCTCGTCGAGGCCCAGCGCCGAGAGCGCGCCGTGGGCGTAGCCGCAGCTCCCGGTCCTCATGCCGGCCGCCGCCTCGGCGAAACCGAAGGTGACCGCGCGCTTCAGGGCGGCGTCGCCGACGAGGTCGTGCCAGACCGTCCACGCCTGCCGCACCTGCGGGGAGTCCCACTTGAGCGTGCCGCCGAGCCACTTCTGGTACGCGCTGCCGTCGCCCTGCGCGAGGAGGATGTCCGCGATCCAGTCGGCGCCGGGCCAGCCGGAGGCGGGACCGGACGCGAGCCCGAGACACCAGGGCCGGCCGGCCGACTTGAGCCCGGCCAGGGTGGCGGGCGGCGCCGGGGTCTTCTTCGCGTCGTACCAGACGAGGCTCTTCACATCGGCTTTCACCGGTACCGCGTAGACGGTCCCGTCGGCGGTCGCGAGTCCCCGGAAGGGGTCCAGATAGCTGCTCACCGACACGTCCAGCGGCTGGAGTTGTCCCTCCGGGCCGATGTATCTGTCGATCGCGCCGACGCTGGGCAGCATCGCGAGATCGGGCGGGGCGCCCGCCGCGACGGCCGCGTCGAGCTGCTGGGTGAGGGCCCGGCTGACCTGGACGTCGACCGTGACGCCCGAGCTCTTCTCGAAGTCCTTCACGACCGTGTAGAACGCCTGGAACTCCCGGTCCGACCAGGGCACCATGACCGTCACATGGCCGCGCCCCGGCTCCCCCGCGCACCCGGCGACGGCGAGGCACAGGGCCACCAGCACCAGCATGAGCCTCCTCATGAGCGCGGGAACCTGTACTCGGCGAGGCGGGGCCGGTAGCCGAAGTGCACGAGCCCGGCCGCGGCGGCGAGCGTGAGCAGGGTGAGGGCGCCCGTCAGCGGATGCCCGAGCAGCGGATCACCGGGCAGCGCGCGGGCGTCGGCCTGGGCGAGCAGCGCACCCGTGACCCCGGTCGCCGCCGTCAGCACCCACGCCAGCGCGATCCGTCTGCTGGGCGGCCGGCGGAAACGGCGTACGACCACGGCGGCGCCGGCGCCGGCGCAGCCGAGCATGACGGCGGCGGGTCCGGTGAGGAGGGCCCAGCTGGAGACGGGGTTCAGCCAGTGCGAACGCCGTTGCCGGGCGAGGGCGTCGCTCTGGACGGCGGTGAGGTCGAGGAGGGATTGCGTGAGGCCTCCGGTGTAGGGGATGGGCTTGCCGGTCTTGGGGTCCAGCTCGCGGGGGGCGGTGAGCGCCTTCTGGGCGCTGTCCAGGCTCGCGGCGCCGTCCGGGGAGTCGGCGGCGGCCTCGGCCATCTGGACGCAGGTCGTCAACTGGCCCTGCACGAACTGGATCTGGGCCTGGCCCGCGCTGCCGGCCGCGTTTCCCTCGGCGGCGGAGGTGAGGAGGGTGGTGACGCGGGCGGTGGCGTTGGCGAACTCGGTTCCGGTGCCGGTGAGGGAGAGCTGGCGGGTGCGGATGACGCCGGCGAGCGCGGTGTGCGCCGTCTCGGCGGCGGCGTAGGCCTGGCCGATGTTCTCGATCGCGCGGTGGGTGCGGAGGGCGGCGGTGATCTGGCGGTCGGCCTGGGCGGCGAGCAGGAGGTAGAGGAGGGCGGTGAGGGCGAGGGCGGTGTGGACCGCGGCCCGTAAGAGCCGTAGCTGTGCGGCCGGATGGGGCGCTCTCACGGGGTGTCCAGGCGGGTGCCGCAGTGCTGGCAGAACAGGTCCGGGTGGTCGGTCTGTTCGCCGCAGCCGGGGCAGGGGCGGCGCGGGACGCTGTCCATGGGGGCGGGTTCCGCGAAGTCCTCGCGGCGGGCGACCGTCCGTCCGGTCTCCAGCGCCAGGGCCTGCATCTCGCCCCGGGTGACGGCGCGGCGGACGCGGGGCCGCCCGTCGGGTCCGGTCTCCGCGATCCGGCGCAGGTCGGTGAGGTGGAAGTCGTCCAGCTCTTCGGCCAGCGTGAGGGCGAGGCGCAACTCCCGGTCGGCCGCCGCGGGTTCGCGGGTGAGCCAGGCGTCGACGCAGGCGCGGATCGCCATGCCGAGCTCGCGCTGCCGGTCGAGGAAGGTGAGGTTCTCCGGGCGCGGGACGGGCAGTTCGGGGCTCGCGCGGCGCCGTACGATCACCGACCGGGCCGGGGTGCGGGCGGTGCGGGTGCCGTCGGGGGTCTCGGCGTGGACGGTGATCCGCAGGGCCCGCAGGTCCTCCTCGGGCGGCAGGGCGTCGGGGGTGAAGCGCAGGCAGACGTGGTACTGGCGTTCCTCGGCGCGCCAGGGGCCGAGGGGGAGGTGGAGTTCGCCGTCGGGGCGGCGTTCGGGCGCGGTGAGCGGGGCGTCGGCGGGGCGGGTCTGGCGCACGAAGTCGAGCCGGAAGCGGCTGCTGACGTGCAGGCCGAGGTGGACGCGGGGTTCGGCGAGCCGCTGGGCCTGGTGGACGAGGCGGGTGAGGTCGGTGGAGAGGTCGGCGGCCTCGACGACGCCGCGGGCGTCGCCCTGGAGCACGTCGGCGATGCGCCGGACCTCGTGGTAGTGCCAGTCGTGGCCGAGGCCGCGTACGTCGCACACGAAGTGTCCGGCGCAGGCGGCGAGGTGGGCCTCGAACTGTTCGGGGGTCTCGTGCTCGTCGTTGCCGTCGGTGTAGAGGACGGCGTGCCGCACGCTTTCGGCGGGGGCCCCGGCGAGGAGGCGGCCGGCGCAGGCGAGCCACTGGCCGATGGCGGTGCCGCCTTCGGGGAGCTGGCTGAGGACGCGGTCCTTGGCGCGGCGTCTGCTGTCCGGGGTCAGCGGGGTGAGCGGGTGGATGACCTCGGCGTGGTACTGCCCGGCGACGATGCCGAGGAGGGTGCCGTCCTGGAGGGTGTCGAGGGCCGCGCACAGGGCGCGTTTGGCGGCGTCGAGTCTGCCGTGGTCGGCCATGGACAGTGACTTGTCCATGATGAGGACTTCGGCGAGCGGTGCGGGCGGGGCCTCGCGGGCGGTGGCGCGGACCGTGATCAGCGCGTCCGCGCGGGCCGCGTCACGGGCCAGGTCTCCTGGTGTGTCCGTGACCACGCTGAAGTCGAGTTTCCATGGCTGCCTGTCCCCCACCGGCCCCACCCTGATCGCTTCGCGTACGCGTAGCTTTACGCTCAGGAGCGTAACGCGCGGGCCGCGCCCCGGGAACGGGATGGGAGAGTTCCCCTCAAAGTGAGCATGTCCCGCCAGCCGAGCGGGGGCCGCAGCCGGTTGGCGAGGTCGACCAGGGTGGTGTGGTCGGGCGGGGTCGGCGCGTGCGCGGCGAGGGCGCGCACCGCTTCGGAGAGGGCGAGCCGGTCCCCGGTGCGCAGGGTCTCGCCGTGCTGGATCTCGGCGGCGAGCGCGGCGTGGGAGGTGGCGTCGACGTCGAGCGCGCCGAGCAGCTCCCGGGCCCGGTCGAGCTGTTCGTGGGGCGGCGCCGCTCCGTCGGGTCCGGGCAGGACGGACAGGCGGACGGCGGCGGTGCGGGCCTCGTGCTCGTAGCGGAACTCCTCGGCGAGCCGGGCGGCGATGGCGCCGGCGCGGTCGCGGTGGCCCTCGGTGTGGTGGAGGCGGGCGAGGCCGAAGCCGGCGGCGCCGAAGGCCGGGGTGGTGGTGAAGACGGTGGTGTAGAGGGCGGTGGCGGCGGCGGTGTCTCCTTGGTGTTCGTGGCAGAGGCCGAGGGCGAGGAGGGGCATGAGTTCGCCGGGGAGGGCGGCGCGGACCCGGGTGAAGTGGTGGGCGGCGTCGGGGGTGCGGGCGTGGGCGAGGGCGAGGAGGCCGCGGTACCAGTCGTGCAGCCAGTGCTGGGCGGGCAACTGGGCCTGGCCGAGGGCTTCTTCGGCGGCCTGGACGTCTCTGCGGCGCAGGGCGGAGCGGCTTTCGGCGAGGGCGGTGCGGGTGGCGGGCGTGGGGGCGGGGTCGTCGGGGTCGGCGAGGGGGGCGGGGAGGGAGGCGGCGACCTCCTGGGGGCGGGGGCAGGCGAAGGGGGCGGGCAGGGTGAGGCGGGTGTCGTCGGTGACGGCGGCGCGGGTCCAGTCGGCGAGCGGGCGGGCGGTGCCGAGGCCGCCGTGGAGGGGGTCGTTGAGGGAGCCGAACAGGGCGGAGGGGCGGGCTACTTGGCGCAGCGGGGCGGCGACGGTCTGGCGGACGACGCCGCTGAGCTGTTCGGCGAACTGGCGGGCGGTGCGGAAGCGGCGGGCGGGCAGGGGGTCGGTGGCGCGGTCGAGGAGAAGGCCGAGGGAGTGGACGCCGGGCGCGGCCGGGTCCCTGAGGTGGGCGCGGCAGACCTCGCGCAGGGTGGTGCCGAGGCAGTAGAGGTCGAAGCCGGGGGTGGGGTCGAGGAGTTCGGGGTCGTTCTCGGGGGGTGCGTACAGGCGGGTGCAGACGGTGACGGGGCCGGGGTCGTCGAGGGCGCGGACGGCGCCGAAGTCGATGAGGCGGACGCGGTCGAGGGGGCCTTCGGGTCCGGGTTCGGCGAAGCGGATGATGTTGGGGGGTTTGACGTCGCAGTGCAGCAGGCGGCGGGCGTGGAGGTAGTCGAGGGCCTGGAGGATACGCAGTCCGTGGGCGAGGAGGGTTTCGAGGGGTTCGCCGGGTCGGGCGGCGAGGGCGCTGCCGGGGACGTGTTCGAGGACGAGGTAGGGGCCGCCGTCGGGTTCGTAGCCGAGGATGCGGACGATGCTGTCGTGGCGCAGGGCGGCGAGGACGTCGCGTTCGTGTTCGGCGGTGCGGGCGACGGCGCGGGTGAGCATCTTGAGGACGACGTGGGTGCCGAGGTTGCGGTCGTGGGCGAGGTAGGCGTGGCCGAAGGCGCCGGAGCCGAGGACGCGCTGGACGTCGTAGCGGTCGCCTATGGTCAGGCCGCGGGGCTGGGTGAAGTCGAAGGGGGTGCCGCAGCGGGGGCAGTAGCCGGTGACCGGGCCCGCCTTGCCGTCGTGGCCGCGGCCGACGGGGTGGCCGCAGTCGGGGTCCGGGCAGTGCCGCTCGGGTTCGGGGACGGGTTCGCCGGGGCCGGGGTCGGCGGGTTCAGGGGCGGGTCCGGTGGCGGCGAGGGCGAGGCCGTACCAGGGGTCGGGGCGGACCTGGGCGACTCCGGTGGCGGCGCGGGGACGGTCGGCCGGGGTGGCGCGCGGGAGGGGGGCGGCGCCGCAGCGGGTGCAGTAGCCCTCCTCGTCGATGACTCCTCGGCCGCATTCGGGGCGGTTGCACTGCTGCACGGTCAGCCTCCGTCGGTGGGTGAGTCCTCGGCGGGCGGTCCCGCTTCGTCGATGCGCCGGTCGGTCTCGTCGACGTAGCGGCGTACGAGGTCGCGGGCGGTGCGCAGGTCGACGGGGACGGTGCGCAGGGCGCGGGCGGCCGGGGTGTGCAGTTCGCCCAGGGCGCGGTCCTCGGCGCCGAAGTGCCGTGCGGCGCGCACCCGGTGGAGTTCGAGCCGGACGGTGAGTTCCTCGTGGGCGGCGGCCATGCGGCGGACGGCGGCGCAGTAGCGTTCGGCGGCGGCGCGGGCGTGTTCGGCGCGGTCGAGGACGGCGGCGGACTCGGGTCCGCCGGTGGTGCGGGCGACGGCGAGGCGCACGCGCAGGGCGGGGGCGAGCGGCGGGGGCAGCCGGGGCGGGGCGAAGTAGTGGTCGGCGTAGCGCGTGCGCAGCCGGCCGGCCTCCTGTTCGGCGGCGGCGAGGGCGGCCACGGCCGTTTCGGCGTGGGCGGGTTCGACGGTGCGGGGCGCGACGGCGCGCAGGGGTCCGGGGTCGAGGTGGATGTCGTGCGGGAGGCCGTCGGGCGGGCGGCCCTCGAAGCCGAGGACGAGTCTGAGGCCCCGGGTGCGGGCGCTGCGGGCGAGCGGGCCGAGGAGGCCGGAGACGAGCGTGGCGGGGTCGGCGGCGCGGTCGACGCGGCCGATGACGGCGCAGGCGGGCGGGGTGCGGCGCAGCAGCCGGGAGACCAGTTCCCGGTCGGTGTCGGCGGCGAGCCCGAAGCGGCGGGCGAGGTAGCCGCGGACGTCGTCGGTGGTGCGTTCGCCCGCGTCGTAGGCGGCGTCGACGGCGCCGAGGCCGAGGACGGTGTCCTGGGGGGCGCCGGTGAGTTCGGCGTCGGTGACGGCGGCGCGGGCGGCGGGGTCGGCGGTGCGGACGAGGCGGACCAGCCAGGAGTCGCCGGCGCCGGTGGTGGCGTCGGTGCTGACGACGGCGGTGCCGGTGAAGCCGCCGGCGAGGAGGCGGGTCAGCTCCTGGGTGAGGGCGAGGCGCAGGGGGTCGGTGAGGACGTCGTCGGGGAGCAGCGGGGAGTCGTCCGCGAGCCGGCCGGCGTGGAGGTGCGGGGCGACCACGGCGGGTTCGCCGCCGGCGCGCAGTTGCGGGAGGTAGCTGAGGATGGTCTCGGTGGGCAGCATCCAGGCGGCGCGGGCGGAGCCGTCGGTGTAGTCGGCGACGACGATGCCGATGACCTTCCCGGCGTGCTCCCCCTCCAGCGCGAGGACTCCGGCGCCGGAGTAGCCGGCCGCGATCCAGGGGTCGCCGGCGCTGATGCGGCGCAGCTGGACCCATTCGCCGCTGCGGCCGCCGGAGCCGAGGAGCTGGGCCTCGGCGGCGATGCCGTAGTAGGGCTCGGCGTCGGGGAAGCCGTAGGCGCGGACCCGGCCGCCGGAGACGGGGACCTTCCACAGCCGGGTGGTGAGTCCGCAGTCGGCGGGTTCGGCGAGTTCGAGGAGGGCGACGTCGCCGCGTCCGGTGTCCGGCTGGACCCAGGTGCCGGGGGCGCGGCGGGCGGGGAGGGTCCACTCCCGGCCGCAGGCGACGCTGCTGACCTGTAACGCGCCGGCCTCCCCGCCCGCGCGGCGTACGACGTGGGCGCAGGTCAGGACGTGCCGGTCGTCGAGCAGCACCCCCGCGCCCCAGGGTTCCCCCTGCCCGTCGTCCACCCGCACCCGCCAAGGACTGTCCTGATGGTGATGGCTCCCCATCCCCCCACAGTAGGACAACTCACCCCCGGCGCACCCGAGTTGTCTCAGCGCACCGGCGCCGCGCGCTCCTCCCACTCCCCGCGGCCGAGGACGACCTCGGGGTCGAACATGACGACGACGGCCGCGAGCAGCAGGACGGCGAGCGGTCCGACCAGCATGGCGAGCATGAAGGAGAGCAGGCTCGCGGAGGACTGCCCGCCGACGGCGCCGTGGGTGAGGTGGACGCTGACGGCGGCCATCCCGGTGTAGTGCATGGCGCAGACGGCGGCGCCCATGACGAGGCTCGCGCCGAGGGTGGCCCAGACGGCGCTGATGGAGACGGCGGCCCACAGGGCGGCGGTGGCGGCGACGACCGCGATGACGACGGAGAGGACGACGACGGTGGTGTCGTAGCGGATGTCGGCGCCGGCGTGGACGGCGGCCATGCCCATGTAGTGCATGGCGGCGACGCCGAGTCCGGTCGCGGTGCCGGCGACGCCGAGGGTGACGGGGCCCGCGCCCCGGTAGCCGACGAGGAAGACGCCGAGGGCGACGACGGCGATGGCGACGGCGAGGCTGAGGAGGGTGAGGCCGGCGTCGTAGCGCAGCAGGGTGCCGTCGACGGTGAAGCCGATCATGGCGATGAAGTGCATGGTCCAGATGCCGCAGCCGAGGCAGACCGCGCCGAGGGCGAGCCAGGTCCAGCGGCGGCGGCCGGGGACGCGGCGCAGGGAGCGGGTGGTGCAGCGCAGGGCGAGCATGGAGCCCGCGCAGGCCATGAGGTAGGCGGCGATCGGGGTGACGAGGCCGTAGTGGAATTCCGACAGCGTGGCGGTCAACGTGCCGACGCCTCTCTTCGACAGGGGGTGTGGTTTCCGAGGGGGGAACCGCCCGTCAAGAGGGCAGCGGGAACCGGCCATTTGGCCGATTCATTCGCCATTCAAGCACAACTCCTTCACATGACGGTCCGTCGGTCCGGCTAGCCCCTCGGCGGCGGCGGAGCCGTGCTCTCCCTGATCACCAGCCGGGTCGGCACCAGCGTCGTCCCGTGCGTCGGCCCGTCCCGCCGCATCTTGCGCAGCACCGCCTGCACACAGAGCCGGCCCACCTCGGCGAAGTCCTGGTGCAGCGTGGTCAGCGGCGGCAGGAAGGAGCCGGCCTCCGGGATGTCGTCGAAGCCGATGACGCTGACGTCCTCGGGGACCCTGCGCCCCTTCTCGTTCAGGGCGCGCAGCAGCCCCAGCGCCATCTGGTCGTTGGCGGCGAAGACGGCCGTGCAGTCCTCGCGCGCGGCGAGTTCGAGCCCGGCCCGGTAGCCGGACTCCGCCGACCAGTCCCCGCGCACCAGCGGCGGCACCTCCCGCCCGGCGGAGACCAGCGTGGTCTCCCAGGCGTCGGTGCGGCGCTGGGCGGCGAAGGAGTCGCCGGGCCCGGCGAGGTGCCAGACGGTGTCGTGCCCGAGCCCGAGCAGATGCCGCACGGCGGTGCGGGTGCCGCCGGTCTGGTCGGTGTCGACGACCGTGTACCGCTCCCCCGCGTCCGAGTCGGCGACCACGACCTGCACGTACGGCGGGAGGCTGATGGTCGCGGCGTCCAGGAGGTGGACCTCCATGATGACGATCACCGCGTCGACGGCCAGTTCCTCCAGGCGCGAGAAAGCGCCCCTGACCTCGTCCTGGGTGGGGACGGCGACCGGCAGCAGGGTCACCGCGTACCCCTCGGCGGCGGCGGAGGTCGCGATCGCCTCCAGCGTGCGTACGTTCCCGGTCGAGGAGAGCGAGAACGTGATCACACCGAGGGTGCGGAACTCGCCGCGCTTGAGGGCGCGGGCGGCGCTGTTGGGTCGGTAGCCGAGCTCGCGCATGGCGGCCAGGACCTGCCTGCGGGTGTTCTCGGTCACGCCCTCGTAGCCGTTCGACACGCGCGAGACGGTCTGGGACGACACGCCGGCGAGCCGTGCGACATCGGCCATCGAGACGCTCGTACGGACCCCTCCGCGCGCGGCCTCGGCCGGTGCGGGCCCCCGTGCCGGGATGTTGCGTGCCGTGTCCATTTCCTGCCCCCGACCTCCCCTCTCACCTCGTTTGACCATGTTCTCCCTGAAGACCCTTGACCTGCGTCATCGGGGGAGTGTAGACATGCCGCCATCAGATGTTTACGTAAACATAACAGCTCAAGTCTCTTTTTTTGCTGGCTGATGTTTACGTAAACATCGCGCGGGGCGGCGCAGAGGTCCCGCGGGTTCCATGAAGTGGACGAGCGAGGAACGATCATGACGACGCTGCAACCGCCGGCCGCCGCCGAGCCGCGGCCGGCCCCGCCTCCGGTGAAGAGGGACCGCCGGTCCTGGACCGGCTGGGGGTTCATCGGTCCGTTCGTGGCCGTGTTCGCTCTGGTCTTCCTGGCCCCGATCGCCTACTCGGTGTACCTGAGCCTCTTCCAGGACCGGCTGATCGGCGGCAACCAGTTCGTCGGTCTGGACAACTACACGCAGGCGCTCCAGGACTCGCAGTTCTGGGACTCCGTCGTCCGCGTCGGGTTCTTCCTGCTGATCCAGGTCCCGATCATGCTGGGCATCGCCCTGCTGGTCGCCCTGGCCCTGGACAGCGGCCGGCTGTACGGCAAGAGCTTCTTCCGCATCACGATCTTCCTGCCGTACGCGGTCCCCGCGGTGGTCGCCACCTTGATGTGGGGCTTCATGTACGGCACCAAGTACGGACTGGTGCGCGACCTCAACGACGCGTTCGGGATCACGCTGCCCGACCTGCTCTCCCCCAGCTGGGTGCTCGCCTCCATCGGCAACATCGTGACCTGGGAGTTCGTCGGCTACAACATGCTGATCTTCTACTCGGCGCTGCGGGTCATCCCGACCTCGCTGTACGAGGCGGCGGAGATCGACGGGGCCGGCCAGTGGCGGGTGATCCGCTCGATCAAGCTGCCCGCGATCCGCGGTTCGCTGGTCATCGCGACGATCTTCTCGATCATCGGCAGCTTCCAGCTCTTCAACGAGCCGAGCATCCTGCGCCCGCTGGCGCTGAACTCGGTGACGACGGACTACACGCCGAACTTCTACACCTACTCGCTGTCCTTCAACGGCCAGCAGCACAACTACTCCGCGACGGTCGCCATCATCATGGGTGTCATCACCATGGCGGTCGCCTACGTCGTGCAGCTGCGCGGTATGCGCAAGGGAGCGTGACAAGCGATGACCACTTCCGTCACGACCCCCGCCCCCGCGAAGCGGGCCCCCCGGCTGAAGACGCGCAAGCCGTACAGCGCGAGCAAGCCGCGCCGCAGCAAGCTGCTGACCGCCCTGATGGCGCTGATGGTCCTCTACACCGTCATCCCGCTGATCTGGCTGATCATCAGCTCCACCAAGACCCAGACCGGCCTGGCCGAGTCCAACGGCCTGTGGTTCGCGCACGACTTCGCCCTGTGGAGCAACATCCACGACACGTTCACCTACCACGACGGCATCTTCGGCCGCTGGCTGCTGAACACCCTGCTGTACGTCGTCCTCGGCGCGGGCGGCGCGACCCTGCTCGCGGTGCTCGGCGGCTACGCGCTGGCGAAGTTCGACTTCCCCGGCAAGAAGGCCATCTTCGCCGTCGTCATCGGCGCGGTCGCGGTGCCGGGTACGGCGCTGGCGGTGCCGACGTTCCTGATGTTCTCCAAGATGGGGCTCACCGACACTCCGTGGGCGGTGATCATCCCGTCGCTGGTGTCGCCGTTCGGCCTGTACCTGATGTGGGTGTTCGCGGCCGAGGCGATCCCGACGGAGCTGCTGGAGGCGGCCCGGATGGACGGGGCCGGCGAGGTGCGGACCTTCTTCCAGGTCGCGCTGCCGCTGCTGGCGCCGGGCATCGTGACCGTGCTGCTGTTCACCACGGTCGCCACCTGGAACAACTACTTCCTGCCGCTGATCATGCTGAAGGACCCGAACTGGTATCCGCTGACGCTGGGCCTGAGCGCGTGGAGCTCGCAGGCGCAGACCATCGGCGGTGACGTCATCTTCAACCTCGTGATCACCGGTTCGCTGCTGACGATCATCCCGCTGATCCTCGTCTTCCTGCTGCTCCAGAAGTACTGGCAGTCCGGCCTCGCCGCCGGAAGCGTCAAGGAGTAGCCGCGCCTCGCGCGCGCCCACAGACCCCCCCATTCAGAATCACCGGTAACAGCCCCACCTTCACCCCGGATCCAGCCCACGAAGAAGTGGAAACACCTCTCATGCGCAGAACAACGAGCCGCATCCTGCGCGGCGTCGCCGTCGCCTCCGCCATCGCCCTCGGCGCCACCGCCTGCGGCGGCTCCGACAGCTCCGACTCCAGCCAGAAGGCCGTCTCCGCGGGCGACCTCCAGGCGGCCCTGGACAAGGGCGGCGACATCACCGTCTGGGCCTGGGAGCCCACGCTGAAGACGGTGGCCGCCGACTTCCAGAAGAAGTACCCCAAGGTCAAGGTCAACCTGGTCAGCGAGCGCTCCGGCGACAAGCACTACACGGCGCTGTCCAACGCGATCTCGGCCGGCAAGGGCGTCCCGGACGTCGCCCAGGTCGAGTACTTCGCGCTCGGCCAGTACTCCCTCACCAAGGGCCTGACCGACCTCAAGTCCTTCGGCGCCGACAAGCTCGCCTCGAAGTACACCGCCGGCCCGTGGAACTCGGTCACCGGCGGCGGCTCCAGCGTGTGGGGCCTGCCCATGGACTCCGGTCCGATGGCGCTGTTCTACAACAAGACGGTCTTCGACAAGTACAAGATCGCCGTCCCGACCACGTGGGACGAGTACCTGGACGCGGCCCGCAAGCTGCACAAGGCCGACCCGAAGGCGTACATCGCCAACGACACCGGCGACGCGGGCTTCACGACCTCCATGCTGTGGCAGGCCGGCTCGCGCCCCTACAAGGTCGACGGCACCAAGGTCGGGATCAACTTCGACGACGCGGGCGCCAAGAAGTTCGAGACGGTCTGGCAGAAGCTGATCGACGAGAAGCTGCTCGCCCCGGTCACCGGCTGGACCGACGACTGGTACAAGGGCCTGGGCGACGGCACCATCGCCACCCTCGCGACCGGCGCCTGGATGCCCGCGAACTTCACCACCGGCGTCCCCAACGCCTCCGGCCAGTGGCGCGCCGCGGCCATGCCCGCCTGGACCAAGGGCGACAAGACGACCTCGGAGAACGGCGGCAGCTCGCTGACCGTCCCCGCGCTCAGCAAGAACAAGGAGCTGGCGTACGCGTTCGTGCAGTACGCCAACGCCGGTGACGGGGTCACCACGCGGGTCTCCGAGGGCGCCTTCCCCGCCACCAAGGCGGAGCTCCAGTCGGCCTCGTTCCAGGCCAAGAAGTTCGACTACTTCGGCGGCCAGGAGGCCAACAAGATCTTCGCCGAGTCCGCGGCGAACGTCGGCACCGGCTGGTCGTACCTCCCCTTCCAGCCGTACGCCAACTCGATCTTCAACGACACGGTCGGCAAGGCGTACGTGTCCTCCACGACCCTCGCGCAGGGTCTGAAGTCCTGGCAGGACGCTTCGGTCAAGTACGGCCAGGAGCAGGGCTTCACCATCGAGAAGTAGCCCTCTCGGACTGACCGGGCGGCGCGCCCCCCGCGGCGCGCCGCCCCCGTGCCCCACCCCTTGGGAAGGACCGCCATGATCTCCACCCTCCACACCCGCGCCGGGCGCGGGACGGACGGTGACCTCGCCCCCCGCTTCGGCTACGGCGCCGACTACAACCCCGAGCAGTGGCCCCGGGAGGTGTGGGAGGAGGACATCCGCCTCATGCGGGAGGCGGGCGTGAACGTCGTCTCCGTGGCGATCTTCTCCTGGGCGCGGCTCCAGCCCGCCCCGGACAGCTGGGACTTCGGCTGGCTCGACGAGGTCATGGACCTGCTGCACGCGGGCGGCATAGGCGTCGACCTCGCCACCGCGACCGCGTCCCCGCCGCCGTGGCTGACCACGGCCCACCCCGAGATCCTCCCGGTCACCGCGACCGGCGAGACCCTCTGGCCGGGCGCCCGCCAGCACTGGCGGCCCACCTCCCCCGTCTTCCGCGAGTACGCCCTGCGCCTGGTGCGCGAGCTGGCGAACCGCTACAAGGACCACCCCGCGCTGGTCGCCTGGCACGTCTCCAACGAGCTGGGCTGCCACAACGTGTACGACTACTCCGACGACGCCGCCCGCGCCTTCCGCGGCTGGCTGCGCGCCCGCTACGGCACGCTGGAGGCCCTCAACCACGCCTGGGGCACGGCGTTCTGGTCCCAGCGCTACACCGACTGGGAGCAGATCCTGCCCCCGCGGCTCGCGGCCTCGCACCCGAACCCGACGCAGCAGCTGGACTTCAAGCGGTTCTCCTCGGACGTCCTGAAGGACCATCTGCGGGCCGAGCGCGACCTGCTGAAGGAGATCACCCCGGACGTCCCCGTGACCACCAACTTCATGGTGATGGGCGAGACGAAGGGCATGGACTACGCGGACTGGGCGCAGGAGATCGACTTCGTCTCCAACGACCACTACGTGCACCCCGGTCCGCAGTCGCGCGACGAGCTGTCGTTCTCCGCGAACCTCACCAGCGGCATCGCGCACGGCAAGCCCTGGTTCCTGATGGAGCACTCCACCAGCGCCGTCAACTGGCAGCCGGTGAACGTCGCCAAGCGCCCCGGCGAGCTGGCCCGCGACGCCCTGCTGCACGTGGCGCACGGCGCGGACGCCGTCTGCTACTTCCAGTGGCGGCAGTCGGCGGCCGGCGCCGAGAAGTACCACTCGGCGATGGTCCCGCATGCCGGCGCGGACAGCGAGGTCTTCCGCGCGGTCGCCGCCCTCGGCGCGACCCTCAAGACCCTCGCCCCGGTGGCCGGTTCGGACCGCGAGAGCGCCCGCGTCGGCATCGTCTTCGACTGGGACTCGTGGTGGGCCAGCGAGCTGGACTCCCACCCCACCGACCTCCTCAAGTACCGCCAGGAGGGCCTGGACTGGTACTCCGCGCTGCTCGCCCTGGGCGTGCGCGCCGACCTGATCACGAAGACGGCCGACTTCTCCCGCTACGACGTCCTGATCGCGCCGGTCCTGCACGTGATGCCGGCCGCGCTCGCCAAGGAGCTGACCCGGTACGCCGAGCAGGGCGGCCACCTCGTCACCACGTACTTCTCCGGCGTCGTCGACGAGAACGACCACATCTGGCTCGGCGGCTACCCCGGCGCCCTGCGTGAGCTGCTCGGCATCCGCGTCGAGGAGTTCGCCCCGCTGCTGGCCCACGAGTCGGTCACCCTGGACGACGGCACGACCGGCACCCTGTGGACCGACCGCGTCGACCTCGCCGACGAGCGCACCGAGGTCCTGGCCCGCTACACCTCCGGCGAGCAGTCGGGCCGCCCGGCCGTCACCCGCCGCAACACCGGGCGCGGTTCGGCCGCGTACGTCTCGACGCGGCTCGGCGTCGAGGGGCTCACCGCGCTGCTGCCGCGCCTGCTCGAGCCGGCCGGTGTGGAGAGCGAGCTGCCCGCCGAGGCGCGCGGGCGCGTCGAGCTGACCGTACGGGCCGGGGCGGCGGAGCGGTTCCTGTTCCTCGTCAACCGGACCGACGAGACGGTGGAGCTGGGGTCTTTCGCGGGCGAGGTGCTGTACGGCAGCCTCACCCTGGGCCCGCGTGAAGTGACCGTCGTACGGCGTCCCTTGGCCTGAGTACGGGGGTAATTCCCCTTACTGGAGGGGCCGGTTCCGCACAGCCGGCCCCTTTTTCACACCCTGTGCAGCGTTTCCACCTATGAGAGCTGGGAGCACACGATGGCACGACTCACCCGCGGCAGACGGTTCCTGGGAACCGCTTCGATGACCGCGCTGGCGACCGGGGCGGCCCTGCTGACCGTCCCCGCGCCGCTCGCCCAGGCCGATACGGCCACCGCGGCGGTCACCGTCCAGCCCGATCCGTCGTACAAGCAGGAGAAGTTCGAGGGCTGGGGCACCAGCCTGGTGTGGTTCGCGAACGCCACCGGGAACTATCCGAAGGAGGTCCGGGAGAAGCTCGCCAAGCTGCTCTTCGGGGACGACGGGCTCGCGCTGAACATCGCCCGTTACAACATCGGCGGCGGCAACGCCCCTGATGTCAAGGACTACTTGCGGGCCGGGGGCGCGGTCGAGGGCTGGTGGAAGGCGCCGGCCGGCACCACCCGCACCGACACCAGCTGGTGGAACGCGGACGACCCCGCTGACTGGAACGACAAGGCGGACGCCACCCAGCGCTGGTGGGTGAACCGGATCAAGAACGACATCACCCACTGGGAGACGTTCTCCAACTCGCCCCCGTGGTTCATGACCGAGAGCGGCTACGTGTCGGGCGGGTTCAATGCCAACGACGAGCAGCTGAAGGCGAGTTCGGTGAACGACTTCGCCGCCTACCTCGCGGGGGCGACGAAGCGTCTGGAGAAGTCCTCGGGCATCAAGGTCGACACGATCGACCCGTTCAACGAGCCCAACACCGGTTACTGGGGCACCCGGCTGGGCGCGGACGGCCAGCCGGTGGGCGGCCGTCAGGAGGGCGCGCACATCGGGCCCGCGATGCAGGAGAAGGTCCTCGCCGCGCTCGCGCCCGCGCTGAGGAAGGCCAAGGTGGGCGCCGGGATATCGGCGATGGACGAGACCAACCCGGGCCTGTTCGCGAGCAATTGGAACTCCTACTCGCAGGCGTCCAAGGACCTCGTCGGGCAAATGAACGTCCACACCTACGGCACCGGCCAGCGCACCACCGTGCGCGACCTCGCCAAGGCGGCCGACAAGCCGCTGTGGATGAGCGAGGTCGAGGGCGACTGGGGCGACGGGCAGAGCTTCACCGACATGCGCCCGGGGCTCGGCCTCGCCCAGCAGATGGTGAACGACCTGCGCGAACTGGAGCCCAGGGCCTGGGTGTTCTGGCAGCCGGTCGAGGACTACGACAACATGAAGCCGGGCGGCGAGTCCGCCAAGGGCGGCAACTGGGGTTCCATCCAGCTGCCGTTCAGCTGCACGTCGAAGGACACCCTTACATCCTGCCCGATCCACACCAACACCAAGTTCGACACGGCCCGCAACTTCACCCACTTCATCAAGCCCGGCGACAGCCTGATCAAGGTGGACGACACCTCCAGCGCCGCCGCCGTGACGAAGGACGGCAAGGGCGCCTCCCTCGTCCACGTCAACTCCACGACCGCGCCGCGCACGGTCACCATCGACCTCTCCCGGTTCGGGAGGATCGACAAGAAGGCGACGGTCACGCCGACCGTGACGGACGCCGACGGCAAGCTGGTGCGGCAGGCGGCCGTCAAGGTCGTCGACGGCAAGGCGACGTACACCGTCCCCGCGCAGTCCGTGACGTCGTTCGCGGTCACGGGTGTCTCCGGGGTCGCGAAGGACGCCAGCCTGTTCAGCAAGGGCAAGGCGTACACGCTGACCGGCGTGCAGAGCAACAAGGCGGTGACCGTCTCCTCCGGCGGCACGAGCCTGGTCATCAACTCGGCGACCGGGGCGCCCGCCCAGCAGTGGCGGCTCGACGCGGTGTACGGCACAACGGGCAACCGGCTGCGGTATGTCTTCTCGAACCCTGCGGAGGGCAAGCGGCTCGCGGTGCGCGACGACGTCCCGGTGATCGAGGCGGACACCGGTCGGCGTGACCCGGCAACCGAGTGGATCGCGTCGACCACGGGCGACGGGACCTGGACGCTGGTGAACGCGGCGACCGGGCGGCTCCTGGAGGTCGGCGGGCAGTCGACGAACGAGGGGGCGGCCGTGACGACGTGGCTGGCCAACTCGGGGGCGAACCAGCGGTGGCGGATCGCCCGGGTGAACTGAGTTCCGTACAGCGGCGGGCCGATTGAGCCCCATATATAGGAGGGCCCCTCTTCGGAGGGGCCCTTTCTCCTGTGCGGCTCGCTCAGGTGCTGCTCGGCAACGGGCTGGGCCCGGTCCCCGTCAGCTCCACCAACTGCCCCCCGATGGACGGCTGGAGCTTCCGCAGCACGTCCTCCTTCCCGCCGACCGCCCACTGCGGCCCGACGATGTACGTCCCGCCGTACACGGAGGCCGCGTCCAGCCAGGTGTCCTTGAGGCTGTCCTTCGGGAACGTGGCGATGATGTAATCGCCCTTCGCCGTACGGCAGCTGCCCTGGCGCAGTTCCTCGGCCTCGATGCGGATGGCGGCGGTGCAGCCGGTGAGCCCGGCGATGACCTCGACCTTGGCGGGCGCGACGACTTGGGCGGCGGGCGCGGCCGACTCCCCTTTCCCTCCGGCCGGTTCACCACCGCCGCACGCGGTGGTGAGGCCGAGCAGGAGGAGGGCGAGGGCGGCGGTTCGGACGTGGTGGGGCACGGCGGTCGGCTCCGGGGTGGGACGGGGTACGCGTACGCACACAGGTACGTCCGCCGGGACGCCCCTGTTCAGCGCGGCCCCTGCCCGGGATGGCGCCGGTGCGGGTCGAACAGGCTCGCCGCCATCCCCGCGAGGACCAGCCCCGTCGCCAGCAGCAGCCCGTGGGGCAGGGCGATGCCGGCGGCGAGGACGGCCCCGGCCCCCGCGAGGGACCACCAGGCGCGCCCGCGCCGGTACTCGCGGGGGCACTCGGGTCTGCCGCTGGCCAGGGCTCTGGCGAAGCGGGCGTCGTCGCGTTCGGTGGCGGACGCCAGGGCCTGGAGGCGGTCGTCCTCGCGTTCGGACACGGTTCCTCCCGTCCGGGCCCGCACCCGGGCCCTGGGCCTGAGGGTCCGTCTACCGGTCGGGGGCCGTGACGGGGTCCCTTTGCCTGGTCTCTTCCGCCGCTGAGGCTTCTTCAGTCGTCGGCGGAGCCATCAACTCCCTTTTGTTCATGGCGTTCACGCGGCCCGCCGCGAGCGGTCCGAGGACGGCGAGGACGAGGACGTACCCGGCGATGAACGGGGCGAGCCTGCTGTCGAGTCCGGCGCCGGCCGCCATGGCCGCGAGGATCAGCGCGAACTCGCCGCGCGCGAGGAGGGTCGCGGCGATCATGACCGCTTCGCGCGCCCGGTAGCCGTACAGGCGGGCCACGATGAGGCCCGCGGCCATGTTCATCGCGACGGTCAGGGCGACCGCCACGGCGACGGGGGCGAGGACGGCGGCGAGGTCGCCGGGGTCGATGGCGAGGCCGAACGCGAAGAAGAAGATGGCCGCGAAGGCGTCGCGCAGCGGGTGGACCAGGCTGCGGATGCGCGGCCCGGAGGGGGTGGCGCCGAAGATGAGGCCGACCATGAACGCGCCGATGGCGTCGGCGACGCCCAGGTACTCGGAGACCCCGGCGACCAGGACGGCCGCGCCGAGGAAGCTGATGACGAGGAGTTCGTCGTCCCGGACGTGGATGAGCCGGGCGACGAGGCGGGTGCCGTAGCGGGCGGCGGTCGCGAGGACGAGCAGGAAGCCGAACGCCTTCGCCACCTGCCAGGCGATCTCGACCCCGCCCTCGGCACCGCCGATGACCGGTTGCAGGACCGCCAGGTAGAGGGCGAGGAAGATGTCCTCGACGACGATGACCCCGAGGACGATCTTCGTCTCGGGACGGCCTATGCGGCCCAGGTCGATCAGGATCTTGGTGACGATCGCGGACGAGGAGATGCCGAGCACCCCGGCGAGGACCAGCGCCTCGCGCGTCCCCCAGCCGAGGCCGAAGCCGAAGGCGAGGCCCGCGCCGACGTTCAGCAGCAGATAGCTGCCGCCCGCGAGCAGCAGCCGCCGGCCGCCGTCCTTGAGGTCGTCGACGTGGAACTCGAGGCCCAGGTAGAACAGCAGCAGGACCAGGCCGAGCGCGGAGAGCATCTCGAAGTCGTGCGCGTCGTGCACGAGCACGAGGCCCGGCGTGTGGGGGCCGAGCAGGATGCCCGCGAGGGTGAACAGGGGGATCGTCGGCAGTCCGAAGCGGTTGCCGAGGCGGGCCAGGACGGCGGCGGCGACGAAGGCTCCGCCGAGGGCGAGCAGGGAGTCAGCGTGTCCCATGGGTCACCTCCCGCCGGGCGGGCTGGGGACGGGGCAGTGCTGCGCGTGGGGAGTGGATGGGGTGTCCTCCTTGAACGGGAAGGGCTGGACGACCCGGGTCCGGTCTCCCCGGGCCTGTTCACCAGCTTGCCGTTACGGAGGAGTTGGCGGTATCGGGGGCGACACCCATTTCCCCCCTACGCCGAACAGGGCGCCGACAACCTGCTTGTAAGACAGGCGGTCGGCGCCTCACCGCTCAGCCGCCCAGCGCGTTCAGCACCACCGTCTTCGCCTCCTCCTGCACCCGCGCGAGGTGCTCGCCCCCCTGGAAGGACTCGGCGTAGATCTTGTACACGTCCTCGGTCCCGGAGGGCCGCGCCGCGAACCAGGCGTTCTCGGTGGTGACCTTGATCCCGCCGAGCGCGGCGCCGTTGCCGGGCGCCTCGGTGAGCACGCCGGTGATGTCCTCGCCGGCGAGGGTGGTGGCGGTGACCTGGGCCGGCGACAGCTTCGCGAGGAGCGCCTTCTCCTCGCGGGTCGCGGGCGCGTCGACACGGGCGTAGGCGGGCTCGCCGAAACGGCCGGTGAGCGCGGCGTAGTGCCGGGAGGGGGTCTCGCCGGTGACGGCGGTGATCTCGGCGGCCAGCAGGGCGAGGATGAGGCCGTCCTTGTCGGTGGTCCACACGGAGCCGTCGCGGCGCAGGAAGGAGGCGCCGGCCGACTCCTCGCCGCCGAAGCCGAGCGTGCCGCCCGCGAGCCCGTCGACGAACCACTTGAAGCCGACGGGGACTTCGACGAGGGTGCGGCCGAGGCCCGCGGCGACGCGGTCGATCATCGACGAGGAGACGAGGGTCTTGCCGATCCCGGCCGTCTGCGGCCAGCCGGAGCGGTGGCGGTAGAGGTAGTCGATGGCGACGGCGAGGTAGTGGTTGGGGTTCATCAGGCCGGCGTCGGGGGTGACGATGCCGTGCCGGTCGGCGTCGGCGTCGTTGCCGGTGGCGATGTCGTAGCGGTCGCGCTGCTCGATGAGGGAGGCCATCGCGTAGGGCGAGGAGCAGTCCATGCGGATCTGGCCGTCCCAGTCGAGCGTCATGAAGCGCCAGGTGGGGTCGGTGTGCGGGTTGACGACGGTGAGGTCGAGGCCGTGCTGTTCGGCGATGCGGCCCCAGTAGGCGACGGAGGCGCCGCCGAGCGGGTCGGCGCCGATGCGGACGCCGGCCGCGCGGATCGCGTCCAGGTCGAGGACGCCGGGGAGGTCGGCGACGTACGTGCCGAGGAAGTCGTACCGGCCCGTCGTGTCGGCGGCCAGGGCCTGGGTGTAGGGCAGGCGGCGGACGTCCTTCAGGCCGGAGGCGATGATCTGGTTGGCGCGGTCCTGGATCCAGGAGGTGGCGTCGGAGGCGGCGGGGCCGCCGGACGGGGGGTTGTACTTGAAGCCGCCGTCGGCGGGCGGGTTGTGGGAGGGGGTGACGACGACGCCGTCGGCGAGGGCGGTCGTGCGGCCCCGGTTGTGGGCGAGGATCGCGTGGGAGACCGCCGGGGTGGGGGTGTAGCCGTCGGCGCTGTCGATCAGGACGGTGACGCCGTTGGCGGCGAAGACCTCAAGCGCCGTGACTTTGGCGGGTTCCGACAGGGCGTGGGTGTCGGCGCCGAGGAACAGCGGCCCGTCGGTGCCCTGTTGGGCGCGGTACTCGACGATGGCCTGGCTGGTGGCGGCGATGTGGTCCTCGTTGAACGCGGTGTTCAGCGCCGAGCCGCGGTGTCCCGAGGTGCCGAAGGCGACCCGCTGGCCGGGGTCGGCGGGGTCGGGGTGCAGCGCGTAGTACGCGGTGACCAGCCGGGCCACGTCGACAAGGTCCTCGGCTCCGGCCGGCCTGCCCGCTCGCTCGTGCCGCATGGTTCCTCCGCATCGGTTCGTTCCCTGGTCAGGGACCATCTTTCCTTGCCCGGAGGGTAGGCGGAAAGCTGGGGTCAGTGCTGTCCGCCCGCTGTCACCGCCCTGAGCCGGTCCAGGCTCTCGCCCATCAGCGTCCTCATGTCCCGGCTCTCGTCCGCCCCGATCCAGCAGCCGAACGCGACCTTGAAGACGGCGACCCCGGCCTCGGCGGCGAGGTCCGCCGTCGGCCCGGCCGTCCCGCGCTCGCGCAGCACCCCGGAGAGGGCGGCGGAGAGCCGGGCCATCTTGATGAGTTCGCGTTCGCGCAGTTCGGGGTGGGCGTCGATGACGGCCTGCCGGCGGCGCGAGAAGGGCCGGCGCTCCTCGGGGAAGCAGGCGGCGAGCGCGTCGAGGACGGTGGCGACGACGTCGACGGGCGGGGCGTCCTCGGGGGCGGCGGAGGCGGCGTCGACGATGACGTCGGCCATCCCGCCCGCGGCGCCGAAGAGGACTTCGCGTTTGTCGGCGTAGTGCCGGAAGAACGTGCGCTCGGTGAGACCGGCCCGCTCGGCGATCTCGGCGACCGTCGTGCGTTCGTAGCCGCGCTCGGCGTACAGCTCCAGCGCGGCCTTCTCCAGCCGGCCGCGTGCGTCGGGCTGCCATCTGCTCATGGCGCGATCCTACCGTGATGACAGTTCCTGACATCGAGCGTAGGGTCGATGTCAGTGACTGACATCGAAGGGGTGCCGGCGCTTCTCCGGGGAGGGCTCTGCCCTGGCCCCGGTCTCTCAGGGAGGTCTCCCATGCGGGTATTCGTCACGGGCGCGTCCGGCTGGATCGGTTCGGCCGTGGTGCCCGAGCTGCTGGGGGCGGGACATGAGGTCGTGGCCCTGGCCCGCTCCGACTCCTCGGCCGACGCGCTGAAGGCGGCCGGGGCCGAGGTGCGGCGCGGTTCGCTGGCCGACGTGGAGGTGCTGAAGGACGCGGCGGCCGGGTCGGACGGGGTGGTGCATCTGGCGTTCGCGCACGAGATCGCCTTCAGCGGCGATTTCCCCGAGGCCGTCGCCATCGACCGGCGGGCCCTGGAGGCGTTCGGCGACGCGCTGGCCGGCTCGGACCGGCCGTTCGTGCTGGCGGCCGGCCTGCTGATGGTCGCCGCGGGACAGACGGCGACGGAGGAGGACGTCCTGCCCGCCGGGACGACGGGCGGAGCCCACGACCGGCACGCCAACACCACCGCGGCGGTCGCCCTCGCCGAACGCGGCGTCCGCTCGTCGGTCGTCCGGCTGCCCCCGACCGTCCACGGGGACGGCGACTACGGCTTCATGCTGACCCTGATCGACACGGCCCGTACGCGCGGGGTCGCCGGGTACGTCGGTGACGGCTCCGCCCGCTGGCCCGCGGGCCACCGCTCGGACGTGGCCCGGCTGTTCCGGCTCGCGCTGGAGAAGGCGCCGGCCGGGTCGGTGCTGCACGGCAACGCGGAGGAAGGGGTGTCGCTGCGCGAGGTCGCGGAGGCGATCGGGCGGGGCACCGGGCTGCCGGTCGAGCCGGTCCCGGCCGAGCGGGCGGGCGAGCACTTCGGCTGGCTCGGCGGCTTCGTCGGCCTCGACTCGCCGGCGTCGAGCGCCCGTACACGGGAGCTGCTGGGCTGGGAGCCGCAGGGGCCGGGGCTGATCGCGGACCTGGACGCGGGGCACTACTTCACGTCCCGGGAGGGGAAGACGGCTTCGGAGCTGCGGGGGTGGTGAGGGTCTGAGGGGCGCTGGAGGGGCCGGACCGTGTCAAGTCCGGCCCCTTCGACGTCGTACGTCAGCCCACCTCGACCAGCAGGTCACCGCCCTCGACCTGCTGGATGCGGTTGATCGCGAGGCGGTTGACCCGGCCCGCCCTGGTGGCGGTGATCGTCGCCTCCATCTTCATCGCCTCGATGGTGGCGACGGTCGCGCCCGCCTCGACGGTGTCGCCCTCGCGCACCGCGAGCGTGACCACGCCCGCGAACGGGGCGGCCACATGGCCGGAGTTGGAGCGGTCCGCCTTCTCGGTGACCGGGAGGTCGGAGGAGGCGGCGCGGTCGCGGACCGGGATGGGGCGCAGCTGCCCGTTGAGGGAGGACATGACCGTGCGCATACCGCGCTCGTCGGCCTCGCCGATCGCCTGGAGCTCGATGAGGAGGCGCACGCCGGGTTCCAGGTCGACGGCGTACTCCTTGCCCGGGCGCAGTCCGTAGAAGAAGTCCTTGCTGTCGAGGACGCTGGTGTCGCCGTAGGCCTGGCGGTGGGTCTCGAAGTCGCGGGTCGGGCCGGGGAAGAGGAGCCGGTTGAGGGTGGCGCGGGGGGACTTCTCCAGGCCTTCGCGGTCCTCGGGGGCGAGGTCGGCGACGGGCTTGGCGCCGGCCCGGCCTTCGAGGGCCTTGGTGCGGAACGGCTCGGGCCAGCCGCCGGGCGGGGTGCCCAGCTCGCCGCGGAGGAAGCCGATGACGGAGTCGGGGATGTCGTACCGGTTGGGCGCCGACTCGAAGTCCTGCGGGGACACACCCGCGCCGACCAGGTGCAGGGCGAGGTCGCCGACGACCTTCGAGGACGGGGTGACCTTGACCAGCCGGCCCAGCATGCGGTCGGCGGCGGCGTACATGGCCTCGATGTCCTCGAAGCGGTCGCCGAGGCCGAGCGCGACGGCCTGGGTGCGCAGGTTGGAGAGCTGGCCGCCGGGGATCTCGTGGTGGTAGACCCGCCCGGTCGGCGCGGCGAGGCCGGCCTCGAAGGGGGCGTAGACCTTGCGGACGTGTTCCCAGTACGGCTCCAGGTCGCCGACCGCCTGGAGGTCGAGCCCGGTGGTGCGCTCGGAGTGGTCGGTGGCGGCGACGATGGCGGACAGCGACGGCTGGGACGTCGTCCCGGCCATGGAGGCGACGGCGCCGTCGACGGCGTCCACGCCGGCCTGGATCGCGGCGAGGTAGGTGGCGAGCTGGCCGCCGGCCGTGTCGTGGGTGTGCAGGTGCACCGGCAGCCCGAACTCCTGGCGCAGCGCGGTGATCAGCTTCGCGGCGGCGGGCGCGCGCAGGACGCCGGCCATGTCCTTGACGGCGAGGACGTGCGCGCCCGCCTCGACGATCTGCTCGGCGAGCCGGAGGTAGTAATCCAGCGTGTACAGCCGCTCGTCCGGGTCGGAGAGGTCGGCGGTGTAGCAGAGCGCGACCTCGGCGACGGCGGTGCCGGTGGCGCGTACGGCGTCGATGGCGGGGCGCATCTGGCCGACGTCGTTGAGGGCGTCGAAGACGCGGAAGATGTCGATGCCGGTGGCGGCGGCCTCCTGCACGAACGCGTCGGTGACCTCGGTGGGGTACGGGGTGTAGCCGACGGTGTTGCGGCCGCGCAGCAGCATCTGGAGGCAGATGTTGGGCACGGCCTCGCGCAGCGCCGCCAGCCGCTCCCAGGGGTCCTCGGCGAGGAAGCGCAGCGCCACGTCGTAGGTCGCGCCGCCCCAGCACTCCAGGGAGAGCAGGTCGGGGAGGGTGCGGGCGACGAGGGGGGCGGAGGCGAGGAGGTCCTTCGTGCGGACGCGGGTGGCGAGGAGGGACTGGTGGGCGTCGCGGAACGTCGTGTCGGTGACGCCGAGTTGGGGTGATTCGCGCAGTGCGCGGGCGAAGCCTTCGGGGCCCAGCTCGATCAGGCGCTGCCGGGAGCCGGGCGGGGGGTCGGCCGCCGGGGTGCGGGGCAGTTTCGCCAACGGGTCGAGCAGGTCGGGGCGTTCGCCGTGCGGCTTGTTGACGGTGACGTCGGCGAGGTAGGTGAGGAGCTTGGTGCCCCGGTCGGCGGAGGTGCGCGCGGTCAGCAGCTGCGGGCGCTGCTCGATGAACGACGTGGTGACCCGGCCGGCTTGGAAATCGGGGTCGTCCAACACGGCTTGCAGGAACGGGATGTTGGTGGCGACACCCCGGATGCGGAACTCGGCGACGGCACGCCGGGCCCGGCCGATCGCGGACCTGAAGTCCCGTCCCCGGCAGGTGAGTTTGACCAGCATCGAGTCGAAGTGGGCGCTGATCTCCGTACCGGCGTGGGTCGTTCCGCCGTCCAGCCGGATGCCTGAACCACCCGGGGAACGGTAGGCGCTGATGCGGCCGGTGTCGGGGCGGAAGCCGTTGGCGGGGTCCTCGGTGGTGATCCGGCACTGGAGGGCCGCGCCGTGCAGCTTCACCGTCTCCTGGGAGAGCCCGAGGTCGGCGAGGGTCTCCCCGGCGGCGATCCGCAGCTGGGCCTGGACGAGGTCGACGTCGGTGACCTCCTCGGTGACCGTGTGCTCGACCTGGATGCGCGGGTTCATCTCGATGAAGACGTGCTTGCCTTCGGGATCGAGGAGGAACTCGACGGTGCCGGCGTTGCGGTAGCCGATCTGGCGGGCGAACCTGACCGCGTCGGCGCAGATCCGGTCGCGCAGCGCGGGGTCGAGGTTGGGGGCCGGGGCCAGCTCGATGACCTTCTGGTGGCGGCGCTGGAGCGAACAGTCCCGCTCGAAGAGATGGATGACGTTGCCCTCGCCGTCGGCGAGGATCTGCACCTCGATGTGCCGGGGGTCGACAACGGCCTTCTCCAGGAAGACAGTTGGATCCCCGAACGCGGACGCCGCCTCGCGTGAGGCGGCCTCGATGGACTCGCGCAGCTGGGCGCGCTCCTCGACCCGCCGCATCCCGCGCCCGCCGCCGCCCGCGACGGCCTTCACGAACACCGGGAAGCCGATCTCCTCGGCGGCGGCCAGGAGTTGGTCCACGTCCGTCGAGGGCGCCGAGGAGCCGAGCACCGGCACTCCGGCCTCGCGGGCGGCGGCGACGGCGCTCGCCTTGTTGCCGGTCAGCTCCAGCGTGCGGGCGTCGGGCCCGACGAAGGTGATCCCGGCCTCCTCGCAGGCGCGGGCCAGTTCCGGGTTCTCGGAGAGGAAGCCGTACCCCGGGTAGACGGCGTCGGCACCGGCCCTGCGCGCCGCGCCGACGATCTCCGCCACGGACAGGTACGCCCGCACCGGGTGCCCCGGTTCGCCGATCTCGTACGCCTCGTCGGCCTTCAGCCGGTGCAGCGAGTTGCGGTCCTCGTGCGGGAAGACGGCGACGGTGCGCGCGCCCAGCTCGTACCCCGCGCGGAACGCCCTGATCGCGATCTCGCCCCGGTTGGCGACCAGCACCTTGCGGAACATGTGAACCCTCCAGCCTGCCGGTGTGGGGACCATCGTGTCGGCGCGGCGGGCCGAGGTCCATGTGACGGGGGCCACCTCGCGGACGGGGGCACCCGGTCGGCGGTGTCGGTGGCTCGAACTATGCTCCGCGCATGAGTGGTGGGGACAGCGCAAGACAGATGGTCGACGGGCGGTTCCGGCTGGAGGCGCGGCTCGGCGGTGGCGGGATGGGGCTCGTGTGGCGGGCCACCGATGTGGTGCTGCACCGCAGCGTGGCCGTGAAAGAGGTCCGGCCGCCCGACCCGGATCTCGCGGAGTACGACCCCGAGGGGGCGCGGCAGTTGCGCGAACGCGTGCTGCGCGAGGCGCGGGCGCTGGCCCGTATCGACCATCCGAACGTCGTGACGATCCATCACGTCGTCGACGGCGGTCCCGGTACCTTCCCGTGGATCGTCATGGAGCTGGTCACAGGCGGTTCGTTCGCCGACCGGCTCGCGGCGGGCCCGATGGACCCGGTCGCGGCGGCGCGGATCGGTCTCGACGTCCTCGCGGCTCTGGAGGCCGCGCACGCGGCCGGCATCGAACACCGCGACGTCAAACCGGCGAACGTCCTCCTGCGCCCCGACGGGCGGGCCGTCCTCACCGACTTCGGCATCGCCGCGATCCGCGAGGCGACGACCCTCACGGCGACCGGTTCGATCATCGGCACCGCCGACTACATGGCCCCGGAACGCATCACCGGCACGGAGGGCGGACCGGCGGCGGATCTGTGGTCGCTGGCGATGATGCTGTACACGGCCGTGGAGGGGCGGCATCCGCTGCACCGGGGGACGACGTTGGCGACGCTGGCGGCGGTGTTGAGCGAGGAGATACCGGCGCCGGTGCGGGCGGGGGCGTTGACGGAGGTGTTGGTGCGGGTGCTGGTGCGGGATCCGGGGGTGCGGCCGGGGGCGGGGGTGGTGCGGGGGTTGTTGGAGGGGGTGGTTTCGGGGGGTTCGGGGGTTGGAGGGGGCCTGGGGAGTTCGGGGGGCCTGGGGAGTTCGGGGGGCCTGGGGAGTTCGGGGGGCCTGGGGAGTTCGGGCGGTACAGGGGGTGCGGGGCACTCGGGCGGTCCGGTGAGCGCCGGAGGTAAGGGCGGCACTGAGCATCCGGGTGGTCCGGTGGGTGCGGGGTATCCGGGCGGTCCGGCAGGTGCCGGGCATCCGGGCGGTCCGGCAGGTGCCGGGGATGCCGGCGGCGCCAGGGGTTCGGGGGGCGCGGGGCATCCGGGGCGCCTGGCGGACGCGGGCGGCGCGGGAAGTCCGCGAGACGCCGGGCATCCGGACAGCTCCAGGGGTTCGGGAGCCGGCCGGCATCAGGGGCACCCGCTCGGCGCGGGATACCCAGGAAGCTCGGGGAGCCCGCAGGACGCGGGAGGTCAGGCGCAGCCCGGGTACCTGGGGAACGCGGGGGCCGCAGGCACAGTCGGTCCTGTGGACGCCGGGGTTTCTGGCGGGCCGGCGTCGGCGGCGACCTCGTATCACTTGTCGCCGCCCCTTGCCGACGGCGGTGCCCCCGGATCTGCGCGCGCGGGGAGCGGTACCGGGTCCGTTCCGTACGCCTCCGGTGCCCCCGGCTCTCCTGTGCCCTCCGGTACGACCGCCGTGCCCGGGTTCAGGGGGCCCGGCAGTATTTTCGGTGCGCCGACCGTGGTTCCTGTGCCGGAGGTTCGGCGGGGGCGGCGGGCTGCGGCTGTGGTGTTCGCGGGGGCCGGGATCGTGCTGATCGGGGCGTTGACCTGGAGTCTGTTGCCGGACAGCGGGTCGGCCGGGGCTTCCGGGGCGACCGGGTCCGGTCGTACGGGGGCGTCCTCCTCGCCCTCCGCCGACCCCTCCGCCGACCCCTCCTCCGGTTCCACCCCCACCGCCGCCGTCGGGAATCTCCTCACCCCCGCCGGCATCCGGACCGCGCTCGCCGCCGTCGAGAAGAAGACCGGGCGGGACCGGTACAGCATGGTCGTGGTGTACCCGGAGTACCTGTCGGCGCAGGTCCTGGTGGACGGCAGCGACACCAGTTACGACACCTACACCTACCGGATCGGCCAGGGCGTCGAGGAGGGCATCATCAAGTCCCAGGTGATGAGCGGGAGCCGGCCGCTGTCCCTGAAGGGCTTCGACTGGGACAAGCTGCCCGCGCTGCTGGCCGAGGCGCAGAAGAAGCTGAACGTCGCGAAGCCGACCAGCCGCTACCTGATCCTCAACCCGGCGAGCTCCATCTTCGACACCCCGGCGAACATGGCGGTGTACCTCTCCGACGAGTACGGCAAGAGCGGGTATCTCCAGGCGGACGCGAAGGGCAGGGTGACTCGGGTGAATCCGGCGGAGGGGTGAGGGCGAGCGAGGTGGGGGAGCGAGCGGGCTGACGCGGGGGGCGGGGAGCGGGGCCGGAAGAGCCGGCGCCGAGCCAGCCGAGGAACCGGCGGAGCCGGCCGAGGAACCGGGGCCGAGGGATCACCCCCAGCCGCCGCTCCCCCGTCCTCACCCCGCCCCCTCCGCCTCCCGCTGCCCCGGCCCCTCCCCCGCCGTCAAATGCTCCAGCACCTCCACCAGCTCCTGGCAGGCCTCCTCCACCGCCCGCCGTGTCCCCCGCTGCTCGGTGATCACCGCCGACAGCAGCAGCGCGGTCAGCGCCATCGCCCCGTTGAACGCCTGGAGCTTCAGCATCACCTCGACGTCCGTGAGCCGGCCGAACGGCCCGGCCCGGTCCGTCGCGGCGATCGTCGCCAGCACGGACGCGGCCAGCGCACACGGCATACTGCCCGCGAACTCGAAGCGCAGCGCGGCCCAGATCAGCAGCGGATACACGAGGAACAGCATGTTGACGTGGGACTGGGTGGCGAACGGGATCACCACGCACGCGGCCAGCACCAGCGCCCCGCCCTCCTTCCACCGCACCGGACGCGGCGGCCACCGCATCCTCGGCAGCATCAGCAGCAGCGGCGTCACGATGAGGACGCCCATCGCATCGCCGACCCACCACGCGAGCCACGCCGGCCAGAAGTCGTGCGCGGGCAGCCCGCCGGTGAGCAGCGCGAGCCCCGCGCCGGTGGTCGAACTGATCAGCATCGCGGTGAGCGCGCCGAGGAAGACGAGGGCGAGGCCGTCGCGCAGCCGGGTGAGGTCGGCGCGGAAGCCGACTCTGCGGAGCAGGAGGTAGGAGCAGACGGGGGCGAGCGTGTTCCCGGCGAGGTTGCCGATGAGGGCGGGGTGCAGTCCGCTGGTAGAGATCGACAGGATGACGAAGAAGCTGCCGAGCGCGATCCCGGCCCACGCGCGCAGCCCGATCAGCAGCAGGCAGATCAGGGCGACGCCGGTGGGCGGCCAGATGGGGGTGATGACGGCACCGTCGAGGGTCAGCCCCCGCAGCAGCCCGAGCCGCCCGGCCGCGTAGTACCCGCCGGCCACCCCCAGCGTCTGAAGGCTGAAGACAGCCGGCCGGCGCAGATCCCAGGTGCCCACCACAGGGCCATCAGACACTGACCGGGACAGGTCGGCCAGGCGAGGGACGCGGGGCTGCGGCCCTCTGGCTGAACTTCCGCCCCGGGGGTTTACGAAGCCGCGCCGCGCCCTCGCCCTCACGGAGCCGGGCCGCGCCCTCACCCCCACGGAGTCAAGGCAGGCCCCCGTCCCCACAGAGCCGGAGCAGCCACGGAGCCGGAACGGGCCCTCGCCCCCACAAAGCCGGAGCAGCCACCGAGCCGGGGGAGGTCCTCGTCCCCACGAAAGCCGGGCCCGCCCCTCGTCCCCACAGAGCCCGCGCAACCCCCGCCTTACGGAGCCGCAGCCTCCCCCCTCCCGTCCGGCTCGTCATGCCCCACCACCAGCACCGCCGCGTCATCCTCATGCCCCACCCGCGCCGCCCCCTTGATCACGGCCGCCGCCAGCGCCCGCGCCTCAAGCCCCGCCACCGCCGCGATCCCCGCCAGCCGGACCACCTGGTCGAGCCCCTCCTCCAGCGGCATCGACGGCCCCTCGACGACCCCGTCGGTGAGGAGGACGAAGACGCCGCCGCTGGTGAGCTGGTGGTGGGAGACGGGGTACTCGGTGCGCGGCTGGACCCCCAGCGGCGGTCCCGCCTCGTCCTCGGCGACGCCGGAGCGGCCGTCGGCGGTGGCCCAGACGAACGGGGTGTGGCCCGCGCGGGCGCTCTCCAGGACGCCGGTCACCGGGTCGAGCCGCAGGAACGTGCAGGTCGCGAAGAGGTCGCCGCCGAGGGAGAGCAGCAGGTCGTTGGTGCGGGCGAGCAGCTCGCCGGGGTCGCTGGTGACGGACGCGAGGGCGCGCAGGCCGACCCTGACCTGGCCCATGAAGGCGGCGGCCTCGATGTTGTGGCCCTGGACGTCGCCGATGGACAGGGCGAGCCGGCCGTCGGGGAGGGGGAAGGCGTCGTACCAGTCGCCGCCGACGTTGAGCCCGTAGCAGGCGGGTTCGTAGCGCACGGCGAGGCGGACGCGGGGGGCGGCGGGGAGGTCGCGGGGGAGCATCTCGCGCTGGAGGGCGATCGCCAGCTCGACCTGGGAGCGCTGGAGCTGCGCGCGCTCGCGCGCCTGGGCGGTCAGCGAGCGGAGCCGTCTCAGCAGTTCGTCGCCGTCGTCCGTGGGTCGCGTGCGGGGCACACGTCGATTGTGAGGGAGGGGGCCGGTCGGCGCATTTCCGGATCGTATGCCGAACGGCACCCCTCAACCGACCGGGCAGCACCCCTCAGCCGACCGAGCAGCACCCGACCGGCACCCCCAGCTGGTCAGCCCCGGCAAGCGCACCCCCCAACTCCTGCGCCCCACCAGCGTGTTCGACCAGCCGGACATCGTTCGAGACCTCTTGACGCTGCACCGTCACCCGGCTGACACTCTCGCAACACGACGTCACACAGCTGTAACCGCACGGCCTCCTTCCCGAAGCCGCGCCGCTGCGTCGTGCCCCCACACCCGCACGCCTCGCCCGCGTCTCGACAGGGAAACACAACATGCCGTACTTCGCACGCCCCCACAGCGGGGCGAGACGCCTGGCCGGGGCGGTGGGCTCGGCGGCGCTGCTGCTGGGCCTGGCCGCGCCAGTGGCCTCGGCCGCAGAGACGACCGACACGCTCACCGACGGCCTCGCCCTCTGGTACCAGCTCGACGCCCCGTCGGGGACGAGCGCGGTGCCCGACGCCTCGGGCCACGGCCGCGACGGTGTTCTGAACGGCGCCGCGAGCTGGTCGGACGGCCTGTCCTTCAACGGATCGGACACCTACGTCAAGGTCCCCGACGACGTCCTGAAGGGCATGGCCGCGGTCAGCGTCTCCTTCGACGTGAAGCTGGACCCGGCCCAGTCCACCCCCTACTTCCTGTACGGCTTCGGCAACACCAGCGGCAGCGCCGGGAACGGCTATCTCTTCACGACCGGCAACGCGCTGCGCACGTCGGTCGCGTCGGGCAACTGGTCGACGGAGCAGACGACCCGCGCGGACGACGGCCACAATCTCGCGCGCGGCGTGTGGAAGCACCTGACGTACACGCAGTCGGGCACGACGGGCGTGCTGTACGAGGACGGCGCCGAGGTCGGCCGCAACACGTCCGTGTCGCTCACCCCGGGCTCGATCGGCGCGGGCACGACGACCGCGAACTACATAGGCAAGTCGGTCTACCCCGGCGACAAGCTGTTCCAGGGCACGATCCGCGACTTCCGCGTGTACGACCGGGCGCTGACCGGCGCCGAGGTCGACGAGCTGTCCCGGCCCGTGGCCGTCCAGGGCGTCGCCGCCGACAAGGCCGCGCTGTCCCTCGGCGACACCGGCGCCGTGACGGAAGACCTGACGCTGCCCACGTCGGGCCCGGCGGGCGGCTCTTCGCTGACCTGGGCCAGCGACAACCCCTCCGTCGTCTCCGCCACCGGCGCCGTGACCCGCCCGGCGGCCGGTCAGCCCGACGGCCGCGCGACGCTCACGGCGACCCTGCGCAAGGGCGGTGTCAGCGACACCAAGTCCTTCGCCGTGACCGTCCTGCCGGCCTTCGACGACACGACGGCCGTGGCGCAGGCCGCCAAGTCCCTCACCGTCCACAACCTGGACGACGTACGCGGCAATCTCACCCTCCCCTCCACGGGCACCTACGCCACCCGCGTCACCTGGTCCTCCGCGAACCCCGACGTCATCACCCCCGACGGGACCGTGCACCGCCCCGCCCACGGTTCGGGCGCGAGCGCCGTCGACCTCACCGCGACCCTCACCAAGGGTGATGCCCGTACAACGCGCGTCCTCACCGCGAGAGTTCCCGAACTCCCGGCCGCCGAGAAACCCGAGGGCTACCTCTTCAGCTACTTCACCGGCGAGGGCACGGCCGACGGCGAGCAGGTCCACTTCGCGCTCAGCAAGGGCGACGACCCGCTGCGCTGGCGCGAGATCAACAACGGCGACCCGGTCCTGACCTCCTCGCTCGGCGAGAAGGGCCTGCGCGACCCGTTCATCATCCGCTCCCCCGAGGGCGACAAGTTCTACCAGATCGCCACCGACCTCAGGATCTACGGCAACGGCGACTGGGACGCCGCCCAGCGCACCGGCAGCAAGTCGATCATGGTCTGGGAGTCCACCGACCTGACCCACTGGACCAACCAGCGCCTGGTCAAGATCTCCCCCGACAGCGCGGGCAACACCTGGGCCCCGGAGGCGTATTACGACGCGAAGCTCGGCGAGTACGTCGTCTTCTGGGCGTCGAAGCTGTACGACAACGACGCGCACTCCGGGGACACCTACAACCGGATGATGTACACGACGACGCGTGACTTCTACACCTTCAGCGAGCCCAAGGTGTGGGTCGACCGGGGCTACTCGGTCATCGACTCGACGGTCATCCGCGACGGCGACACCTACTACCGCCTCTCCAAGGACGAGCGCAACAACACCTCCTCGACGCCCAACAGCAAGTTCATCTTCGAGGAGAAGAGCGACTCGCTGCTGAGCACGTCCTGGACGCCGGTCGCCGAGGGCATCGGCAAGGGGACGATGAGCGCGGCCGAGGGCCCGCTGGTCTTCAAGTCGAACACCGAGGACAAGTGGTACGCGTTCCTCGACGAGTTCGGCGGGCGCGGCTACCTCCCGTTCGAGACGACCGACCTCGCCAAGGGCGTCTGGACCCCGTCCACGGACTACGAACTCCCGGCGCGCCCCCGGCACGGCACGGTCCTGCCGGTGACGAAGGCGGAGTACGAACGCCTGCTGCGCGCCTACCAGCCGGACCAGTTGGTGGAGAGCGTCAAGCCCGTCTCGGTGAAGACGGGGACGGGTCAGGCGCCGGTCCTCCCGGCGACCGTCATCGCCCGGTACGCCGACGGCGTGACCCGCCCGGCGGCCGTGACGTGGGACGCCGTACCGGCCGACGCCTACAAGAAGCCCGGTGCTTTCGGCGTCAACGGCAGGCTGGCGGACGGGACTTCGGTGCGGGCGGCGGTGACCGTCTCGGCCGAGGGCCCGGACGTCCCGGCGGACCTGCTGCTGCACTACACGTTCGACGAGACCGGCACCGCCGTCGCCGAGGACTCCAGCGGCCACGGCTACCACGGCACGTACGTCGGCTCGCCGTCCTTCGGGACCGGCGTCCACGGCGGCTCGGTCAAACTGTCCGGCGGGTCGTACGTGAAGATCCCGAACGGGGTTCTGAAGGACGCGAGTTCGGTCACCGTCTCGGCGTACGCGAAGTGGCAGGGCGGCTCGTCCTTCCAGTGGCTGTTCGGGCTCGGCCCGGACAGCGACAAGTACCTGTTCGCCACGCCCTCCAACGGCGGCTCGACGCTCTACTCGGCGATCACGAAGGCGAGTTGGTCGGCCGAGTCGAAGCTGACCGGCAACTCCCCGCTCACGCCCGGAACTTGGCGGCATGTGACGGTCACGCTGGACGGTGCGACCGGGACGATGGTCCTGTACGCCGACGGCGTCGAGGTGTCCCGCACGACGACCACCGTCAAGCCGTCGGAGCTGTACGACGCGGCGAAGGACTACTCCGGTTACATCGGCAAGTCCCTTTACGCGGCGGACCCTTCGTTCGCCGGAGAGGTCGACGACTTCCGTATGTACAGCCGGGCGCTGTCGGCGGCCGAGGTCATGGAGATCAGCGGCAACACGGCGGGGATCGCCAAGGCGACCGCCCCGCAGCTGAAGGTCGACGCGGTCATCACGGACGGCCACATCACCCTCCCCGTCAAGGAGGGCACCGATCTCACGCGCCTGGCACCGGAGTTCACCCTCGCGCACGGCGCCGCGATCAGCCCGGCGTCGGGGACCGTACGGAACTTCAGCAAGCCGGTGACGTACCAAGTCACCGGCGGCGACGGTAAGAAGAAGACCTGGACCGTGTCGGCGGCCGTGCTGCGGACGCCGGTGCTGCCGGGGCTGAACGCGGACCCGAACATCGTCCGCTTCGGTGACACCTTCTACATCTACCCGACCACGGACGGCTTCGAGGGCTGGAGCGGTACGCGGTTCAAGGCGTACTCGTCGACCGACCTCGTGCACTGGAAGGACCACGGCGTCATCCTGGACCTCGGTCCGGACGTCTCGTGGGCCGACAGCAGGGCGTGGGCGCCGACCATCGCCGAGAAGAACGGGAAGTACTACTTCTACTTCTGCGCCGACGCGAACATCGGCGTGGCCGTCTCCGACTCGCCCACCGGCCCGTTCAAGGACGCGCTCGGCAAACCCCTGCTGAAAGCAGGCCAGTTGCCGGGCCAGATGATCGACCCGGCCGCGTTCACGGACGACGACGGGACGACGTACCTGTACTGGGGCAACGGGCACGCGTACGTGGCGAAGCTCAACCCGGACATGACGTCCCTGGACCCGTCGACGGTCAAGGAGATCACGCCGAGCGGCTACAACGAGGGCTCGTTCGTGGTCAAGCGCAAGGGCACGTACTACTTCATGTGGTCGCAGAACGACACGCGTGACGTCAACTACGAGGTCGCGTACGCCACCGGCCCCTCGCCCACCGGTCCGTGGACCGAGCGGGGCGTGATCCTGGAGAAGGACCTCGCGCAGGGCATCAAGGGCCCCGGCCACCACTCGGTCGTCCAGGTCCCGAACTCCGACGACTGGTACATCGCCTACCACCGCTTCGCGATCCCCGGCGGCGACGGCACGCACCGCGAAACCACCATCGACAGAATGGAGTTCGGCGCCGACGGGCTGATCAAGAAGGTCGTGCCGACCCTGTCGGGCATCGACCCGGTGACGGTCGTGCACGCCGGCCCCGCAGTCTCCGGCACCGAGGGCTCCCCGATCGCCCTGACCGGCGTCGTCTCGGGCGCCCCGCACGCCAAGTGGTCGGTCGAGGGCAACGCCCCGTGCACGGTCGCCGACCCCAAGTCGGCCCGTACGACGGTGACTTGCGCGGACGACGGCGTCTTCACGCTGGCTCTCGCGGGCGGCGGCAGCCGGGACACGGTGAAGGTGACGGTGGCCAACGCGCCGCCGGTCATCACCCGCACAACAGCGCCTGAGGTGACGTCAGTTGGCCAACTGGCCACCATCCAGGCATCGTTCACCGACCCGGGCACCCGCGACACGCACACCTGCACGATCAACTGGGGTGACGGCAGAAGGCCGTTCACCGGCCCGGCGTGCAAGGCCGAGCACCGCTACACGAAGGCGGGCCTGCGCCGCCCGGTGGTGACGGTGACGGACGACGACGGCGGCAAGGTGACCGCGACCCTGCCCGAACTGGCGGTGTACGACCGCGAGTCGGGTCCGGCGGCGGGCGCGGGCATGGTCCTGACCCCTCAGGGCCGGACCACGTTCTCCTTCAGTGCCGCGTACGCCAAGAAGGCGACGGTCCCGACCGGCCGGGTCACGTTCACGGCCCCCGGCGTCTCTCTGCGCGCGACCGCGTCGGACTGGCTGGTGGTCACCAACAAGCAGGCCGTCTACCAGGGTTCGGCGACCGTCAACAACGCCTCGGGCTACGCCTTCCGCGTCACCGCCATGGACGGCCCCGACACCTTCCGCATCAGGATCTGGAAGAAGTCCACGGGCCGGACCGTGTACGAGGGCGGCGGCGCGGCCGGCGGGGTGGTCAATATAGGCCGCTGACACGGGAGTTGTGACCGCACAGGCGGTTCCGTGTCCGGGGGGCTCCACCCGCTGGGCACGGAACCGCCTTCAGGGCGTCCTGCGGAGGGGCCAGGACTCCCCAGTGATCCTGGCCCGCTCAGGAAGGACTCCTTGTGCGGTGAACCCCAGCATGCTCCACGGCGCGGTACGTGTCATTGGCATACGGTCCACACCCGTCACGCAAAGCGTCCACACGGACCTCACTCGGCGTGACCCCGTACGCGGTGCGGAACGCGCGGGTGAAGTCGGCGGGCCGGGTGAACCCCCAGCGGGCGGCGACGGCGTGCACGGGGAGCGCCGCGAGCGCGGGGTCGCCCAGCTCCCGGCGGGCGCCGCGCAGCCGCTGCTGTCTCAAGTACCCGGCCACGGTGATGCCTTCGGCCTGGAAGAGGCGGTAGAGGTAGCTCCGGGAGATGTTGTGCGCGGCGGCGATCGCGGCCGGGTCGAGTTGCGGGTCGGCGAGGTGGCCGCGCATGAACGCCTTGATCCGCAGCATGAGGGTGCGGGTGTACGTCTCCGGCGGCATCTCCCGCTCGGCCTCGGCGAGGTGCGCGAACATCGCGGTCACCAGGTCGCTGACGACCGTACCGAGCCGGAGCGCGTCGGTGGGCCGGTACGGGGTCGTGTCGCCGGCGAGCTGTACGAGGAACTGCGCGAGCAGCGCCCCCACTCCCTCTTTTCCGGAGATCCGGCCCAGTACCCCTTCCGCCCGGGGCGCAGGCAAAGCGATGGAGCTGCGCGGCACTTCGAGTCCGATGATGCTCACCCGGTCCTGTCCGGTGGTGATCTCGAACGGCCGCGCCGACTGACTCACATGGAAGTCCCTGATTCCATAAGCCGCTTGCTGCCGGCCCCAATTGGCGGCGCCTTCTCCGTTCAGCAGCAAAGACAGGTGATAGGTCTCGGGGTCGGACTGCCGCACCAGCCGGGGTGTTCTCCGGAACACGAGATGGTCGAACACGGCCGGCCACATGACGACGTCCCCGAGGCCGATGATCCGCTGGACTCCCTGGTAGTCCGCCGCGTAGTCGCTGTCCAGATGCATCGGCGCGTGCGTCCGCCCGAGCCGCTCGGTCCACGCCTCGAACCGGTCGGCCGGGGGAAGGTCCTCGGTTCTCAGGACCGTTTCAGGCAGCATTCAAGAAGGTTATCGCGGCGGCCAGTTGGCATCCCGCCGCGAGCAGCAGCGCCCCGGTGAGCGACCATTCGGCGACCGGCCCGGCGACGGCCGCGCCGAGGGCGTATCCGCTGATCTTCAGACTGGCCCCGGTCGTGAACACCTGCCCCCGCAGCCGCTCCGGGGCCTCCCGATGCCGCACCGCGAAGAGCGCGGTCAGCTGCGGCCCGGCACCGATTCCGGCGAGGGCCGCTGCCGCGCAGAGGGCGACGGGGGTACCGGCCACCGCGAGGAGGAACCCGGCGCCCAGGAGGAGGGTACTGATGAACAGAGTGGCATCGGGTTCATAACTAAGCCGGGCGAGAAGGAAGTTGGCACCGAGCGAGGCGACCGCAAGAACGCTGAGCAGAAAGGCCCCCGCCCCCGGAGCACCCCAGCCCCGGGCGCCCAGCAGCGGGGTGACGGCGACGAAGGCGCCCATACCGGCGTGCGAGAGGACGGAGAGGAGGGTGGCGCGGGCGAGGGGGCGACTGCGGAGGAGGGCGGTGAAGCCGGCGCGGAGGTCGGCGGTCAATGAGGGGCGAGCGGGACCGGGCACCGCCTGCCCAGACCGGGCCGGCGTCCAGACCACCGGGCGGGAGGGCCAGGGCAGCCTCCAAGCCGCCGGCCGGCCACGGCGGGGTGACGTCCCGTCCCTTGTATCAACAGATCGAGTCGGCGTCCCAGGCGGCACCTGCCCAGGCCGAGGCAGCCTCCAAGCCCCCGGCAAAGCCACCCCCAGCAACGCGACAGCCGCAAGAAGCGCCGCATCCGGCCCGCACAAGACCACCAGCGCCCGCCCGGCGGCCTCTGCTCCTCCCCGGCCTGCGGCAACGTCTACCTCACCGGCAACAGCGGCACCCCCCGCCGCTACTGCTCGGCCCGCTGTGCGACCCGGGAACGGGTTGCCGCCCATCGGCAGGCGCGGGCAGAGGGGAACGGGCAGGAGAAAACGGATGAACCGGGGTGAGGTGGTGTTCCCGGCCGGGCAGTCGTAGCGTCGGAGGCGGAACATCTGCGTGGGGAGTGTGGAAATGGCCAGGTTTGTTTTCAGGACGCTGATCGGAGTGTGCGCGGTGGCCTCACTGGGGGCGGCGTCCTCCACCGCGGCGTCCTCCACCACGGCGCACGGCGGAACGCCCGCGCACAAAAGCCGCACCGTCGTCCTCGACTGCTTCCAGCACCCCCAGACCCGCCCCACGGAGTACCTGCTGGCCTGCGGCGACGGCAACAGCGACCTGGTGAAGCTGACGTGGTCGCGGTGGAACGCGGACACCGCCCAGGGCGCCGGCGTGAACGTCGTCAACGACTGCGTGCCGTACTGCGCGGTCGGGAAGTTCCACTCCTTCCCGGTGCGGGTGCGGCTCGGCGAGGCGAGGCCCTGGGCGCAGCACCACGGAGCGCGGCGCTACACCCAGCTGACCTTGACGTACACCGGCGACCGGCCGGACAAGTCGCCGCGGACGGTGACGTATCCACTCGGGCCGTTCAACGCGCCCGCGAACTAACCGTTCGGCTCGCCCGCGAACTAGCCCTTCAACCCGCCCACGGACTAAGCGTTTCCGCCCAGCCGGCTGAGCCGGGCCGCCGCCCGCATCCGGGCGACCTGGAGGACCGTGAGGAGGACGTCCCGGCTGGAGGCGCGGTCGCGCACGTCGCACAGGACGACCGGAATCCCGGGATCGAGGTCGAGCGCGGAGCGGACCTGCTCCACGGAGGCCTCTTTGCGTCCGTGGAAACAGTTGACGCCGACGGCGAAGGGGATCTCGCGCGCCTCGAAGAAGTCGATCGAGGCGAACGAGGCGTCCAGCCGGCGGGTGTCCGCGAGGACGACGGCCCCGAGGGCGCCGCTGGCGAGGTCGTCCCACATGAACCAGAAGCGGTCCTGTCCCGGCGTACCGAAGAGGTAGACCACGAGGTCGGGGGCGACCGTGATGCGGCCGAAGTCCATCGCGACGGTCGTGGCGACCTTGTTCTCGACGCCCGCGAGGTCGTCGACGCCGCGGCTGACCTCCGTCATCCGCTCCTCGGTCTCCAGCGGGGGCACCTCGCTGACCGAGCCCACCATCGTGGTCTTGCCCACGCCGAAGCCGCCCGCGACCAGGATCTTCAGCGCTGTGGGCAGCACGGGCTCAGAGTTGACGGATGGCATCCATCACCCTTTCGATGAGTTCGACGTCCGGCTGGCTCTCCTTGCCGGGCGGCGACTGGACTAGGATCAGCGACGTGCTGAGGAGATCTCCGCACAGGATCTTCACCACGCTGACGGGAAGATCCAGCAGGGCGGCTATCTCCGCGATCGCCACCGCGCGGTCCCGGCACAGCTCCAGGATCTTCGCCGCCTCCGGTGCCACCTGCTCCTGGTCGCTCTCCAGCTCGGAGCGGGAGACGACCTGGGTGATCAGCGTGAAGGCGTGCTGGGAGTGACGGGTGCGCCCGCCCGTGATGGCGTACGGCCTTAAGTACCGCCCGCCGCCCGACTCGTCCGACCACCGGGACTCAGACATCCTGGCCGTTGCCGCCCGGAGGACCCGGCACCCGTGGGGCGGCGCTCAGATAGGTCCCGACCCGCTTGACCAGGGTCCCCATCTCGTACGCCATCATCCCGACGTCCACCGCCTCGGAGGCGAAGGCGGCGAGCCGGGCGCCCTGTCCGGCGGCGGTGATGAAGAGGTAGGCCTTCTCCATCTGGATCACCGTCTGCTGGACCGGACCGCCGTGGAAGTGGCGTGCGGCGCCCCGCGCGAGGCTGTGCACTCCGGAGCCGACGGCCGAGAGGTGCTCGGCGTCGTCGCGGCGGATGTCCTTCGACTTGCCGATGAGGAGGCCGTCGCCCGACAGCACGACAGCGCAGCGGATCTCGGGGATACGGTCCACCAGGTCGTCCAGGAGCCAGTCCAGCTGCGGACCGGCGTGTACCTGCTCACTCATTCCGTAAAGTTCCTTCACAATCGGTGTGCATCAGGGCCTTCCGTCGTCGAACCGCCCGGTGCGGGGTGGGTCCGCGTCGGGTGTCTGCGCTCGTTTCAGGCCTCGCTGGATGGCGCTCAGCGCGCGGGCCGACACATCGGGAGAGATGACGCTCTCGTCCGGCTCCTCGCCCCCCTCGAACTGGCTGGCCTCCTTGCGCAGCTGCTGCGCGAGGGCGGCCCCGCGGGTGCGGCGCGGGAGGACCTCAGGGGTCATCAGCGGTCCGGAGGGCTCGGGCGGCTCGCCGTAGGGGGTGCCGGCGGGTCCGTACGACGACGGAGGGGGCTCGGGTGTGTACGCGGGTCCGGGGGTCCCGTACGCCCCGTACGGCGCGGAAACCGCTTGCTCGGTGTACCTGCCGGAACCCTCCGGGACGTACAGGCCCGCCCCTTCGGGCGCGGCGGAGCGCGGGGGGTAGGCGTACGGGTCGGCGGGCGGTGGCATCCGGTAGGAGCCGGTGGTCTCCGGGTCCTGGTGGGGCGCGGGCGCGTACGACGGCATCGGCTCGGGGGCGGGCTCGTACACGGGCACCGGCTCGTACGCGGGCATCGGCTCGGGGTGGCCGGCGGCGACCGGGGGCAGCAGGCCCGCGCCCGCGTACTCGGGGAAGCCGTCGTACTCGGGTATCCGGGTGTGGGTGGGCAGGTCGGAGCCGACGGGGACGGCGCCCGCGCCGACCAGGACCTGTTCGACGGGGTTCGCGGCGGGCTCGGCGGCGAGACCCATGCGCTCCCCCTGGCCCAGCGTGCCGAACGAGGCGGCGGTCGCGGCCTGGAGCTGGTCGAGGACCGGCGAGCCGACCTCTTCGAGGAGTTCGGCCGGGACGAGGACGATGCTGAGGGTGCCGCCGTAGACCGACTCGCGCAGCTCGACCTTGATGCCGTGCCGTTCGGCGAGCTTGCCGACGACGAAGTGGCCGAGGCGCGGGTCCTCGCCGAGCGCGGTGAGGTCGAGCCGGGGCGGGTGGGCGAGCAGCTGGTTGGCGTGGTGGCGCTGGGCGGGCGGGATGCCGAGGCCGTGGTCCTCGACGTGGATGGCGAGCCCCTTGGCGACCCGGATCGCGCTGACGGCGACCTGGGTGTCCGGCGGCGAGAAGCTGGTGCCGTTCTCGATCAGCTCGGCGAGCAGGTGCGTCACGTCGGACACGGCGCGCGCGGCGAGCGCGGTACGGCGGTCGGCGGGCGCGTTCTTGACCTTGACCCTGGTGTACGCCTCGGTCTCGGCGACGGACGCGCGCATCACGTCGGTGATCGGGACGGGCGCGTGGGTGCGGCGGCCGGTGGGCGTGCCGCTGAGGATCATCAGGTTCTCGGCGTGCCGGCGGGCGCGGGTGGCGAGGTGGTCGACCTTGAAGATGTCGTGCAGCAGGTCGGAGTCCTCGTGCTTGCGCTCCAGGTCGTCGAGGAGGGCGATGAGGCGGTGCAGCAGGATCTGGGTGCGCCGGATGAGCTGGGCGACGACCTTCTCGGTGCCCTCGCGGCCCATGTGCTGGCGGATCGCGGTGTCGGCGGCGGCGAGGCCGACGCGGTCGATGACGGCCGCGAGCTTGGCGACCTCCTCGGAGCCGCGCCTGCGGCGCTGCCGGGTGAGGGTGTCCGCCGGGTCGGGGCGTTCGCCGCGCTCGATCCTGCTGAGCAGTTCGGGCAGCCGGCGGCTCGCCAGCTCCTCGGTGTGGGTGTGGAGTTCGTGCAGATCGGCGAGGAGGGCGTGGCGCTTGCGGCGGGCGACGAGCCAGGCGGCGGAGACGGCGGCGAGCGCGGCGACGGCTCCGATGGCGGCGCCGAGCAGGAGGGCGTCGGCGCGGACGCCGATGAGGGCGGCGACGGGCTGTGTGGCCTGGTTCACGGAACCGGCCGGGGCGGCCGCGGCGTCGTAGGTGGTGGTGGAGGCGTCCGTGAAGGCCGCCGTCGCCTGGTGGCGGAGGGTCAGGTACTCCTCGAAGAGGTCCCGTTCGGCGGTGGAGAGGCGGCCGGAGGCGAGGACCGCGGTGACGAGGCCGTCCTCGCGGGCGGTGGCCGCCGGGTCGCCGTCCTGGAGGGAGCCGGGCGCGGTGCGGTGCTCGGGGCGCGCGTCGGTGTGCCAGAGGGCGGTGCGTCCGCGCTCGGTCCGCAGCCGGTCGGGCACGTCGTGGGCGGGCAGGGTGAGGGCGCTCACGCCGGGGGCGTCGGCGCGGGCCGCGCTCTGCTCGTCGGCCAGGGCCGCCGCCGTGACGCCCCACAGGCAGGTGAGACAGACCGCGGGGACCACGAAGGGGACGACGAACGAGGAGCGCAGCGGACTGCGGGTGGCGGAGCGGTATCGGGTCCGCCGGTCGCGGATGCCTGGCATCTGATTCCTCGTACAGCAGCGAAACACCTGGGCGGGCGGACGGGTAGGCGAAGTGCCGGGCTACCTCGCCGCCGGTTCACTCGGCGTGTTCGAATGTCGGCGATGAGCTGCACCGTATCAGGATCATGGCGCAGCGTCAGCATACGCCTGGGGCAACTTCCGCACGTCACGGCACAGTTGACAGGCCCGGAAAGTGGGGGCACAAGCCCGCCGAAGCGGGCAGGTGCGGGCAATGGGTCACAGCAGGGCGAGCAGGCGGGGTGTGAAGAGCGAACTCGGCGGGGCGATTCCGGCAACGACGTCGAAATAGATCGACGTGAGTTCCTCGTCCCGGCGCACCGCCCGCAGCAGCGACAGGCGCTGTTCGTGCGGGTCGAGGCGGGCGGCGGCGAGGGTTGATTCGTAACCGTCGGTGAGCTGCCGGTCGCGTTCGGCGGCGAAGTCGGCGAGGTTCCTGTCGAGCCGGGCGGGGTCCTCGCCGAGGCTGCCGATGAGGCGTTCGGTGAGCAGGCCGACCTGGCGGAAACCGTCGCTGATGCCGCGCGCGGTGATGGAGTCCTTGTGGTGCCCGGCGTCGCCGGCGAGCACCCAACCGGGCCCGGTGGCCTGGCGGAAGAAGTTCCGCTGGCTGCCGGTCCCGGTGAGCTTCTCCAACGGACGGCGCCCCGCGACCCGTTCGTACAGGCCGGGCGCGGTGTCGCGCAGCTGCCGGAGGTAGGCGGCGGCGCGGACCTCGCCGTCCTTGCGCAGCTCGTCGTAGCGGCGCTGCGGGAAGTAGGCGAGGACGAGGGTGGCGTCCCCGTGGGTGGGGACGGCGGCGACCCAGCTGCCGGGGGATTCGTACAGTTCCAGCATGTCGGTGAGGTTCGGGTAGTACGCGTAGTAGGCGCAGGTCAGCCGGTCGTCCTCGACCGTGGTCGCGGCCTGGGCGAGCTGGGCGACCTTGGAGTTCATGCCGTCCGCGCCGATCACCAGGTGGGCGCGTTCGGTGAAGGTTTCTCCTTTGTATGTGCCCCGGACCCCCACGACGCGGCCGGTGACGTCGTCGTGCAGCAGGCCGTCCACGGCGCAGCGCTCGCGGTACTCGGCGCCCGCCTCGACGGCCGCGTCCACGAGCAGCGGGTCCAGGACGGTGCGGCGGGGCGCGTAGGCGGTGCGGTGGCCTTCGACGCCGCGGGCGCAGCCGTCGAGGCGGACGTCCCCGACCTCGTAGCGCACCCGCTCGATGGGCGGGCAGCCGGTGGCGGTCAGCCGGCCGAGCAGTCCCCAGCGGTCGAGCGCGGCGACCCCCGGCTGGTGCAGGAGATGGGTGGAGAGGGTGTCTTTTCCGTACGGAGCTTTGTCCAGCAGGAGCACCCGGTACCCGGCGCGGGAGAGCAGCATGGCGGTGGGCGCGCCGGCGCAGCGCGCACCCACCACGATGGCGTCGAACATGTCGGAGCCTTACATGTCGGCAACAAGGGGACGGGTGTGGGGGGTTGGGGAAAGCAGAAGACAAAGAAAGAAGGGGGAGAAGGGGGGAGCCCCGGGTGTCAGCCCCCGTGCCCGAGCGCGGTGAGCAGCGCCCGGCGGTCGATCTTTCCGTTGCCGCTGAGCGGCAGCGCGTCGAGGACGGTGATGCGCCGGGGGATCTTGTACGCCGGCAGCTCGGCGTTGAGCGTCTGGTACAGCCGGTCCGGGGTGCAGCCGTCTCCGCTGACGGCGGCCTGGAGTTCGCTCTCGCCGTCGGGGGCCGGCAGGACCACGACGGCGGCGTCGCGGACCCCTTCCCCGCGCCGCAGGGCGGCCTCGACCTCGCCGAGTTCGATGCGGTGGCCGCGGATCTTGACCTGCTGGTCGGTGCGGCCGAGGTGGACGAAGTGCCCGTCGCCCCGGGTGACCCGGTCGCCGGTGCGGTACCAGTGGCCCGGCTGGGGCGGGCCGTCGGCGGGGCGCAGCTCTTCGTCGAGGAAGCGGCCCTCGTTCTGGGCGGGGTCGAGGTAGCCGGCGAAGCGCAGTGCGCCGCGCACGCACAGCTCGCCGGCGTCGGCCGGGCGGCCGGCCTCGTCGATCAGGAGGACTTCCGCGCCGGGGTGGGGAGTTCCGATGGGCGCGGTGCCGTTGGGGGTGTCGGGCCAGTCGGCCGGGTCCCTGGGGAGGGTGTGTCCGGTGCAGGAGATGGTGAGTTCGGTGGGCCCGTACAGGACGTCCATCCGGCCGGCGGGGGCGGCGGCGCTCCACCGCCGGGCGGCGGCGAGGGTGAGGGCCTCCCCGCCGAAGACGCTCCACTTGAGGGTGGGCATGGCCCCGGGGGTGAGGGTGCCCAGCTTGTCGGCGAAAGAGATGAGGGACGGGACGGAGAACCAGTGCGTGAGCCGCAGGGAGTTGACCGTCTTCACCGGCGAGATGAGCTGGTTGCGGTGCGGTACCACGAGCGTTCCGCCCGCCGCCCACGTGACGAAGAGGTCGTGCACCGATCCGTCGAAGTTCAGCTCGAAGCTCTGGGAGAGTCTGCTGCCGGGGCCGATGTCGTAGCGCCCGGCCAGATCGGCGAGGTAGGCGCAGATGTTGCCGTGGGCGATGGGGACGCCCTTGGGCTTGCCCGTCGATCCTGAGGTGAAGATGAGGTAGGCGAGGGCGTCGGGGGCCGGGGGGTCGTAGGGGGCCGGGGGTGTCTCGCGGGCGGCCCGGTCGAGGATGTCCTCCCGGGTGAGGGGGAGGAGCGGGGTCCCTTGCGCGAAGGCCCCCCCTTGTCTGTCCGCCCCCACGTCCGCGGCGTCCGCCAGGATCAGGTCCAGGGCGGCCTCCCGGATGATCTCCGCCGTGCGGGCCGGGGGGTGTTCCGGGTTGAGGGGGACCACCGCGGCCCCGGCTCTCAGCGCCGCGAGCCAGCCGGCGTAGGCGGGCAGCGAGCGGGCGGCGAGGAGGCCGACGCGTCTGACGCCGGTGAGTTCGCCGGACAACTCCTGTGCCGCTGAACGGAGCTGAGCGTACGTCAGCTGGTCCCCGGCCACTTCGAGGGCCGTCGCGCCGGGATGTCGCCGCGCCGCCTCGGCGAACCAGCCGTAGAGATCGTGCGGTCGGCTCATCGGGCGACCGCCCCCAAGTCCCGGGTCCAGCGGCGCAGTTCGCCGACGGTGCGGACCCGGCCGAGTTCCTCGGGGTCGACCTCCTGTCCGGTGCGCTTGACGAGTTCGACGATGATGCGGAGTTTGGCGAGGGAGTCGATGCCGATGTCGAGGAGCGAGGAGCCGTCCTCGAAGGCGCTGCGGGCGTGTTCGCGCAGCACCCAGGCGGCGAGGTCGCCCTCCTGGGGCTCGGGTTCCTCGCCGGACCAGTACCGCTTGGTCTGCCAGGGGTAGCCGGGCAGCGGCACGTACCGCGCGCTCCGCCCGAACGCGCCCTTCCACTCGACGTCCCCGCCGGCCGCGTACTCCTGGGCGAGCGGCGGCAGTTGCCGCTGCTTCGCCGTCGCGGTGAGCGCGGCGGCCAGCTCCGCGTGGGTGGCGCCGACGACGGCCGTCCGGTGCCCGGTGTGGTGCTCGCGGCGCAGCGCGGCGCTGTGGCAGATGTCCCGCACCGCGTACGCCGCCCCGGGCCCGTCGGTCAGGTAGCGGGCGTAGGCGGCGGCGAGTTCGGCGAGGGCGTCGGCGCTACGCGCGGAGAGCGGCAGTACATAGGGGTGCTCGGCGGTCTTCCTGCGCCCCTTGGCCGGGGCGGCGGCGCTGAGGACGACGTGGGCGTTGAGCGCGGAGGAGCCCTGCCCGGAGACCCCGGCGAGGGCGGGCCGGCCGCGGTCGGCCAGTTCGTGGACGGCGGCGGGGACGGTGAGGGTGTCCCAGTCGACGTCGGGGCGCGGGGTGGTGAGGTGCAGGCTCGCGGGTATGCGGCCGTGCTCCAGGCAGAGGATCGCCTTGACGATCCCGGCGAGCCCGCCGGCCGCCTCCGCGTGTCCGACGTTGGTCTTGACCGAGCCCACCAGCAACGGCCGGCCGGCGGGCCGTCCCTCGCCGAGCACCGAGGCGAGCGCGCCGAGTTCGAGCGGGTCGAGGGCGGGCGACCCGGAGCCGTGGGCCTCGACGTAGTCGACGTCGGCGGGGTCGACGCCCGCGTCCTCGTACGCCCAGCGCAGCACGTCCAACTGGCCCTGGAGCGAGGGGTTGAGGACGCTGTCGCTGGTGCGGCCGTCGTTGCCGACGGCGCTGCCGCGGATGACGGCGCGGACGCGGTCGCCGTCGGCGAGCGCGCGGTCGAGCCGCTTGAGGACGAGGACCCCGACGGCGTCGGCGGGGGCGTGGCCGTCGGCGGCGGCGTCGCCGAACTTGCTGCGGCCGTCCCGGGCCTGCCCACCCGCCTGGGTCATGACAATTCCCTCGTCAGGGCGGAGCACGAGGTTCACACCGGCGGCGAGGGCGACCGGGGTCTCCCCGGCGCGCAGGCTCTGCACGGCCTGGTGGACGGCGACGAGCGAGGAGGAGCAGGCGGTGTCGACGACGACGCTGGGCCCGCGCAGATCGAAGAAGTGGGAGAGCCGGGCGGGCAGCAGCGAGCGGAAGTTGTGCAGTTGGGCCGCGCCGGAGCCCTCGGCGCCCTGGCGCAGGGCGAGTTCGAGGTAGTCGGCGCGGGCGTTGCCGACCCAGACGCCGGTCCGGGTGCCGGCGAGCGTGCTCGCGGGGAGGCCCGCGTCCTCCAGCGCCTCCCACGCGGACATGAGCAGCAGCCTTTGCTGCGGGTCGAGTTGGCCGGCCTCGGCCTCGGACATGCCGAAGAAGCCGGCGTCGAAGTCGCCGGCCCCCTGGAGATAGCCGGCGCGGCGGCTGGCCAGCCGGCCGGGGGTGGTCTTCTCGGAGTACAGGGCCCCCGCGTCGTAACGCTCGGGCGGGGTCTCGCTCGTGGCGTCCACGGCGCCGAGCAGCAGTTCCCACAGTTCATCGGCGCCTGCCGCGCCGGGCAGCCGGCAGGCCATGCCGATCACCGCCACGCAGCGGGCGTCCGCCTCGCAGCTGTTCATGAGATGACTCCAATTCATACTCGGCCACCGTCCTACGCGGCAGTAAGTGTTGATCTTGCCGGTCGGACGGCGAAAAGACGACGAGATCTCGGCAACATCTCTGACCGGAACACCCCCGTCACCTCACAGGCGCACGGTCGCCGAGGTGGCTCGACACCCCATTTTCGGACACATTTTCGATTCCTTATGACATGGCGAGCCGAACACGCTAGCGTCGAAAACACGCCCGTCGCACGATTGTCTTACGCCCCAACGACATCGCGCGACGGCCCCCGGCGGAATGACGGGAAGTGATCGCCGCAGGTTGAAACCTGGCGAATGCTGGACAGACTCAGAAGTTGAGGTGCTGTCAACCCCGCCGGGCCCGCTGTCCACAAGACCGGCTTTCGCCAATTCCCCGCCGGGGACCGGCATGTTACGGCTGGGACAGAAGTGACCCGGATCGCCCGGGGAGGTGGTTCGCGGCGCATCGAGTTCTGCTTTGATCTGATCTCATGGACTCCCTCTCACCTGAAGAACTCCGCCTCGCCGGCGAGCAGCGCAGGCTCCGGTTGCAGATTCTCGGCCTCAATACGGTCGAGGCGGAGGCCACCTTCGACCGGGTGGCACGGCTTGCGGCCGGTTTCACCCAGTCCCCGCTGGCCATGGTCAACTTCATCAACGACGACCGGCAGATGTTCCGCGGCATGTTCGTCCCCCCCACCGAACCGGACGGCCCGCGCACCGACGCCGCCGGCAACCCGGTCACCTTCGACCTCAGCAACCTCACCCGTGAAGCCCCCGGGGACTACGGCTTCTGCCCGCACGCGGTCGCGATGCGCTCGCAGCTCGCCCTCGACGACGTCTTCGACTACCCCCGCTTCAAGGGCAACGCACTGGTCAACGACCTCGGCGTACGCTCCTACCTCGGCACCCCGCTGCGTGACAACACCGGCCTGATCCTCGGCACCGTCTGCGTGGCCGATTTCAAGCCCCGTACGTGGGACGCGCAGATCCGGGAAGGCATGCGGGAGTTGGCCGACACGCTGCTGTCGGAGTTCCGCCTCCGCGACAGCCTCCTGGCCCAGCAGCAGGAGCTGTTCGCCGTGTTCGACGGCGCCCCCTTCCCCATCATGCTCACCGAGGGCCCCGACCACCTCCTGCGCTACGCCAACGGCAAGCAGGGCCAAGCCTTCGGCATGGTCCCCCAGTTCAGCCGGGGCCGCCACGTCCTGCCCGGCCTGGAGGCGATAGGCGTCTTCAACGCGATGGACGACGCGTTCCGCAGCGGCCAGACGACCACCCTCAACGGCGGCCGCATCAAGACCTACGACTCCCCGGCCCCCCAGGAGTTCGACTTCCTCTGCACCCCGGTCCGCACGTCCCCCGGAGTCCCGGTCAGCGGCATCCTGACAGTAGCCATGAACGCAGGCGGCCAGACCAACGCCACCCAGTCCCACGCCTTCGCGGCAAACGTCCAACAACGCTTCGAACAACTCAACACGACGGTACCCCCGGGGACGCCGGTGGACTTCTTCGGCCCGAGGCACTGAGGACAATCCCCAGCCGAATCCAGCCCGTCCGGCGCTTGAGGACAAGGCCCGTTCAGGGCCGACGCGGGGTCGAAGGGGCGGCAGCCCCTTCAAAGGATGGGAAGGGTAGGGGCGGCGGGGGCGAGAACATTCCGCCACCGCACCAGGGCACGCCAAACGCACCTCCCGCCCCCACCCATACGCCCCCGACACCCCCCGCGTTCACCGCCAACTCCCTTACCCCACAAGGAATTTCCGACACTCCCCCCAGAACCCCCCAGAACCAGGCCCGTTTCCGGAGGATCTGTCGCTCGACCGTGCGAGACCGCCCGATGACGGTGTGTACTGTGCACCGAGCCCGTGTCCCCGGAACCCCTGACCCTCCCTGGAACGCGAACCGATGATCGAACTACCGGACCTGGCCGTCGGCGCCCTAGCCGCCGGCACCCTGTCCGCGCTCGCCTTGGCCGGCGGCCTCCTGCGCGCCCGCCGCCACCAGGCCCGCCAGCGAGCGGAGATCACCGCCCTCCGCACCCAACTCGACGGCACGGCAAGGGCGTTCACGGCAGAGGTGGAACACCTGGCGGGCCTGAGGGTCCCCGCGGCGGCCCGCAGACTCGCCCACCCCCACTTGGAAATACCGGGCCCGCTCCAGCCGCTGACGGCAGGCACCCCGCTGGGCATAGCGCTGGAGAAGGTCCTCCAGGCCCTGCGCGTGGAGGTGACCGCGCAGCGCGACCGCGTCGACGCGGCGGCCCAGGCGGGAATGCGCGGCGCGACAAGAGAGATCCAGGCGGCCCTCTACCGCCTCCAGGACGCCCTGCGCGGCCTCCAACAGCAGTACGACGAACCGGAGTTGGCCCAGACCCTGTTCCGCCTGGACCACGAGAACGAGCAGTCGCTGCGCCGGGCGCAGGTCGCGGCCGTGGTGTGCGGGGCGTGGGTGGGCCTCGCGCGCGAGGAGTCGCATCTGGTGGACGCGGTGACCGGCGGCCAGGCCCGGCTCGCCGGCTACCACCGGGTCAAGGTCCACAACCACCTGGAGCCCGGCACAGCGCTGGTCTCGCACGCCGTGGAGCCCGTCGCGATCATCGTCGCCGAACTCCTCGACAACGCGCTGCGCCACTCCGCGCCGGACACCGACGTCGTCGTCGGCCTGGAGCACGTGCACCACGGTGTGTGCGTGACCATCGACGACGCGGGGCTCGGGATGACGCGTGACGAGCGGGAGCGGGCCAAGCTGCTGGTCGGCGGGGACGCGCCGATCCTGCTGACCGAGCTGGGCGACCCCCCGCGCATGGGCCTGGCCGCGATCGGCCGCCTGACCCGGCAGTTCGAACTGACCGTCGACCTGTCGTCGGTCTCCCCCTACGGCGGCGTCCGCGCCGTCCTGCGCATCGGTACCCACCTCCTGACCAGCGTCGACCCGTCCCGCCGCCCCCCGTCGGCGAGCGCCCCGCGCACCACCCGCAAGACGCCGGCCCCCCAGCCGCCCCGGCCCCCGGCACCCCCGGCTCCGGCCCCCACCACCCATGCCTACAGCACCGACTCCCCCGCCCCGGAGCCGGCCGGCCGCGCCGACCACGTACCGCCGCCCGCCGACGACACCCCGGCAGATCTCGGCAACCTCCCGCAGCGCAGGCGTCGCAGGAAGACCGCGAGCACCGCGCCGCAGGGCCCGGTCGGCGGCCAGGAGTGGGCGACGCCCCGGCGCCCCGCGCGGACACCGGAGGAGTCGGCCGCCGCGCTGGGCGCCCTCCAGTCGGGCACGGCCGCGGCCCGCTCGGAACACGGCACCGACCCGACCCCCTCCCCCAGACCGGTCGCCTCGGCCGAGCCCTGGTACGACCCGCCGCCGCCGAGGCCGGCCCCCGCTCACGACTGGTCGCGCGCGCCCGAGACGCCGCGCCGCACCGATTCCGAAGCCGAACACGAACATGAAGGAGGCAGCGCGCGATGACCACCCCCGACACGGGCGACACGGCCTGGGTGCTGGAGCCGATTCTCGAGGTCCCGCAGGTGGTGGCCGCGGTGATGCTGACGCGGGACGGACTGGTGACGGGGTACACCGACGCGCTGTCGCAGCCGTCGGCGGAGCGGGTCGCGGCGATCACCAGCACCGTGCAGGGCGCCTGCCGCACGGCCGCCGCCGCCTTCGCGGACGCCGACCGGGCCGTCGTACGGCAGATCGTCATCGAGTCGGACCACGGGTACGTCCTGATCGTGCCCACCGACCACGGGACGTGTGTCGCCGCGTACGGCAGTGCCGACGTGCGGCTCGATCTGCTGGCGCACCGGGTGCACTCGCAGGTGGCGCGGCTCGGGGAGAAGGCGATGACGGCGGCGCCACGGGGGACCGAGGGTGCCGCGCCCGCATGACGAGACGCCAGGCCGGCCGGCCGCTCGTGCCCGCGTATCTGTCGACGGGCGGGGTGGCGCGGCCGAGCCGGCCCGCCCTGGAGCGGCTGACGGTGCTGGCGCGCAGCGGCACACCGCTGCCCGAGGGGCTGCCGGCGGCCGAACTCGCCCTGCTGGACGCCCTGTCGGGCGGTGCGCTGGCGCTGGTGGAGGCCGCGGCGGTGCTGCGGCTGCCGGTGTCGGCGGTGCGGGTGCTGACGGCCGACCTGCTGGACCGCGATCTGCTGCTGGCCCGCGCCCCGATCGCGGCGGCGGCGCACTACGACCCCGATCTGCTGAAGAGAGTGGCCGATGGCCTGCGCGCCCTCAAGCGTTAGTCCCCCGCATCTCCCGGACACCGCACGGGAGTTGGTGAAGATCCTGGTCGCGGGTCCGTTCGGGGTGGGCAAGACGACGCTGATCGACTCGGTGTCGGAGATCCGGCCGCTGCACACCGAGGAGCCCTTGTCGCAGGCGTCGGCGCACGTCGACGATCTGGCGGGGGTGCGGGAGAAGGCGACGACGACCGTGGCGATCGACTTCGGGCGGCTGAGCCTGCCCGGCGGGGTCGTGCTGTATCTGTTCGGGACGCCCGGACAGGAGCGGTTCCGGGATCTGTGGGAGGACATCGCGCACGGGGCGCTGGGGGCGCTGGTGCTGGTGGACAGCCGCCGCATCGACGCCTCGTTCGACGTCCTCGGCCTGGTCGAGGAGAGCCGGCTGCCGTACGCCGTCGCCTTCAACGCGTTCCCGGACGCGCCCCGGCACCACGAGGAGCAGTTGCGGCGGGCGCTGGACCTGGAGCCGGGGACGCCGATGGTGACGTGCGACGCGCGGGACGCGAACTCCTCGATCGACGCGCTGCTCGCGCTGGTCGACCATCTCGTCACCAAGGAGGCCCGGTGACCGCCCCTCGGCAAAGCCGCCGTCAGCAAGACCTCTCTCCGCAGAGCCCGTATCCGCAGGCCCGTGACGGCTTCGCCCGCTCCGCCCCGGTCCGGCTGTGGGAGGACGGCTTCGCGGCCGACCCGTACCGCTACTACGCGGCCCTGCGCGCCCAAGGCCCCATCGGCTGGGCGGAGTTGGCGCCGGGGGTGACCGCGTACGTGGTGACCGACCGGCGGGCGGCGCTGGAGGTGCTGCACGACGACGAGACGTTCTCGCACGACCCGCGGGCCTGGGAGAAGACCGTGCCGGCCGACGCGCCGGTGCTCGGCATGATGCGCTGGCGGCCCAACGCGCTGTTCTCGGACGGCGCCGAGCACCTGCGCCACCGCACCACCCTCATCGACGTGTTCGGCCTGATCGAACCGCACGACCTGCGCTCGCGCGTGCACCGGGCGGTACGGCTGATCGTGGACCGGATCGGGCCGCGCGGCGAGGCCGACCTGGTCGGGGAGTTCGCGCGCCCGCTGCTGGCGCTGGTCTTCAACGACCTGTTCGGGCTCCCCGACAGCCAGGGCGAGCGGCTGCACCGGGGACTCGCGCGCATGATGGAGGGCGGCGCCGAGGCGGCGGGCGGCGAGGCGGAGTTCACCGGCTACCTCCTCGACCTGATCGCCGCGAAGACCGAGCGGCCCGGCGACGACCTGCCGAGCCAACTCCTCGGCCACCCGGCCCAGTTGACCACCGAGGAGGTCACCTGGCAGGTGTTCCTGACGCTCACCGCCGGTTTCGAGCCGACGTCGAACCTCATCTCCAACACCCTCTCCCGGGTCATCGGCAACCCGCACTACTACTCGACCCTCACGAGCGGCGCCCGCCCGGTCCTGGACGCGGTGATGGAGGTCCTGCACCACGAGACGCCGCTCGCCAACTACGGCGTCTACTACGCCCGTGAGCCGTTCGCGTTCCACGGCGTGTGGATCAGGGACGCGGTGCCGGTGGTGGTGTCGTTCGGGGCGCTCGGGCACTTCGCGGAGCGCGAGGTGACCGACGGGCGGCATCCGTCGGACGCGTCGCACCTGTCGTGGGGCGCGGGTCCGCATGCCTGCCCGGTGAAGCAGCACACGCTGCTCATCGTCACGGAGGCGATCGAGCGGCTGATGCAGTGGCTGCCGGATCTCGAACCGGCGCTGCCGCGCGGCCGGCTGGAGTGGCGGCCGGGCCCGTTCCACCGCTCCCTGAAGGCGCTGCCCGCCCGCTACACGGCCCGCACCCCCGACCACCCCGGAGCGGTCTGACCCCAGGGTGTGCTCCTTCGCAGAGGTGAGGGGTGCGACCGGTCCCCCGTGCTGGTCGCACCCCGCTGAGAGTGAACGTACGCGCGTTCGGCCGCTGTTGTGAATCGCGACCGTGCCCGCCGGTGGCTCACTTCTGCACAACTCCGCCCGCCTCGCCCCGGTTTGCCCCTATGTCCCCGGTGGCGAGATGGGCGAGGACGACTTCGTAGAGATCGCCGCCCGGGTCCAGCAGCCGTCGTTCCAGGATGAGTTCGGCGCTGCGGAGGTGGTCGCGGACGGTCTGGGGGTGGACGCCTAGGGTGTGGGCGGCGCGTTCGGCGTTGCCCTGGGCGGTGATCCAGGCGCGCAGGGTGCGGCGCAGTCCGCGCGGGTCGGTGTCGAGGCGGCCGAGCAGGCCGTGCGCCCAGGTGCGCAGGGCGGGGGCGGCGAGGAGGTCGGCGAGGGCGGCGGGCGGGGCGGCGCCGGCGGGGCGGTCCTGGCGGGTGAGGGCGAGGTGGAGGGCGGCGCGGGCGGGCAGGTCGGTGAGGTCGGTGCCGAGCAGCGCCTCGACGCGTTCCATGCGGGCGCGGACGGTGTTGCGGCTGACGCCGAGGATGCGGGCAGCGCGGACGGCGGTGAAGTCGAGGCCGAGGCGGGTGGTGGCGAGGAGTTCGGCGCGGATGTGGTGCGGGAGGGTGTCGAGCGGGCGCAGCAGCGCGGCGGCCCAGGCGTGCAGGGCGGCGGGGTCCATGAGGCGGCGCGGGTGGGTGCGTTCGGTGTAGATGGCGGTGCGGTCGGGGCGGTGGCGGGCGACGGCGAGCGCGCTGACGGCCTGGCCGTAGGCGGTGGCGGTGCGGCCGAGGCTGAGGGGGACGCTGCCGCCGAGGTAGGTGCCGGGGCGGCGGCCGGTGAGCGCGCGCAGCCCGTCGTCCGCGGCGGCTTCGGGGACGACGAGGATGACCTGGGGGTCCATCGCCGGGCAGCGGACGACGAGGGCGCGGTCGCGGGTCGCGGTGAGGCAGTCCTCGGCGAGCCGGTCGCGGTCGGCGACGGTGGACTCGGCGACGTAGACGCGGGCGGTGTCGGTGTCGAGGAGGCCGGGCCAGAGGCCGGCGGCGACGCGGCGGGCGGCGACGGTGTCCTCGACCATCAGCAGCTGGAGGATGGCCAGCCGCAGGTCGGCGGCGGCGCGGGCGAGCCGGCGTTCGGTGGCGTCGGCCTCGCGGGCGCGCAGGACGGCGCCGAGGACGGCGGCGGTGTGGGCGACGACGTCGGCGGCGCGGGCGTCGAAGGGCGCGGCGCGGGCGACGGCGAGCAGCCAGGGGGGTTCGGGGCGGGGGCGTACGACGCGGACGAGGCGCAGGGCGCGGCCGGGGTCCTGCCAGGAGGCGGCGGCGAGGCGGCCGGCGCGGACGTCGGCGGCGGGGGTGCCGTCGAGGGGCAGGGGTTCGCCCGCGACGAGGGCGCCCCGGGCGTCGTACAGGGCCGCTCGGGCGTCCAGGGTGCGGGCCAGCCAGGCGGTGACGGCTTCGGTGCCGTGGCCGGGTCTCAGCTGGGCGAGGAGTTCCTCGGCCCAGTGTGCCGTGCCGTCCTGAGCGGGCATCCGGGCGGCCCTCCTTTCCCGGGGGAGACGGTACCGGGGTTGGGCAGGGGGCCGTGCGCGGTCGTTCGGCCAGTGCGCGCGGGCTGTTACGACACCCCCCGGCCCCGTCGGGCGGCTCCCGTCGGCTGCGGATAGGCTCGCCGAATGGCGAAGTACTACGACGTGCACCCCGACAACCCCCAGGCCCGCACCATCACGCAGGTCGCCGACGCGGTCCGCGGCGGTGCGCTGATCGCGTACCCGACGGACTCCTGCTACGCGCTGGGCTGCAAGCTGGGCAGCAAGGAGGGCATCGACCGGATCCGGTCGATCCGCAAGCTCGACGACCGGCACCACTTCACGCTGGTGTGCCAGGACTTCGCCCAGCTCGGCCAGTTCGTGCAGATCGACAACAACGTCTTCCGGGCCATCAAGGCGTCCACGCCCGGGAGTTACACGTTCATCCTGCCGGCCACCCGCGAGGTGCCCCGGATGCTCCAGCACCCGAAGAAGAAGACGGTCGGCGTGCGCATCCCGGACCACACGGTCACCCAGGCGCTGCTGGCCGAGATGGGCGAGCCGCTGCTGTCGAGCACGCTGCTGCTGCCCGGCGAGGACGAGCCGATGACGCAGGGCTGGCAGATCAAGGACGAGCTGGACCACGTCCTGGACGGGGTGCTGGACTCCGGCGAGTGCGGGACCGAGCCGACGACGGTCGTGGACTTCTCCGACGGGGAGGCGGTCGTCGTGCGGTACGGGGCCGGGGACGCGGCGCGGTTCGAGTAAAGCGCGCGGCAAAGAGCGGGGGGTGTCTCCGGTTGCACTGGACGGCAGTGCGACGATGGGCACCGGTTGTTGAATCCGTGTGAGTTGAGAGGCACCCCCAGACATGACCTCCGTACAGGGCACGAACGTGGACATCGTCACCGAGGACGGCGTCGCCGACGCCTACTTCGCGCACCCCGGTGACGGGACCCCGCGGCCGGCGGTCCTCCTCTACCAGGACGCGTTCGGGCTGCGTCCGCATCTGAAGAAGATGGCCGACCGGCTGGCGGGCGAGGGCTACGCCGTGCTGGTGCCGAACGCGTTCTACCGCTCGGGCCGCGCCCCCGTGTTCGACCTGCCCGACTTCATCGACTTCGCGCAGCGCGCCGAGATCTTCGGCCAGATCATGCCGGTCGCGCAGCAGCTGACGGCCGAGCGCGCGGTGCAGGACGCGGGCGCGTACCTGGGCTGGCTGGCAAAGAACCCGCTGGTCGCGGCCGGTCCCGTCGGTCTGACGGGCTACTGCATGGGCGCCGGGCTGGCGCTCCAGACCGCGGCGCACCACGCGGAGCGGGTCGCGGCGGTGGGCGGTTTCCACGGCGGCCGGCTGGTGCGCGACACCCCCGACAGCCCGCACCTGCTCGCCGGCAAGGTGACGGCCGAGGTGTACTTCGCGCACGCCGACAACGACGACTCGATGACGCCGGACGACGCCCGCGCCCTGGACGAGGCCTTCGCCGAGGCCGGCGTCCGCCACCGCACCGAGGTCTACGCGGGCGCGCAGCACGGCTACACGCAGGCCGACACCTCTGCATACAACGAGGAGGCGGCGGAGCGGCACTGGACGGAGCTGCTGGCGCTGTTCGCGCGGACGCTGGGCAAGTGAAGCCGGGCGTCGGCACAGGTTGCTGACGCGGCAAAAGGCGCTCGCGGCGGACGTGCCCGCCGCGAGCGCCTTCCCATGGGGGGAGCCGGTCAGCCGGTCGTGACGGCGGTGTCGTCGACGACGAAGCTGGTCTGGAGGGAGGAGTCCTCGACGCCCGTGAAGGTGAGGGTCACGGTCGAGCCCGCGAAGGAGCCGAGGCTGAAGGACTTCTGTACGTAGCCACTGGCCGCGTTGAGGTTGGAGTAGGTGGCCAGGGTGGTCGAACCGGCGGTGACCGTCAGCTTGTCGTACTGGGTGCTGGTGGTGGTCTCGGCGGTGTCGATGTGGAGGTAGAAGGTGAACGTGGTGTTGGTGCAGCCGCTGGGGATGGTCACCGACTGGGAGAGGGTGTCGGTGTGGGTGGAGCCGTAGCCGTCGAGCCAGGCCTTGTAGGAGCCGGTGCGGGCGGCCTGGCTGCTGGAGCTGGTGATGACGCCGCTGCTGGCGGTCCAGGCGGTGTTGCCCGATTCGAAGCCGGAGTTGCTCAGCAGCTGGGCGGAGGTGCAGGAGCCGCCGCCGCTGGCGCTGACGGTCCAGGTGAAGGAGGCGGTGCCGGTGGCGCCGGTGGAGTCGGTCACCGTGACGGTCGTGCTGTAAGTCCCGGCGGCCGTCGGGGTGCCGGAGATCAGCCCGCTGGAGCTGATCGACAGACCGGTCGGCAGCCCTGAGGCGGTGTGGGTGAGGGTGCCGCTGTTGGTGGAGCTGGCCGCGACCTGGAGGCTGACGGCGGTGCCGACCGTGGTGGACTGGCTGCCGGGGTTGGTGACGGTGACGCCGGTCGAGGGCACGGTGATGTGGCTGCCGACGTTGATCCCGGCGAAGGCGTTGCCGACGCCCGCGTACTGCACGGAGCTCGAACCGTACAGCGCCGCCGCCGCGTTGAGGGCGGCCGTACGGGCGCCCGCGTAGTTGGTGGACGACGTCATGTACGTCGTCAGCGCCTTGTACCAGATCTGGAGCGCGGCGGCGCGGCCGATGCCGGCGACGGCGACGCCGTCGGAGGTCGGGCTGTTGTAGGTGACGCCGTTGATGGTCTTGGTGCCGCTGCCCTCGGAGAGCAGGTAGAACATGTGGTTCGCGGGGCCGGAGGAGTAGTGCACGTCGAGGTTGCCGACGCCGGAGTACCAGGAGTTGGCGGACGAGCCGTCCTTGCTGGGCTGGTCCATGTAGCGCAGCGGGGTGCCGTCGCCGTTGATGTCGATCTTCTCGCCGATGAGGTAGTCGCCGACGTCGGAGGAGTTGTTGGCGTAGAACTCGACGCCGGTGCCGAAGATGTCGGAGGTCGCCTCGTTCAACCCGCCCGGCTCACCTGAGTAGTTGAGGCCCGCGGTGTTGGAGGTGACGCCGTGGCTCATCTCGTGGCCCGCGACGTCGAGGGAGGTCAGCGCGTGGGTGCCGCCGGAGCCGTCGCCGTAGGTCATGCAGAAGCAGCTGTCGTCCCAGAAGGCGTTGACGTAGTTGGTGCTGTAGTGGACGCGGCTGTAGGCGGCGATGCCGTCGTTCTTGATGCCGCTGCGGCCGAAGGTGTTCTTGTAGAAGTCCCAGGTCGTCTGGGCGCCGTAGGCGGCGTCCACTCCGGCGGTCTGGGTGTTGGATCCTGAGCCGGTGCCCCAGACGTCGTCGGCGTCGGTCATCAGCGTGCCGGTGCCGGACGTGCCGTTGTTCAGGCTGTACGTCCGGTGGCCGCCGCGCGTGGTGTCGTAGAGCTGGTAAGTCGAGCCGGACAGCGTGGTGTTGAGGGTGACGGTGCCGCTGTACTGGCTGTTGCCGGTGCCGGTCTCGATGCCGTCCCAGCGGGAGAGTTCGGCGCCGGTCGTGGCGTCGGTGACGACGTGCAGCTTGCTGGGGGTGCCGTCCTTCTGGACGCCGGTGAGAGCCGTCTCCCAGGCGAGCTTCGGGGTGCCCTCGGCGGCCCAGACGACCTTGCGGGCGCCCTCGGCGGGCGCGGCCGACGCGTCCACGGAGCGGGCGGACGTGAGCGCCTTGGTCTCGGCGGCGGACTTCCCGAAGGCCGCGGTGGTCGACTTGACCGCGATCGTACGGCGGTTGTTGTTGAAGGTGGTGCTGACGGTCCCGGCGGCGAGCGAGGCCGGGGGCGTGTGCACGACGAGGTCGCCGCCGAGCACGGGCAGCCCGGCGTAGGTGCGCTCGTAACGGGTGTGCACGGTACCGTCGTTGTCCTTGACGACGTCCTTGACGACCAGCTTCTCCTGGGCGCCCAGGCCGAGTTGGCGCGCGGTGTCGGTCGTCTTCGCCTCGGCGCCCTTGATGAGGGTGGTGCGCTGGGCGGGGGTCAGACCGGCGGGGAGGGAGCCGGTGCGCAGCGCGTCCGCGTGGGGGGTGGCGGGCTGGGCGAGGGCGGGGGCCGTCTGGACGCCGACGGCGAGCAGGGCGGCGGTCGAGAGCAGGGCGGCGGCCGCGGTGGCGCGGGATCGGGGGTTGCGTCTCACTCGTACTCCTCAGGTCACGGGGCGAGTTGAGCGGTGCCGTGCGGGGGACTGAGCTGTGCGACGGATGGCAGGGAGAATGACATCTTGACGGGGTCATGTCAGCAGAGTCCCGGAGGGTCAAGGGTTTTCCCTCGATGACGGACGGACCGGGCGCCCCAACTCCCCCATGAAACCCGGTACTTGTCCTGCGAATATGCCATCTCGAACCAATTTCCGGTTACCGCACGCTTACTGACGCCCCATCGAACACACTTCGATTGCGCACATCTCGTGCACACGTGGTTCTGGGGGGAGTTGGCGTATGGAAGGCACGGTCGACGGGTTCCGCTACGGGGCGGTGACTCCGGTGGCCGCCTATGTGATGGCCTGCCTCGGCGGCGCGCTGGGCCTGCGCTGCATCGTCAGGTCGCTGCTGAACTCCCGCTCCTGGAAGGCGGGTTGGCTGGGGCTGGGGGCCGCGTCGATCGGCTGCGGGATCTGGACGATGCACTTCGTCGCGATGATCGGCTTCCGGGTCGTGGAGACCCGGGTCGGCTACGACGTGGGCCTGACGGTGCTCAGCCTCGCCGTCGCCGTGCTCGTCGTCGGCGTCGGGGTGTTCATCGTCGGCTACCGGGGCGCGAGCGGGCGCACGCTGGCGTTCGCGGGGGTGGTGACCGGGCTCGGGGTCGCCGCGATGCACTACCTCGGCATGGCCTCGCTCCAGCTCAACGGGGCGGTCTCGTATGACCCGTTGACGGTGGGGCTGTCGGTGCTGATCGCGATCGGCGCGGCGACGGCGGCGCTGTGGGCGGCGGTGTCCGTCCGGGGCTTCCTGGCGAGCCTGGGGGCGAGTCTGGCGATGGGGGTCGCGGTCTCCGGGATGCACTACACGGGGATGGCCGCGGTGAGCGTGCACGTGCACGGGACGACGCCGTCGTGGGCCGGGAACTCGCCGACCTCGCTGCTGGTGCCGCTGCTGCTCGGGCCGGTGATCTTTCTGCTGCTCGCGGGGGTGGTGGTGATGTTCGATCCGCTGCTGGTGCTCGGGGACGGCGAGTGGAACAGGCCCGCCGTCCCCGGTGCGCAGGAGGGTCGGGGGCAGGTCAGCTCGCGAGCCGCTCGGGAGCGGGCGCGGTCGTGGAGCGGGGGGTAAGGGGTTCGCTTCCGGTGAGGGGCTCTCTTTTTGCGAGCGGCTCTCTTTTTGTGAGGGGTTCCCGCAGGCCCAGGTGTTCGCGCAGCGTCGTGCCGCTGTACTCGGTGCGGTAGACGCCGCGTTCCTGGAGTTCGGGGATCAGCAGGTCGACGATGTCGTCGAGCCCGTCCGGGATCAGGTACGGCGTGACGTTGAAGCCGTCGACCGCGCCGTGCCGGACGAAGCGGGCGAACTTGTCGGCGAGCCCCGCCGGGGTGCCGACGTGCCCGCGCTGGGGGCCGAGGTGGATGACGGTCTCGCGCAGCGACCAGCCGCCGGCCTCGGCCTTCTGCCGCCACTCGGCGACGACGGCACGCGGGTCGGCGACGCGGCGGGCGCCGAAGGAGCCGTCGTTCCCGACGACGACCGGGTCCTCCGCGGGGAGCGGCCCGTCGGCGTCCCGGCCGGACAGATCGCGGTTCCACAGCTGCCCGGCGACGTTCAACGCCGTTGCCGGGGTGACCTGTTGGAGCCTGATCCAGCGCTTCTTCTCCAGCGCCTCCGCCTCCGTCGCCCCGATGATGATCTCGGTGCCGGGCAGGATGCGCAGGTCGTCCTCCGGCCGCCCGGCCAGCCGCAGCCGGCGCCTGATGTCGTCGGCGAAGGCCAGCGCGTCGGCGAAGTCGTTGCCGTGCGCGGAGAAGATGACGTCGGCGTTGCGGGCCGCGAAGTCCCGCCCCTCGCCGGAGTCACCGGCCTGGAAGATGACGGGATGCCCTTGGGCACTGGCGGGCAGCGTGGGCGTCAGCTCGACGTCGAACTGCGGCCCCTGGTGGCGGACTTGGCCGCCGTCCCAGATCGCGCGGGCGACCGTCAGGAACTCCTCGGCCCTGCGGTACCGGTCGGCGTGGTCGAGGTATCCGCCGCGCCGGAAGTTGGCACCGGTCCACGCGTTGTCGGTGGTGACGACGTTCCAGCCGGCCCGCCCCTCCGAGAGCAGGTCGAGCCCGGAGAGGCGGCGGGCGAGGTCGGCGGGTTCGTTGAAGGTCGTGTTGGACGTCGACACGAGCCCGATCCGCTCGGTGACGGCCGCGAGCGCGGCGAGCTGCGTGATGGCGTCGGGCCGCCCCGCGACGTCGAGGTCATGGATCCGCCCGTCCACCTCCCGCAGCCGCAGCCCCTCTCCGAGGAAGAACGCGTCGAACAGCCCGCGTTCGGCGGTCCGCGCGACCTTCCGGAAGTTCGCCGGGTCGATCTGCGAGCCGCTCGCGGGGTCGGACCAGATGGTCCAGTGGTTGACACCTTGGAAGAAGACGCCGAAGTGCAGCTGCGCGTGGGGGCGGGGGACGTCGAGGGGGTCGGTGCGGGTCATCGGGTCGCCTCCACTGCCGTCGTCGCGTACCGGTTCACGGGCCGGTCAAGTCCCAGGTGTCCGCGCAGAGTTGCCGCCGGGAGCGGGCGAACCGCCGTACGGCTGGCGAAGAGTTCGGGGAGGACGAGGCGGGACAGGGGTTCGATGTCCTCGTCAAGGACGAGGGGGTGCAGCCGTACGCCGTCGACGAATTCCGCCAACTCCCGCAGCAGTGCGACGAGTCCGGCGGGGGAGCCGATGTGGCGCAGCCGTCCTCGGTCGGGCCAGGGGGTGTGCCGGTCGAGGTCCGCGACGCGCTGATCGGCCGTCAACTCGTCGGTGTCCAGGGCGACTTCGAGGTCGGCGAAGACGCGCGGGGTGCCGGCGCCGGCGGCGGCGGTCCGTAGGCCGGCGGTGTTCCGCCCGCCGAGGAACGCGACGTCGAGCAACTCGGCGGGCACCCGATCCGGGTCCCCGAACACCACCAACTGTCCCTGCGGCGGCCGGGGGACGATCGCCGGGCCCTTCACCGTGTAGGTGTCTCCGGTGAAGTCGATGTAGTGCAGGCGGTCACGGTCGAGGTAGCGGCTGGTGGCGACGGAACGGATGACCGCGTCGTCTTCCCAGGAGTCCCAGAGTGAGCGTATGACTTTGATGCCGTCTTGGGATTCGCGGGTGCGGGGGGTGGGGGCGTTGACTTGGGCGCGCGTGTGGGCGCCGTTGGACAGGGCGCGGGCGTCGGCTAGGGCGCGGGCGTCGGAGTCGTCGGCCAGAGCCCGCGCGTCGGCGCTGTTGGCTAGGGCGCGCGCGTCGGCTAGGGCCCTGGTATCGGCGCCGCCCACCAAGGCGCGCCCCCACGCGCGGGCGGCCTCGGGGTGTTCCTCCTCGCTCACGACCCATCCGGCCCGGCCGTGTGAGATGTGGTCGAGGGAGGCCAACTGGCTGGAGACGTGGAAGGGTTCGGCGTAGGTGAGGGGGACGATCGGGGCGATGCCGATCGTGGAGGTGGTCTCCGCGAGGTACGCGGCACGCTCGACGGCCCCGATCCGCCCGGCCGCTCCGGCGCCGGGCGGCAGGGCGCTGTCGTCGAGGGTGAGCAGGGTGAACCCGGCGTTCTCCGCTGCGGCGGCGGTCCGGGCGAGGTGTTTCGGGGTGAGCGGGGCGGCGGGCCCGTGGGCGGACCGGCGCCAGGCGGCGGGGTGCGCGCCGTGACCGTCGAGTTCGACGGCGAGGCGCAGTGGGGCGGACATGGGTGTTTCCTTCCGGGCACGGCGAGGGGGCCGGTCGTATGGGACCGGCGCTGATTCAGACGCGTGCGGAAGGACAGACGGCGGAGGCGGTGCGGCAGTAGTCGACATGCCGCCGGATGATCAGCCGCGTACCTGCGGCGGCACGGCGCGACGGCGACTTACGTGCACGCATCGGGCCTCCGGCCGTCGGGGTGATCGGTTTCGGGTTACGGGCGGTCGGTTCAACTTACGTCGGGGGGAGTGGAGGGTGTCAAGGGGATTGGGGCGGGGGGGTGTTGGCGGAGGTTCGGGAGGGCTGCTGAATGCCGGGGCTTCTCGGGGCGGCGCTGACACGGGTCGCCCTCTCGGGTGCTCCTCGGCGAGAACTCCCGGCGGCTCGCCTCGGACACCGGCCAGCATCTTGGACGCCCCCGGCGGCCCGCTGGACACCGACCGGGCTCTCGGTCCCCTCGACGGCAACTCCCAACGGCGCGCCCCGGACACCGACCAACTCCTTGGACGCCCCGGCAGCTCGCTGGATGTCGGGCGGCCTCTTGGAAACCCTCGCCGGGACCTCCCAGCGGCTCGCCAGACACCGGCCAACCTCTCAGGCACCCCCGGCGACGACTCCAGAGACCCGCTGGACACCGGTCGGCTCTCGGATCCCTCGGCGACAACTCCCAGCGGCGCGCCCGGACGCCGACCGGCCTCTCGGAAGCCGTCGGCGAGAGTTCCCGATGGCCGCCGGACACTGGCCAGCTTTTAAGCACCTCCGGCGACGACTCCCAGAGACTCGCTGAACACCGACCGATCCCTCGGACATCCCCAGCGACAACTCCCAACGACCCGCCCCAGACACCGGCCAACATCTTGGACACCCCCGGCGGCCCGCTGGACACCGACCGGCCTCTCGGAAACCCTCGCCGGGAACTCCCAGCGACCCGCCGGACACCGGCCGACCTCTCAGGCACCCCCAGCAGCAACCCCCGGCGAACCCACCAGACACCGGCCCGCCTCAGTTAGGCGCCCCCGGCGGAACCCTAGGCGCCGGGTCGAGCCGTACCGAGGCCGGGTCTGTCAGCCAGCGCTTCAGCAACTCACCTCGCTGTCCGCCAAGTTGAGCCGCGCCCAGCGCCTCCCTTACCTCGGCCCGTACCGCCGCGTGCAACCCCTCGCCCCCGGCCGCCCGCAACACCCCATGCAGCACAGCCCAGTTGGCCGTCTCCTGGATCAAGCCGGCGCCCGTCACTCCCAGCAGCGCCCCGATGACCTCCGTGACACTCGGCACCCCGGCGTCCTGCGCGTGCTGCGCGTGCTGCCAGGCCAGCCGGTTGAGGCGGGTCGGCGCAAGCAGCGGTTCGATCACCAGCGTCGCGGCGACCCGGACCGCCTCCAGCGGATCGAAGACGCGCCCGGCGGAGGTGTCGTACGCCGCCTCACCTCGCGTGTACCGGAACGCGGGTGGGGTGAGGACGTCCAGGACGGCCGGGGGGAGCGCGAGGTGTTCGGCGTGGAGGAGGGAGACGAGGGTGCGCAGTGCTGTGTGCTGGGTGGCTCCGTCGACCGGGGTCGTACCGCAGACACCGGGCTGTCGGCCGGCCGGAACCGTACCGCTGGCGCCGGGCTGCCCGTCGGCCGGAGCGGCACCGCTCACGCCGGGCCGTCCGCCGAACGGAGCCGCACCGCTGACACCGGGCTTCCGCTCTCCGCCGCCCCGAACTACACCGCCAGCGCCCGTGCGACCGTCACCCGGAGCCGCACCGCCGCCGCCCGCGTGACCACTGACCGAAGCCGCCCCGCCTGCCCAGACTGCACCCCCAGCACCCCCAGCACCCCCAGCACCCCCAGCACCCCCAGCACCCCCAGCACCCCCAGCACCCCCAGCACCCCCA